>NZ_JBMHHY010000007.1:0-340064 GCF_049739465.1 Embleya sp. AB8
CGGGCGGCAAGGCACGTGTTGGAGTGCTTGTTGCGGAACTGCGCACCGTCGGGGAACCACTGCTGGTTGTTGCTGCCACCGCAACCCCACTGCTGCACGCGCCCGGAACCGACGTCCAGATCCAGACACTTACCGCTGTAGCGGCTGACGATTTCCATCGAGCCGTCGCCGTGTCGCGGCTTCAGGTCCCACTGCTGGTTGGCGGTTCCGAGACAGCCCCACTGGTGGATCCGGCCACCGTCGCGCCGACCGTCGGCGTCGCGGGTGTCCACGTCGATGCACTTGGTGCTGACCCGGTTGGTGACCAGGCCGCGGTCGACGACCCGGGTCCACGTGGTGGCACGTTCCAGCGGCGGAGGTGGTGGCGGTGGGGAAGTGCCCACCCGCTCGATCCACCAGCGCTGGTTCTTCGCACCGTTGCTGCACGGATCCCCACTGACCCAGTGGGTGGGCAGCGAGCTGCTGTGCGCCAGGCAGAACGTGGCGGGCAGCCCTTGCATGATCTCGAAGTACATCAGTTGTCGGGCACCGCCGACCGCGTTGTCCGGGATCACAAACTCCACCGGGTCGCCGAGCGCGGCCCACTGCCAGGCCGCACCGCCGTCGCCACGCAGATGGTTGTTCAGGTTGCTGCGCAGCGTTATTGTGCCGGGCTGGCCATTGGCCATGAACCACTCCTGGCCGGCCTCACCGGCCGGACCGGTGACCACCCACTTGGAGCCGGGCTCGTACGGGCGCAGATACTCGCCGGTCTCGGCGTTGCGCAGCCGGACCCAGCCCTCCTGCACGTAACTCGGCGAGACCGGTTCGCCGGTCATGCCGTCCGATCCCTTGCCCGGTGTGTTGGAGCAGCGGAATTCGCGCTTGTTCGGGTCGGACGCCGAGTTGGCCAGCGCGGTCAGACAGGTCCCGATGGCCTGCTGGCCGAAGCTGTTCGGGTGCACCGCCTCGCGGTAGTCGCCCTGCTGGTGCGGCTCCGGGACGGGCACGTTGGGCAGGTACGGCACCCAGCGCACCCACTCCGCCTCGGCACCCGGCATGCCGTTGGCGTCCTTGGCGTCGGCCTGGCGGGCGTTCTTGGCACACAATTCGTGGCCGGCGAACGCCTGGCTCAGGTCCAGGAATTCGGCATCCTTGGCGGCTGCGGCCGAGCGCAACATCGAGGTGATGCGCGGTATCACCGACTCGACCGCCCAATCGGAGGCGGCATCGGTGAACGGGCAACCACCCTGCGTGTAGCGGGGCTTGATCTTGTTCTCGTACCGGTTGTCGGCGGCCCGGGCCAGCGGCGTCGGATAGGACTGGAGCACCAGACGATACGAGCCATCCGCCTGTCCGGCTCGGCGCATCGTGGCGCGAATCGCCTCCAGCGTCGCGGTCACCTTGTCCTGCGTGGCGGGCAGCGCGTTGGCGAACGACCTCTCCCGGCCGGTGTCCCGATTCTCGCAGGCCGGGTCCCAGGTGAAGAACGCCTTGGCGCAACTGCTCAGGATGTCGGCGAATTTCAGGTCGTTGCCGCCGACCGAAACCACGATCAGCTTGACCTGGTTGTCCTTGGCCACATCGGCGAGTTGGTCCACCTGTGGCCGCTCGCCCTCCTTGAAGCCCTCGGAGATCACATGTTTGGTCTCGGCCCCGGAACACGCCAGGTTGATCCGGCGGTCCACGGCCAGATTCGCGCTGTTGATCTCGGCCACGTCGGAGCGCTCGCAGCCGTTGCCGCCGGCGTACTTGGTGTTGCCGTACACGGAGTCGCCCCGGTCGGTGCCCCAGTAGCCGGCGTCGGCGGTGTCCGCGTTGCCGGCCCAGCGACCGGCCTCACCGGAGATGTAGCTGTCCCCGAGGGAAACCGCCGCGGTGGGCCGGTCGTCGTCGCTCGGGCAGGACGGTTCCCCGGTGTCGGCGGCGCCCGCTTCGGCGTCGCGGGCCGTGGCGCGGGCAGCGGGGGCAGCGTAGAGCGTGGTGTGGTTCCATTCACCGCACGACCGCGCGGCCCTCGGCGCGATGCGGACCGGGAGATGGTCCGATTGGCTCTGGTTGCCCACGGACACTGTCACCTCCCTCAACTGCGAGGGCGTCACCAGGAAGTCCAGTGCGGGTTCGCCCTCCCCGATGTGGGTCCGCGCCGGCGGATTGTCGGCTCTGCCGTTCACGCGGGCGAAGAGTGGCGTGCCGTAATCCGCCGGGAAGGTGCCCGCCTGACTGTTGAAGTCGCCGAGGGCGACCCACCCGGCATCTCCGGCGTGGTTGCGGATGGCTCCGAGCAGGCCCCGGGCATGCGGGTTGGGCCGGTCTCCGCTGCGAATGGACGCGGTGTGCACGTTGTACACCCAGCCGGTGTCGAAGCGCAGACCGAGTGCGGGCCGGGCGCGGTTGCGGACCGGGTCGGCAACGACGGCGAATTCGTTGGCCTTTTGTCTCGACCACATCGCCATCGAGGTCCGGACGCCCCGTGGGTTGATCGGGTCGAAGCCGACGCCGCCCGGCAGCCGCTTCTGCAGCGGGTGGATCTGCAGGAAGTACAGGTAGCCACGAGCCTCGTTGCGAGGGCTCACCTGATACTCGGTCAGGTCGTATCTGAGCGGCGGCAGCGCATCGGGACCGGCGTTCTCGTTCCCGTCCTCGTCCTCCTCGGGGACGTCGACGGCACCGCCCAGTTCCTCGGGCCGGTAGTTCCGGGCGGTGCGCAGACCCAGCCCAGGGATCGGCGATTCGGTGCCGGCCTCCTGCAGGGCGACGACGTCTGCGCTCCATTTCAGTTTGTCGACTCTGGACCATTTGGACGTGTTCGGGCCGCTACCGGAACGACCCTGCATGTTCCAGGTGACGAGCCGCTCGGTGGGGTCGACGGCGGCGGCCTGCGGGGCGGCCCCGATCTGCGCGGTCGGCGCCGCCGTCGCCGGCGACACCGTCTGCGGTCCCAACAACAGCGCGCCGAGCGCGCCGACGGCCACCAGTCGCGAGCGTTTCCCGCGATGACGTCGCAGTAAGGTCGACGCGCGTAGGCGCTCGCCCAAACGAACCCTAACCATTCCTTTGCCTCTCCTCGGTGAATCGATGACCGAAGGAGATTAGGGGATCGTGTTCAACGTCTTCTGCTCGGGTACTGAACACCCGCTACTCGACCACGATTTCCCGCCGGCCCGAGCAACGCCGCGGCGAGGGCGCCCGCTTCGTCAGCCGGCGTCGGTCGCGCCGTGCTCGAGTTCGCGCGCCGGCCTCGGGTCGGCGCGGAAGGCGTCCGCGTGGTCGGCCACCCATTCCCGAAACGTGCGCGCCGGCCTCCCGGTGACCTCCTCCACGGTGGAGGTCGGCGGCAGCGGATCGGTGACCGTCCGGGCCTGCGCGCGCAGCACGTCGTCGACGGCCTCGGCCGGCCAACCCAGACCGAGCATCCGCTGCCGCGCGGCCTGCGCAGTGTCCTCCTCCCAGTGCACGGGGCGACCGGTCACCTCACCGATGATCCGCGCCTGTTCGGCCTGGGTCAGCAGGGTGGGCCCGGTCGGTTCGTGGACCTTCCCGGCGTGGCCCTCGCCCGTGAGCGCGCGGACCGCGACCGCGGCGATGTCCTTCTCATCCACCACCGGCGCGGCCGACGCCCCGTACAGCCCGCGCACGACCGCGTCGGCGCGGATCTGCTCGGCCCAATGGAGGGTGTTGGCCGCGAACACGTTCGGCCGCAGCACCGTCCACTCCGGGCCGGATCGGGCGATCAGCCCTTCGGCCTGCCGCTCGTGGTCGCGCACGGCCACGGAGGACAGATAGACGATGCGGCGCGCGTACCGGGCGGCCGAGTCCAGGAACGTCGAGAGCCCGTCGACCATGGCGAACGGCCAGACCAGGAACACCCCCGCGATCCCATCCGTCACCTCGGGCGCCGGCCGATCGCACAGGTCGCCCCGCACCACCTCGACGCCGGCCGGCAACTCGGCCGCGTCGGGATCACGGGTCAGCGCCCGGACCGGGGTTCCCGCCTCCAACAACTGCGCCACGACCTGCCGTCCGACCGTTCCGGTCGCCCCGGTCACCAAAATTGTGCGCTGCTCGGACATGGCCGCTGCCTCTCCACGGTTCCCCTTCGTGACGCCGAGGCCACCGGGGGTCGATCATCTCGTCGATGTTCACCATAGGTAGGGCAGCCGAGACGCCCAATAATCAATCAACTCGTATTCATACGCCTTCGTCTTTGCCATGCGACTGCGGATAACCTCACCTCATGGACGTGCTCAGCGACGTCATCGCCACCATGCGCGCCGGCCGGCCCCGCTGCGCGTATGTGCGGTGGCACGGGCCCTGGGGGCAGCGCTTTCCCGCGTCGATCGGATCCGCGGGATTCCAGGTGATCCTCCAGGGCACGTGCCGGCTCGTCCCGCCGAGCGGCGCGCCCGTCGCACTCGGCGTCGGCGATGTGGTCTTCCTTCCCCACGGGCACGGCTACGGCCTGGCGGACAGTCCCACCACCCCACTGGCCGAGCCCGCGTGCGACCCGCTCGACGATTCGGATCCGCGCGCCTGCGCGACCGTCGGCCGACCCGGGCACGGCGCCGTCACGGTGACGCTCTGCGGTGGCTACCAACTCGACCCCGGCCGCGCCCACCCGCTCCTGGACGACCTGCCGAACCTGATCCACCTGCCTGCCCGCGCCGGCGCACACACCGACCTGCAGGCGGCCGTCGACCTGCTCGGCCGCGAACTCGCCGTCCCCCGCCTCGGCGCGGACACCCTCGTCCCCGCCCTCCTGGACATGTTGCTGCTGTACATCCTGCGTGCCTGGTTCGAGGAACGACCGGAGCGCGGCCCGGCCACGGGTTGGGCCGCGGCGCTGGCCGATCCGGCCATCAGCGCCGCGTTGGACGCCATTCATCGCGCCCCCGGACAGTCCTGGTCGATCGAGACGCTGGGCCGCCGGGCGGGCCTGTCCCGGGCGGCCTTCTCCCGGCGCTTCACCGCCCTGGTCGGTCGGTCTCCGGGCACCTACCTCACCTGGTGGCGCCTGACCGTCGCGGCCCGAACGCTGCGCGAGAGCGACGCGCCGCTGGGGGAGGTGGCCCGCCGGGTCGGCTACACCTCGGAGTACGCGTTCGCCAATGCGTTCAAACGCGAGTTCGACACCGCCCCCGGCCGGTATCGCCGACAGACGGCACACATCCCGCCGGAGCAGATCATCCCGGGGTCGCGCCCGACCCCATGGGACGAGCCGACCTGACCCGGCCCCGGCCGCCACACCCGGGGTCGACGCCGCCGCTGATCCGTCAACGTTCCGGAGCCGGTCCCGATTCCGGGACGGCGCCCGGCAGTTCGCCGGTGCCCAGGCCGATGAGGTCCTTGAACGCGGCCGCGACCTCGGCGGCGGTGCTCACGTCCGGCCGGTACCACCAGTGCATCCAGCTCATCATGCCGAGGATGCCCTCGCTCAGGATGCGGGTGGTGTGTCGGGCGGGGAGCACGCCGGCCGCCTGGGCGCGGGCGACGACGTCTTCGACGCGGCGGGTGAACTCGATCTCGTGGAGGTGTGCCTCGCGGGCCACCTGCTCGGGGAGGGAGCGGTATTCCTTCCAGTAGACCGCGAACGTGCGCTGGTTGATGACCAGCGACGAGACGAACGCGTCGATGATCCTGCGCAGTTGGTCCGCCGGCTCGCCCTCGACGGCCAGCGCGGCGTCGAGGGCGAGGGTGAAGTCGCGGTCGACCTGGCGGGCGATCTCGCTGAGCAGGACTTCCTTGGAACCGACGTAGTGGTACAGGCTCGGCTGGCTCATCCCGACGCGGGCGGCGATCTCCTTGGTCGTACCGCGTTCGAAGCCGTGGGTGAAGAAGACGTCGGCGGCGACGTCGAGGATCTCCCGGCGCTTGCGCAGCCATTCCTCGGTCGGGCGGTCGGCGCCGGACTCGCGGCTGCGCCGTGCGGCTGGTTCACGCTTGGCCGGCAAGTTCCGCACCCCTTGTGGTTGTGTCGAGCCGGTCGTGGTCCGGCGGCTCAGGTCCGGGTTTCGTCCGGGCCCGTCATTCTAGGGCGCGGCTCGATCGACTCCGCATGTCGCCTGCGCAGCGCGACACGGTCCACCTTGTTGGCCGCGGTGTGCGGGATGTCGCCCACCTCCCGGATGTCGGCGGGTCGTTTGTAGGCGACCAGTCGGGCGGCACACCAGCGGTGCAGTTCGTCGACGTCGAGGGTGCTGTCGGGGGTGGCCACCACGAAGGACACCGGGCGCTCGCCCTTACGTTCGTCGGCGAAGCCCAGGGTCACCGCACGCAGCACGGACGGATGCGCGGCGAGGATTTCGTCGATCTCGCGGGGGAAGACGTTGAATCCGCCGACCAGGATCATGTCCTTCTTGCGGTCGACGATGTAGAGGTAGCCGTCGTCGTCGAGGTATCCGAGGTCGCCGGTGTGCAGTAGGCCGTCGGCGAGGGCGTCGGCGGTTTCCGCCGGACGGTTGCGGTAGCGGATCAGCATGTGCGGTGCCCGGGCGACAATCTCGCCGACCTGTCCCGGCGGGAGCGGCTCGCGGCCGCCCGCACCGGCGACGACGGCGATCTCGACCAGCGGCGCGGGCAGTCCCACCGAGCCCGGTCGCGGTGGTCGGGACGAGGGATTGCAGGCGATGGGCGCGAGTTCGGTCATGCCGAAAGCCTCCCGCACCGGGACACCGGTGGCCGCCTGCCAGCGGGCCAGCAGTTCGCGCGGGAACGGTGCGCCGCCGCCGGGGCACACGCGCAGGGACGCCAGTTGCCCGGCGTCGAGTTCGGCGGCCAGGAGTCCGGCGTAGATCGCGGCGGGGCCGCCGCCGAACACCGTGACCCGGTGCTCCACCAGGGCGCGGGCCAGCGCGGCGGGGTCGAAGCGGGGGGCGGCCATGACGAGTTCGGCGCGGCCGTACATGGGGTTGAGCAGGCCCATGAGCAGGCCCCAGATGTGGAACATCGGTGCCACGTTGAGCCAGGTCTCGGTGTCCGGTTCGGTCGGCCAGCACGCTTCCATGGCCTGGACGGTGAGCAGCAGATTGCGGTGGGTGTGGTCGACGCCCTTGGGGATGCCGGTGGTGCCGCCGGTGTACATCAAGGTGGCGAGGTCGTCCGGGTGCGGCGCCAACCGGTGGTCGCCGGGCGGCGGTTCGGTCTGCCGCCAGGTGTCGAGGTCGAGCCCATCGGGGGCGAAGTCCAGTACGTCGATGCCCAGTTCGCGGCCCAGTTCGCGGGCGGTGCGGCCGGCCGCCGCGCCGGTGACGAGCAGCGTCGGGTCCGCGTCCGCCAGGAGGGGGCGCAGTTCCGCGGCCGGGTAGCCGGGGTTGAACAGCGCCGCCTGGGCACCGGAGGCCAGTGCCGCGAGGACGGCGACCGCGTACTCGGGCGAGTTCGGCAACACGATCGCGACCCGCCCGCCGGCGGCGCCCGCGGTCCGGAGCCGGATCGCCAGGGCCTCGACGCAGCGGCCGTACTCGCGGTACGTGAGGGTGCGGTCCCCGCAGCGCAGCGCGACGCGTTCGGGCGCCCGGGCCACCGCGTCCCGGAAGGCGTGCACCACCGTGTCGTGGGCGCGTCTGCCCCGGCCCGGCGGCATCGTGTCGTACTTCGACGACACGGATTCCTCGCTCATGGATCCTCCCTCGATCATCCTAAGCCCGTTTTATCGATCGGCTGATCGATTGACAAGGGATCGAGTCACATCCGTCGCCCGGACGACGTCGAGCCGAACCCGGTGACCAGGGGTATGTCGAAGATCCTCGGATCCACCGGTGCACGACGGCGCCCGGTGGTGCTACGTTGAGATTCGTTCGATCGATCAATCGAACAGCTCTTCCGAGGCGATCGCGCGGTGCGGCGCCCGGCCGGCGGCCACGGTCGGCGCCCGCCCCGAGGCCCGCGGATCCCCAACCGGAACAACCCCGGCACCTCGTGCAACTCCAGCCACCCAAGCAACCCGAGCAACCCGAGCAACCCGAGCAACCCGAGAGAAGGACGAGATCATGCGCGGTGCAGCCTTCGACCCCGTCGACCCGGAGCCCCCGCCGGGCACGGCGACCCTGTGCCCGGACCGCCGGGTCGTCCTGTGCCCGGTCGACACCGTCCCGGTCGGCCGGATGGTGCGCGTCGAGCCGCCCGGCCTGGAGCCCCTGGCCGTCTACAACATCGACGGGACCGTGCACGTCACCGCCGACACCTGCACGCACGCGCTCGCCTCGCTGACCGACGGCGAATTGGAAGGCGACGTGGTGGTGTGCCCCGTGCACTGGGCCGGGTTCCACGTGCCGACCGGCCTGCCGCAGTGCTTCCCGGCGACCCGCGCGCTCACCGTCTACCGCGCCGCCGTCGAGTCCGGCGACGTCGTCGTCTACCCGGATTCGCCGGCCCACTCCGGGGAGGACTCGTGAGTACGACCGAATCCCGGGTGCCGGACGAGGTGGCGGCCATCCTGGCCCGCTGCGACCTCGACCAAGGGCGCCTGGACCGCAGCGTCTTCCGCGATCGTGCGGTGTACGAGCTGGAGCTGGAGCGTGTGTTCGCCCGCTGCTGGCTCTTCCTCGGCCACGAGTCGCAACTGCCGCGGCCCGGCTCCTTCCTGACCACCTGGATGGGCGAGGACCAGGTGCTCGTCGTGCGTCGGCGCGACGGTGGCATCGGCGCCTACCTCAACAGTTGCCCGCACCGCGGCAACCGGGTCTGCACGACCGAGGCGGGCACCGCGCGCGGGTTCGTCTGCAACTACCACGGCTGGTCGTTCGGCCTGGACGGCGCGCTCACCGGGATGCACGAGGCGCAGGCGTACGCGCGTACCCCCGACTTCGACCGCGCCCGCCTCGGCCTGACGCCGGTCGCCCAATTGGACACGTACAAGGGCCTGGTCTTCGCGACCTTCGACGCCGCCGCGCCGCCGCTGGCCGAGTATCTGGGCGCGTTCACGTACTACCTGGACGTGATCCTCGACAACGACCCCGACGGCACCGAGTTCGTCGGCGGGTCGATCCGCTCGGTGCTCTCGTGCAACTGGAAGATCGCCGCGGAGAACTTCGCGGGCGACGCCCTGCACGCCGGGTGGACGCACGCCTCTGGCGCGCAGGCCACGCTCGGCCGCGCGGTCCCGGATCTGTCCGCCGAGGGCACCGAGAGCTACCAGGCCAATGTCAACGGCCACTGCTGGGAGTTCAACCTCGACGCGGTCGGCAACGCGGCGACGCTGCACGAGCCGCGGGTGCTGGAGTACCTGCGGGCCAACCGGGAGCGTTTCCGCGACCGGCTCGGCGACGTGCGCTCGCGCATGGTGGGGTCGATCAGCTCGGTCAACGTCTTCCCGAACTTCTCCTTCCTGCCCGGGCAGAACACCTTCCGCACGTGGGTCCCGAAGGGGCCGGACCGCACCGAGTTGCACACCTGGGTGCTGGTCAACCGCGCGGCCCCGCAGGAGGTCAAGGACGCCTGGCGCAAGGGCGCCATGATGACGTTCTCGCCGTCCGGGGTCTTCGAGATGGACGACGGCGAGAACTGGGAGCTGTCCACCCGTTCGGCGGCGGGCTTCGTCACCCGACAGCAGCCCCTGCACTACGCACTGGGCCTGGGCAGCCGGGTCCCCCGGGACGAACTGCCGCCGGGCGAACTGCCGGGCAACGTCTTTCGCGGCCAGGTCAACGACGCGAACCAGCGGGCCATGTACCGGCGTTGGTCGCAGCTGCTGACCGCCGAGAGCTGGGCCGACGTCCCGCCGGACCCGGACGGGGAGCAACCGTGACCGACCCCGAGACCCTCCTGGAGGTCCACGGCTTCCTCGCCCGCGAGGCTCGGCTGTTGGACGAGGAGCGCTACGGCGACTGGCTCGACCTGTTCACCGACGACGCCCATTACCTGATGCCGGGCATCGCCGCGCGCGGCCGGCGCGACCCCGAGGGGGCGTGGTCGCCGGAGCGGATGGCGTACTTCGACGACACCAAGAGCGATCTGGCGCTGCGCGTCGCCCGGTTCCAGGCGCCCACCGCGTGGGCCGAGGACCCGCCGACCCGCCACCTGCACGTGGTCTCCAACATCGAGGTGACCGCGGCGGAGCAGCCGGACGAACTCGTCGTCCGCTCGGTGGTGGTGAGTTACCGCAGCCAGTGGGACATCGACGCGTCGGTGCTCTACGGCCGCCGCGAGGACGTACTGCGACGGGTGGACGGCGCACTGCGCATCGCGCGGCGCCTGGTCCTGCTGCGGCATTCCACGTTGCCCGCCAAGAACATCAACACCTTCCTGTGAGGGGGCAAGCGTGAGCACAATCTCGCCTTCCCGGGGCCCGGCGCGCCCCCCGGGTCGCCTCGACGGCCGGGTTGCGATCGTCACCGGCGGCGGCAGCGGCATCGGACGCGCCGTGGTCGATCGGTATGTCGCCGAGGGTGCCCGCGTCGCGGTCCTGGAGCGGGACCCGGAGCGCGCCGCGCAGCTGGCGTCCGGGCACGACCCGTCCCGGGTCCGGGTCGTCGTCGGGGACGTGCGGTGCGAGGCCGACCACGAGCGGGTCGCCGAGGTGGCGGTGGAGTCGTTCGGGCGCGTCGACATCTATGTCGGCAACGCCGGGCTGTACGACTACTCGGCGCCGTTCGACACCCTGGATCCGGCGCGCCTGGTGTCGGGTTTCACCGAGTTGTTCGAGACCAACGTGCTGGGCTACCTGCTGGGCGTACGCGCGGTGCTTCCGCATCTGCGGGCCGCGCGGGGTTCGGTCATCCTGACCGCGTCGTCCAGCGGCTCCTACGCGGGCGGCGGCGGAGTGTTGTACGTGGCGTCCAAGCACGCCGTCGTGGGCGTGGTGCGCCAACTCGCCCACGAACTCGCCCCCGACGTGCGGGTCAACGCGGTGGCCCCGGGCGCCACCCGCACCGCGCTTGCGGGCGTGGGCGCACTCGGCCAGTCGGACCGGCGCCTGGACCGGTCCCGGTCCTTCGAGCAGACCGCCGCGCGCCATATTCCGCTGGGCTTCGTCAGCGCCCCCGAACAGCACACCGGCCTCTACGTGTTGCTCGCCGACCCGGGCGAGTCCGGCTTCGTCACGGGCGCCGTCCTGCCCAGTGACGGCGGTCTGGAGGTACGCGGGCCCCGGCCGTCGACGGCCACGCCCGACGAGCGCCGGCCCGAACGAGGCGCGTCCGGCGGCCCGGCCGCCGAATCCGCGCAGGGAGGAGCATCCGATGACACACCCACCGCAGCCACACAGGGCTGAACCCACGGCACCCGGGCCACGCGGCCGGGAGGCGGGTAAGCCGTACCGCCGACCGCCGGCGCCGGCGGAGCTCGGCGTCTCCCTCGGGCTGTGGCAGGACCGTGCACCGGAGGAGGCCCTGGTCACCGCCCGGCTCGCCGACGAACTCGGCTTCGGCGGCCTGTGGATCGGCGAGATGGCGACATACGACGCATGCGCCCTCGCCACCGCCGTGGGGCTGACGACCCGGCGCATCGGCCTGACCGTGGGCCCCTTCGCGGTCGCCGTCCGCGATCCGATGATGGTGGCGCTGGCCGCCGCGTCCGTCCAGGCGCTGACCGGGCGGGACACCGGCGTCGCGCTCGGCACGTCGAGTGCGGTCGTGGTGCGCGACTGGCACGGCCGCGCGACCGCGCGCGGGGCCACCGCACTCGCCGAATCCGCGGCTGCGGTACGGGCGTTCCTCGACCACGGCCGGGCCGACACCGACGGCGAGGTGGTCCGTACCCGCGGCTATCACCTGCGGCTGCCCCGACCGCGCGGAGGGCTGACGATCGCCGGGTTCGGCCCGTCGGCGCTGCGCGTGGCGGCCCGGCACGCGGACCGTCTGGTGCTCGCCCTGGTGTCCCCGGGCGCCGCCGCGCGCCTGGCCGATCGGGTACGGACCGAGGCCGATCGGGCCGGGCGCCCGCACCCGAGGGTGGCCGTGTGGGTGCCGACCGCGATCGGGCCCGCCGCCAACCTGCGGTCGGCCGTCGACCAGGTGCGGCGCATGCTGGTCGGCTATCTGGCCGCCCCCGGATACGCCGACATGTTCGCCGAGGCGGGTCACGGCGACCTGGTCGCCTTCGCCGCCACCCGTCCCCATCCACGCGTCCTCCTCGACCGGATCCCCGACGAACTCGCCTACCACATAGGGGTGTTCGCCGGACCGGGCGACTGGGCCACGCGGCTCGCCGAATATCGGGCCGCCGTCGACGAGGTGGTGCTCCTGCCCTGCACCACCGACGCGGACCCCGCGGGTGAGCACACGTTGCGCACGGTCGCCGAACAGGCGTCGGCAGCCGCCCCGCTCCCGCCCGCCGAGGAGGCATCGTGACCGGCGCGTCCACCCGACCCGGCCCGCTCCCGGGCACCGACCGCCGCGCGGGTGCTCCGGTGCCGCGCCGCGTCGTCATCGTCGGCGGCGGGCTCGCCGCACACGCATGCGCGGCGCAGTTGCGCGCGGGCGGCCACGACGGCGAGATCACGGTGCTCGGCGCGGAATCGCGGGCGCCGTACGACCGCCCGCCGCTGTCCAAGGAGTTCCTGCACGGGACCATCGAGGGCACCGCGCTGCCGGACCCGGGCGACGTGCGGATGCGCACCGGACACCGCGCCGTCCGGCTCGAACCGGGCCTGGTGCTCAGCCGCGGACCCGACGGCTCGACGCACGAACACCCCTACGACGCGGCGGTGTTGGCCCCGGGTCTGACGGCACGCCGGCTGCCCGGCGACGAGGTGCGGCCGAACACCTGCACGCTGCGGACGCACGAGGACGCCGTCGCGCTGCGCGAGGCGCTCCGCGGCACACCGCGGCTCGCGATCATCGGAGCGGGCTGGGTGGGCGCCGAGGTCGCGGGCACCGCGGCCGGCGCGGGGTGTCGGGTCACCGTCGTCGACACCGCGCCGACGTTGCTGGCCGGGCTGCTTCCGGCCGAACTCGGCGACCCGCTGCGCCGCTGGTACGAGGACGCGGGCATCGACCTGCGCCTGGGCACGTCCATCGTGCACATCGGCGACCAGGACGTGGAACTCGCGGGCGGCGTACGGGTTCCGGCCGACATCGTGCTGGTGGGCATCGGCGCGGAACCCGCGACGGACTGGCTGCGGGGGTCCGCGGTGGCGCTGTCCCCCACCGGCCACATCCCGACCGACGCGTATCTGACCACCTCGGACCCGGCCGTGTACGCGGCGGGCGATGTCGCCGAGTGGCCCTCCGCCCGGTTCGGCGCCCGGCTGTGCCCGGCGCACTGGGACCACGCGGCGGCATCGGGTCGCGCCGTCGCCCGCACCATCCTCGGCGCGGCCCAACCCTACGACCCGGTGCCGTACTTCTGGTCCGACCAGCTCGGCCACCGGATCCAGTACGTCGGGCATCACACCCGAGACGACGACCTGTCGGTCCACGGCACCCCGGGCGCGGGCCCGTGGAGCGTGACCTGGCGGCGCGACGCTCGCCTGCGTGCCGTGCTCACGATCGACGACCCACGCGGTGCCCGACGGGCACTGCACGCGCTGCGCGAGGGCACGGAGCCGGAGTTCGGCCCCGCCGCGCCCACGCGGCTCCCCTGACCCCGTGCCCCGACCTCGACCAATCCCCCGACCCCACGAAGGAGAACGACCTTGCCTCCGACCACGAAGCCGGCGCCGGACCCCGAATCGGCGGACCGACCACGCACCAAAGTGGCCATCATCGGATCCGGCAACATCGGCACCGATCTGCTGATCAAGATCCTGCGCCTGTCGCAGACGCTGGAGATCACCGCGATGGCCGGCATCGATCCGGCCTCCGACGGCCTCGCGTTCGCCCGGCGCCTGGGCGTGGCCACCACCTCCGACGGCGTCGACGGCCTGCTCGCGCTCCCCGAATTCGCGGATGTGCGGCTGGTGTTCGACGCGACCAGCGCCGGCGCCCACGCCGGCCACGACGCCGTGCTGCGGGCCGCCGGCCGGCGCGTGGTCGATCTGACCCCGGCGGCCGTGGGGCCGTTCGTCGTGCCGCCGGTCAACCTCGACGCGCACCTGGACGCACCCAACGTCAACATGGTCACGTGCGGTGGCCAGGCCACGATCCCGATCGTCGCCGCGGTCGCGGCGGTGACACCGGTGCACTACGCGGAGATCGTCGCGTCCATCGCCTCGAAGTCCGCCGGTCCCGGCACGCGGGCCAACATCGACGAGTTCACCGAGACGACCACCCGGGCCATCGAGGAGATCGGCGGCGCCGCCCGCGGCAAGGCGATCATCATCCTCAATCCGGCCGAACCGCCGCTGGTCATGCGCGACACCGTGTACTGCCTGTGCGGACCCTGCGACGAGGACGCGGTACGCGCCTCGATCGAACGCATGGTCGCGGAAGTGTGCGCGTACGTCCCCGGATATCGACTCAAGCAACAGGTCCAGTTCGAAACGCCGGCCGCGGACGACCCGCTCACGCGGCTCGCACCGGCCGGCTCCGACGCGGTCGTCAAGGTCTCGGTCTTCCTCGAAGTCGAGGGATCGGCCCACTACTTGCCCGCGTACGCCGGAAACCTCGACATCATGACCTCGGCCGCCCTGCGCACCGCGGAACGCATCGCCGCCGCCGACACCCCGGAGGCCGCCATATGACCCCCCGTCTGTACATCCAGGACGTCACCCTGCGCGACGGCATGCATGCCATCCGCCACCGCTACACGGTCGCGCAGGCCCGCGCGATCGCCGCGGCCCTGGACACCGCGGGGGTGGCCGCCGTCGAAGTCGCCCACGGGGACGGCCTGGCGGGGTCCAGCATCAACTACGGCATCGGCGCCCACACCGACTGGGAATGGATCGAGGCCGTCGTCGACGTCCTGACCACCGCGATTCCCACCACCCTGCTGCTCCCGGGCATCGCCACCATCAAGGATCTGCGCCGAGCGCACGCGCTCGGGGTGCGTTCGGTGCGCGTCGCGACGCACTGCACGGAGGCCGACGTCGCGGCCCAGCACATCGCCGCAGCACGCGAACTGGGCATGGACGTCGCGGGGTTCCTGATGATGGCGCACATGGCCGAGCCGGCCGAACTCGCCCGGCAGGCCAAGCTGATGGAGTCCTACGGCGCACAGTGCGTGTATGTCACGGATTCCGGCGGGCGGTTGACGATGGATCAGGTTGCGGAGCGGTTCCGGGCGTACCGGGACATGCTCGATCCGGCGACCGAGATGGGCATGCACGCGCACCACAATCTGGGGCTGGGCGTGGCCAACTCCGTGGTCGCGGCCGAGCACGGGGCAGTCCGGATCGACGCGTCGCTGGCCGGTCAGGGCGCGGGGGCCGGCAACTGCCCGCTGGAGGCGTTCGTCGCGGTGGCCGACCTGATGGGGTGGCCGCACGGCTGCGACCTGTATGGGCTGATGGACGCGGCGGACGACCTGGTGCGCCCGTTGCAGGACCGCCCGGTGCGGGTGGATCGCGAGACGCTGACACTCGGGCACAGCGGCGTCTACTCCAGCTTCCTGCGCCATGCCGAGTCGGCCGCGGCGCGTTACGGCGTGGACGCACGCCGACTGCTGGCCGAGGTGGGCCGGCGCAGGCTGGTGGGCGGTCAGGAGGACATGATCGTGGACATCGCACTGGACTTCGTCCAGGGCCGGGGCACGGGATCGGTGGAGGGGGACCGGGCGGGGGCCGGTTCGTAGGCCCGGGGGGCCGGTTCGTAGGCTCGGGCGGGGGTCGCCCGGAGGCCGCGGCGCGTCGGTGTGCTGGTGCCGGATCCGCCTGCGGCCCCAGCGCGTTGGCCCGCTCGCGCGGGACGCCGAAGGGCCCGGCACGTTGGCGGGTTCCGGCCGGAGCCGCCGCAGGGCGCGGCGCGTTGGTGCCCCCGCGCGCGGCGCCGAGCCCGGCACGTTGGCGGACCCGTGCGGGGCGCGAAGGGCTCGGCACGTTCGCGGCTCCGGCCGGCCGCCGCAGGGCGTGGCACGTCGGTGCGATCACGCGGGGGCGGCCGACAGGTCCCGCACCCTTCGCGGGATCCGGCCGGGGCCACCGCAGGGCGCAGCGCGTCGGTGTGCTCGCGCGAGAGCACCGAAAGGCCCGGCGCGTTCCCGGGTTCCGGCCGGGGCCGCCGCCGACGGCCCCGCCCCGGCCGCGCCCCGGCCGGGAACGGCGCCGGGCTCGCGGGGGTGTCCCGGAGCCCGGCGCCCCCGGTCACGCCGCGCCGTCGTAGAACGCGCAGCCGACGCTGCCCAGGCCGCCGAAGTGTGCCCGTACCGTGTTGCCGGCCGCCACGGCCGGGGTCGCGGTGAGCGAGCCGGACAGCACGATGTGGCCCGCCCGCAGGGGCTGTCCGTACTCCGAGAGTGCCCGCGCCAGCCAGGCGACGGCCCGCGCCGGGTGTCCCAGCGAAGCGGCCCCCGCGCCCGTGTCGCGGACCTGCCCGTCGATCTCCAGGACCACCCCGACCGTACGCAGGTCCACCGCCGTCGGGGCGACGAACCGATCGCCGACGACGGCCCGGGCACTGCTGCCGTTGTCCGCGACGGTGTCCACGAAGGTGAGGTCCCACCCGTCGATCCGGGTGTCGATGATCTCCAGCGCGGGAGCGATCGCCGTGGTCGCGGCCATCACGTCGGCGACACCGACGTCCGGCCCGGCCAGCGTCGCCCCCAACACGAACGCGATCTCCGCCTCGACGCGCGGCGCGATCAACTCGCCGACGTCGATCGTGCCGCCGTCCGCGACCATCATCCCGCTGAGCAGGTGGCCGAAGTCCGGGGTGTCCACTCCGAATTGCCGCTGGACGACGGGGTTGGTCGCGCCGATCTTGTGGCCGACGACACGTTCGCCGGTGCGGGCGACACGCCGCGCGATCAGCTCCTGCTGAACGCGGTAGGCGTCCGCGACGTCCATCCCGGGATGGTCGGCGCTCGGCCGGGGACCCGGACGCCGCCGGCCTTCCCGGTCGGCGAGCATGCCCGCCAGTTGTTCCACTGCGGTGCGGTCGATGGCCACAACACTCTCCTTCGCGCCTGCGCGCCTTCCGCGCCTGCCTTCAACCGAAATGATCGATCGATTGAACGATCGATTCATTGTTTACTGAAGATAGCCCTGGTACTAGCGTTTCACAGAGATCAATCAATCGACCAATCGAAAGGTTCTGACATGCTCCCGTCGACCATCGACGAACACACGACGAGTCGGACGGTGACGGCCGCGGGCCATCCGACGCACTTCCACGAGGCCGGCACCGGGCGGCCCGTCCTGCTGCTGCACGGGTCGGGGCCCGGTGTGTCGGCCTGGTCGAACTGGTCGGGCGTCCTGCCGGAGTTGGCCGGCCGCCACCGGGTGGTCGCCCCGGACGCGGCCGGCTTCGGCGGGTCCGGGTTCCACGAGGGCTTCGAATACGGCATCAAACTGTGGGTCGCCCAGCTGTTCGGCCTCATGGACGCGCTGGAGATCCCGTCCGCCACCCTGGTCGGCAACAGCTTCGGCGGCGGACTGGCCCTCGCCGCGGCACTGCGCGCCCCGGAGCGCGTCGACGGCCTCGTACTCCTCGGCACCCCCTGCGGCACCTTCCCGATGACCGAGGGCCTCGCCGCGGGTTGGCACTACGAACCCGACCCCGGCGCGATGGAACGTGTCCTGCGACTCTTCCCGTACGACCCGTCGCTGGTCACGCCCGAGATGGTGCGAGCGCGGTACGAGGCGAGCGCTCGCCCCGGCGCACAGCAGGCGTACCGCCGACTGATCCCGGAACCGCGCGGCGCCGGCACCCCGGTCAAGGGCGTGCCCGAGGACCGACTGGCCACGATCACCGCCCCGACCCTGGTCCTGCACGGGCGCGAGGACCGGGTGATCCCCGCCGAACTGGGCATGCGCGCCGCGCACGCGATCCCGGACGCCGAACTCCACCTGTTCGGCGAATGCGGGCACTGGGTCCAGTCCGAGCGCCGCGACGCGTTCGTGGCACTGGTCGACGACTTCCTCGCGCGGCGGGTGCGATGACTCGGGAGTCGCTCGAACTGACGCTGTACGAGGTGAGCTGCGACCGGAGCGTGCGCGAACGCTTCGCGGCCGACCCCGACGCGCTTCGCGCGCGCTACCGCCTCACGGACCACGAGGCGTCCCTCCTGCGCGACCGGGACGTCCGGGGCCTGCTACAGCTCGGGGTGAACCCGATGCTGGTGTGGGGCTTCTGGCTCACCACGGGGGGCCGGCCGGGCGAATACCTGGCCCGGCTGCGCGATGCCGAAGCCCGCTAGCGACGTCGGCGCGCGTACCCCACGTTCGCCGTCGCGCCGCTCGTCGCCGACCGCCATGTCTTCCGTTACCTCTTCCTCGGCAACCATCGGAGTGCTTCTGCCATGGGCACCGTCGTCGGCGGCTTCCTGCTGCCTCATGACCCGCTGATCCACACCGCGCCGCAAGCCCCGCCGGCCGACGTACGCGACCGGGTGACCGCCGCCTACCGCGCCGTCGCCGAGCGACTCGCCGCGCTCGACCCCACCGACGTCGTGATCATCGGCGCCGACCACTACGTGCTGTTCGGCCCCGGCTGCCTGCCCCGGTACCTGATCGGCACCGGCGATGTGAGCGGCCCGGTCGAACGGCTGCCCGGACTCGCGCGCGCGCCGCTGCCCGACAACCGCGAACTCGCCCGGCACATCGCCGAGCACGGCCACCGCAACCGGGTGGACTGGGCGGTGGCGCCGGTCCTCACCGCGGACCACTCCATCGTGATTCCCTACGACCTGGTGGTCCGCGCCTCGAACGCCCGGGTCGTGCCCGTATACCTCGCCTCGGGCGTCGAGCCGCTGCTGTCGATGACGCGCGCGGCCGAGGTGGGCGCGGCGATCCGCGCCGCCGTCGAGGCCTACGACCGCGACGTCCGGGTCGCCGTGCTCGGCAGCGGCGGCATCAGCCACTGGGTCGGCACGCCGGAAATGGGCCGGGTGAACGCCGAGTTCGACCGCACCGTGCTCGACCTGGTGGCCCGCGGCGACCTGGCCGGCCTGTGCGCGCTCGACGACGCGACGGTCCGCGCGGAAGGCGGCAACGGAGCACAGGAGATCCGCAACTTCGCCGCCGCCATGGCCGCCGTGGGCCCGTGCCGAGGCGAGATCCTGGGCTACGAGGCCGTCCCGGAATGGATCACCGGCCTCGGCTTCGCAGCCCTGACGGCACACCCCTGAACCCCGGCAGCCGCCACCACCGCCGACCGGCGCGGACCACACCACTTCTTCCGCGCCGGCCGGGCCCGACCACACGGTGCACACGCCGCGAGAGCGCGGTTCTCGACGGTGTGTACGGGGAGGCGGTCGACCTGCCCGCCCCGCTGCCGTCCCCGATCGACACCGGCGTCCTCCCCTGTTACGGCACCTGACTCGGCCGGCTTTGGATCTCGGTCCCCTCCCGCGGCGGGTTTGGGAACTTCCTCGATCAGTGGGTGCCCGATTTTTGGATTCGGGGACGGTCTTGACGACCCTGCCCTTGACGAAGATCCGGCCTTTGCCGTTCCACGGACGGGACTTGCTCGCCTCGTGCCTCCGGCCCGACAACCAGCCGAAGCGATGGTTTCGGGTGGCCCCTTAGTGTGTGGCGGTGATCGTTTCGATCGCATGGCATCAGGTACGCGGGGCGTCGAGGAGAGATGTGCATATGGCGGGCACCGGGATCGGCCATCCGACGGCGCCGGGAGGGCGGTCGCGGGAGTCCGGTACTGCGGCTGCGGGAGCAGGAGTAGGGGCCGGAACGGGAGCAGGCGACGAGGATCGTCGGGGCCGATGGTGTTCGTTGCTCGTGTCGGCGGCGCGTTGGTCGGCGGGTCCCGGGCCGTGGAGCGGTGTGCGGGTCGCGGTGGAGATCGCGATGGCGGGCATCGTCTTGACGATGAGCCCGTTCCTGGACTGGCTTGCCGGGGATGGCGTGTGGCCGGCCGTGGGGAGTTCGCTGCTCGGCGTACTCGTGCTGCTGTTGCGTCTTCGCTTCCCCGCGAGTGTCGCGGCGGTCGCGCCGCTGCTCCTGTACTGGCCGGCCGTGGGGCTGCCCGTGACGGTCTGCGCGGCCTGGTCGGCCGGACGCCGCGTCGTGGGTCTCGGGCGTACGACGTTGGCGTTCGGCGGTGCCTTGGTGGCGATGGTCGGCCTGCCGCAGGTGCTCGGCTCCCTCTTCCACGAGGGCGACCTCACGCCGCCATTGGGCTACATCGTCGTGGTCCTGTGTGTGATCGCCTTCGTGGTGTTCGTGGGGGTGCCGGGCCTGGCCGGGCGGTATCACGCGCAAAGTCGTGCGCTGTCCGGCGCGTTGTACGAACGCGCCGCACGCCTGACCCGGGAACGCGACCTGATCGCACGCGAGACCCGGCACCGCGAACGCACCCGTATCGCGCAGGACATGCACGACAGCCTGGGCCACCGCCTGGTGCTGATCTCGGTACACGCCGCCGGCCTCGGCGCGGACCCGACACTGACGGACGGCCAACGGACGGCGGCCGAAGTGCTGCGCCAGGCGTCCACCGAGGCGATGCGCGAACTGCGCGAGGTGGTGGGGATCCTGCGCGAGGACGAAGGCGAGGACGCGCCCGACGCCGCGGGGTCCGTCGCCGGGATCGCGGACCTCGTCGCGGCATCCACCGCGGGCATCGACGTCGTCCTGGAGCGTTCGGGCCGGGAACGGCCCCTGGCTCCGGCCGCCGAGCACACCGCGTACCGGGTCGTCCAGGAGGGCCTGACCAACATCCTCAAGCACGCGCCCGGAGCAAGCGCGCGCGTGAGCCTTCGCTACGAACCGGACCACCTGGCGATCGAGGTCCGCAACGGCCCCGCGCCGACCCCGGACGCCGGCGCCGACGCGATCAGCGGCGGGCGCGGACTGGTCGGACTCGGCGAACGCGCCCGCATGGTGGGCGGCCGGGCGGACTCGGGACCGACCACCGACGGCGGCTTCCGGCTCACCCTCGCCCTCCCCTACCTGGAGCCCGGCGCGGAGTCCGGGGCGATCCCCCGTGCGCGAGCCGCGCGGGCGCAGGGGAAGGCGACGACGTCCCTCGCCGACGACCCTTCCGGCGAGGCCGCCGAGGTCCTGGCGGCGGCCCGGGCGAAGCGCCGGTTCGGCATCGGACTCCTCGTCGCGGCACCCGTGTTCGTGGTCGCCGGCGCCGCTCTGCTCGCGTGGGGGACAGTGACCCTGCTTCGGGAACTCGACCGGGGCCAACTGCGTCCCGAAACGTACGACGCCGTCGAGGTCGGCCGGGCGGAGGAGGATGTGCGCAGTCTGCTGCCCGAGGGCAGCGAGCTCATGACCCGGAACGCGCGAAGCCAGGCCCCGCCGGAACCACCGAAGGCAACGTGCTCGTACTTCGTCTCCAACGGGCCCACCGCGGCCGGCTCCCCGTCGGAGACCGCGTTCCGCTTCTGTTTCGTCGACGGCCACCTCGTCGAGAAGCGGACCTTCCCGGTGACGCCGGAGTGACCGGATCGACCGGAGTGACCGAACTGAAGGGTCCGACACGGGCCTTGCGCGTGTCGACCAGGCCCGGCGGCACGCACGGTTCGCCCTCGGTGCCCGGCGGGTGGCCCGACCCGTGCCCGAGCGGTGGCCGCCTCGGGTCGCCCGGTTACGGGTTCACGACTGCGTCGGGTGTGTCTGCGGAAGCGGTGGTTGGCCCACGCTGCGTGGGGGTGCTCTCCAGTGCGCCGAGTTCGGCGAGCCATCGGGTGGGGAGTTCGTCGATGGCGGGCAGGCTGGGGTCGGCGACCACGGCCAGGTGCGCGGTTCCGGCGTATTCGGCCAGGCAGATCGACAGGTGGTGTCCGGCGGGCAGGAACATCAGCGGCAGCAGGGTGTGGATATTGCGGCCGTGGAGTTCGAGGGGCCGGGCGGGGCCGGGCACACGGGTGGCCACCAGGGTGGTGCGCTGCGGGCGCAGGAGGCGTGCGATGGCGCGACCGTGCCAGCGTGTGGGCAGTGTCTCCAGCAGCACGTCCGCGTCCGGGTCCAGGCGGCCGGTGCGAATGTTCGCGGTGGCCAGGTGTGTGGCGGCCAGTCGCTCGGCGGCGGTGGGCAGTCGGCAGGGCAGGACGACCCGGACGCCGCGGTGGAAGTTGCCCACCTCGTTGCTCGTATGGCGACGTCGGGTGTCGAGGGGGACCAGCACGTTCACGGTGTCCTTGGCGGCGTCGGGCAACCACGGTCGCAGGGCCCCGGCCAGCGCGGCGAGATAGACGTCGTTGACACTGGTACCGCTCGCCCGCGCGATGGCCTTCATCCGGGCCAGCGGGGTGTGCGCCCAGCGGCGTTGCGGCGGACCGGTCGGGGCCGGAACGCCCGCGGGTCCGAGGCGGACCGCGTGTGCGGGCAGCGCGATGTCGGCGGCGGCACGCAGCAGGGCGCGCACCCGGCGGGGTGTCCACGAGGGTGCCGGCTTGGGGGGTGTACGGCGGCGTGGGAGGCCGGGTTCGCCCAGCGCGGCAAGCATGACTCCGATCAGGGACATGCCGTCGAGGAGGCCGTGGTGGGCGCGAAGGAGCAGGACGAACTCGTTGTCACGATGGCCGTGGAGCACCGTGATGCCCCAGGTGACGTCCGTGAGCGGCCGGGCGCACACACGATCGATCGCCGTATGCAGCGCGACCTCACCGCCGTGGGCGGGCAGCGCGCACTCCTCGAGGTGATCGGCGGGCGCGGCCGGACCGCGCGCGTTCGCGCCGGGCGGGCGGGCGCGGTCGCGCAGTGGCGGGTGGGCCGCGCGGGCCATCTCGATCACCGCACGCAATTCGTCGGTCGAGGGCACGGGGCCGGCGATCACGGCCGCCCCGCCGATCTCCATGTTCGAGTGGGGGTGCGCCGCCGCGTAGTCGAACCAGCGTTCGCCGGTCACGGCCGCGTCGTCATGCCTGGGCACGGTGTTCTCCCTCCGGCGTCGTCGGCGTCGTCGGCGTGGCGGGGGCCGGGGTTCGTGGGCGGCGGTACACCGGTCGCATCATGTCCTCGAACTCCGCGCTCCGATTCACGTGCGGGAACGGCGTCCCGGGTACGGCCATCCCGAGGTGGTCGCACAGTGGCGCCCAGCCCTCGCGGACGTCCAGGACCAACAGGCGTTCGGGCGCGAGGTGAGCGCGGACGGCGCGGACGTGCGCCCGGTGGCGGCCGATGGCGTGGTCGCGCTCGTGCAGGCGGTTGTCGAAGACGCGCCGGCCGATGATCCGGTCGGCGAGCGCGACCTCGTCGGGCCGCGCGTCGGGCGCGTCACGGCCGGTGTGCACGTGGCGGGCGATCGTCCGGGACATGCTTTCGTACCAGTCGTGTTCGTCGCGTACGGTCAACACCACCTTCGCGAGCGGGTAGGCGTCGACCACTTCGCGCCAGAACGCGGCCGTGGGCCAGTCGACCGCCGCACGGTACCCGGCGTACACCCGCTCCCACGGCGGGGTTTCGCCACGTTCGTGGTGCGCCAGGACCTGCTCCCAGTGCGCGACCCGCTCGGGCTCCTCGAACAGCGTCGTCCAGTGGTAGCACGGTCCGAATCCCAGCCGCTCCAGCGCGATCCGCAACGACAGCGTGCCGGTGCGGCCGAACCCCACTCCGATCACGTCCACGATCCCGGGCCTCCTCTTTCGTACGGGTTTGGCCGTGGGCCGGCGTCCGCCCTTCGCCATCGGGGGCGGGGCGGTGGGTGCACGTGCGGGGTCACCGAGCGCCCGCCGAGGCCGTCGCCGGCCCCTGGGAGGGTGTGGGTCGGTCGTCCGGGATCGCGGCGGCGACCTCGCGTACCAGGGCCCAGGCGTTGCGGACGGAGGTCTGCGAGGCCAGGCGTGAGCCAAGCGCGGCGCGCAGGACGTAGCGGCCGTCGACGGTGGTGGGGGTGACCAGGATTCGGTGGGTGGCGTCCAGGTCGCCGCGCAGGCGTTCGGTGCGCGCGTTGTCGCCGGTGAGGCGGAAGCACACCAGCCCGAGCGTGTGCGAGACCAGTTCGAAGCCGGGGCTGTCCCGGACCAGGTCGGCGAACAGTTCGGCGAGGGAGAGCTGTTCGCGGATGTGCGCGCGCAGCCCCTCGAGGCCGTGGGTGCGCAGGACGAACCACAGTTTCAGGGCACGGAAGGGGTGCATGAGCGGCACCTGCCAGTCCCGGAAGTCGGTGACGTCGCCCGAGTCGCTGGCCCGGTTGCGCAGGAAGTCCGGGCGGATGTCCATGGCCGCGGTGAGGCTGCGTCGGTCGGCCACCCACATGGCGTCGCAGGGCGGTCCCGTCAGCAGCCACTTGTGGCAGTTCACGGCGTAGGAGTCGGCATGTTCGACGCCGTCGTTGATCCACCGGTTCTCCGGGCAGACGGCGGCCGATCCGGCGTAGGCGGCGTCCACATGCAGCCAGGCTCCGAATTCGCGGCACACCTCGGCGATGGCGGCGACGGGGTCGACGGCGCAGGTGCCCGTGGTGCCGACGGAGGCGACCACGATCGCGGGGACGACGCCCGCGGCGCGGTCGGCCGTCAGTCTGCGGCGCAGGGCGTGCGGGTCCATCTCGCAGCTTCCCGCCCGGGTGGCGATCAGGGTCGGCTCCCCCAGGCCCGCGATGCGGGATGCCTTGGGGACGCAGGAGTTGGCCTGGTCGGTGCAGTACAGGCGGTAACGTCCTTCGGTGCCGTGCTCGCGCCAGCGCCCGTCCGAGGCCCGGTACAGCGCGGCGACCACGGCCACCAGGACCGCCGAGGACGCCGAGTCCTGCAGCACTCCGCCGCCGTCCCCGCCGCTGAGGAACCGCTTCGGCAGGCCCAGCGCGACCGCGAGTTGGTCCAGGACCGCCTCCTCGAGTTCGGTGGCGGCCGGACCCGTCGACCACATCATGTGCTGGACCGCCAGGCCCGAGGCCAGGAGTTCGCCGATCACCGATGCGGGGCTGGTCTGGGTGGGGTAGTAGCCCAGGAACGACGGGTGTTGCCAGTGCACGAGCCCGGGCATCACCAGACGCCGTACGTCGGCCAGCACGTCCCGGATCGGTTCGCCGTGCGCGGGCACGTGGTCGGGCAACATCGCGCGCACGTCCCCGGGCCGGAGGTCGGGTGTCACCGGCAGGCGTTCCTCGCGTAGGTCCTCCCAATAGTCCTCGAGAATCTCGGCCACCACGCCGATCGCGCCGCGAAACGAATCATCCATGGGAATTCCCGACATGCCGGGTAACATACCTTACCAATCTACCGAAATGGCGCATATGACAAGCGATTCCGTACTGTGGCTCGCTCCCCCGGACCGCCTGCCCCGCGACCTCGCGGTCCTGCGTGCGGCCGCGAGCCGACCCGATCGCCATCACCCGCCCGCCGAGCACCGACGCATCCGCGAACGCGAGGCACACGAAGCCGCGTTCGACGACTACTTCGCGGTCGCGCGTTGTGCCTGCGCCCCGGCGCTCCTGTTGGTCGACGCCCTGAACGAAACTCTCGCCCGAGTGCGGGCGTTCTCCCGGTACGCGGACGGAACTCCGCTGGAGCCCGACCTCGAACTCGTCACGCACGCGGTCGGACCGACGCCCCGAGCCGACTCCGCCGGGTTCGGCAACCAGGCCACGGTGCACGAGCGTTGGATCCAGGGACACCGACTGTTCTTCGCCCTCACCCAGGCCACCGTCGTCGCCCTGCGACACGCGCTCCACGCTTCCTCGTCCGCCGAGTCCGCCCTGGGCCTGGAGAGCGCCGCGCACTTCCTGCGCGCGAGCGCGGCGGCCCTGCGCGTCACCGCTTCCTTCGGGCCCGCCGACTACCACGACATCGTCCGGCCCTCGATAACCCCACCGCATGTGCCCCGAGCCGGATTCTCCGGCCTGTGGTCGGCCGATCACCGCGTCCTGGTGCGGGGTCTGCGCGAGTGGGGTCGGGTCGCGCCGACGAGGTCCGCCACACTGCGCCCCGCTCACCGGCGTCTGATCGAGGTGCTGACCGACGTCCACCACGCCCATGTGGGCGTCTGCTCGCGCTTCGTCGGCTCCGGGCCCTCCCTGCTGCGCGGCGCGGAACCGGGGGTACGGGTGCTGGAACGCCTGTGTCGTAGGCGCCGCGCCGACCTGGACGCCCCACCCGCAACCACCCAGCCGGCCCGACCGCGAGAGGCCCGGGACGCCATCCCCGCCCTGCTCCGCCCCGGATCGTGACCGGGACCGGGACCGGGACCGAGTCGATCCCTCCGGGCGGCTTTGGCAACCTTCGGCTCGCCGTCCCCAACTTTCGCGGGTTACGCCCGCGTGCCGACGGCCGGCACTCTTGGCGCATCGGAATCATCACCATCCGCCAACGCTTCGCCATCATTCGTCCGGAACCGTACATGTCACCCCGATCTCGGTCGACACCCCTCGTGCTTTCGCCCGTTCTCCGCTCGGAAAGGAATCGAATACTCGTGAAGTCACCCCGAATCGCCATTTCCCTGGCCCTGGCCGCCGCTCCCCTGCTCGTACTGGTCGGCGCGGCATCGGCGGGCGCGACCGAGGTGTACCCGGCCACGGAGTACGAACTATCCGGGGCGATCACGGCGCCGCCGGCACCACCGACGGCGGCGCACTCTTCGCCGATACCCGGCTGAGCGCGCACCGGTCGCCCGCCACCCGCCGGACGAGACCTGGCAACAGGTCGACCGGTGCAGTCGTCGACCCACCCGCGCGGCGCGCATCACCTCGGGACGGTGCCGCGATCGTCGCCCGGGCCACGGCTTAGGGTGACCCGATGGATGTCGAAATGCGGCCCGAACAGCCCTGGTTGATCGCCGGACTGGGCAATCCCACCCGGTGGTTTGCCGGCACGCGACACAACGCCGGGTTCCTGGTCGCGGATCGCCTGGCCGAACGGCACGGCGCGCGGTTCGGAGTGCGGAGCGGCCACGGCCCCGTCGCCGAGGTCGAGATCGCGGGGCGGCGCGTGGTGGTGGTCAAGCCGTGGTGGACGGTCAACCGCGCCGGCCGACCGATCGCGGCGACGATGCGGCGCCATGGCGTCCCGCGCGAACGGCTTGTCGTGGTCCAAGACGACCTGGACTTCCCCTACGGCGTGATCCGCCTCAAACGCGGCGGCGGGGCCGGTGGACACAACGGCCCGCGCAACGTCACCCAAGTGCTCGGCACTCCCGACTACATCCGGCTCCGCTTCGGCGTCGGCCGTCCGCCGAAGGGCGTGAAGGTCGACACGTTCGTGGTGCAGAAGTTCACCGAGGCCGAACGCAAGACGCTGCCCACGCACCTCAACCGTTGCGCGGACACGATCGAGGCCCTGATCACCGCGGGCCTGGACAAGGCGCAGAACGGCCTGCACATCGGGTGATTCGAGTGATTCGAGTGATTCGGGTGATGATGCCGAAGGTCGCGCCGGCGCCGAGCCGGATGTGGGCCGTGCTCGTCGCGGTCGCCGGGTACCTACCGGTAGCACCGACCGGGCGCGACTGCTCGAGCCGTTGCCGGCGCGCCGGCAGGCCGCCGGCGAACCCGGGATCCGCGTCGGCCACCGCACCACCTGTGGCGACGAGATCCCGGGCCCGCACCGGGGCAGTCCTCAGGTCCGGCCGGCCAGCCACCGGTGGATGGCGAGTGCGGTGGTCCGGGCGTGTTCCTCCAGCATGGTGAAGTGGTCACCGGGTGCGGTGAGTTCGGCGTGCGGCAGGCTCCAGTCCGGGGCGGGTTCGGTGTCGGGCAGTGGAAGTCGGGCTCGTACGTACAGGGTGGGGCAGGCGAGCGGCGTCGGTTTCCAGTCGTTGAAGAGCTCGAAGTATCGGGCCATGGCGGTGAGTCGAGCAGGATCGGCGGAGGCGAATTCCGCCGCCCGGCGCAGCATGGCCGAGGTCATCGCGGAGAGGGCCCGACCGCGGTCGCCGTGCACGGCGGGATAGGTGTCCACCAGGACGACGGCCATCGGGGCGGCACCCTCGGACTCCAGACGCTCCGCTACGGCATGGGCCACCCAGCCACCGGCCGACCACCCCAGGAGTACCGGGGGGCCTTCGGCCGCAGCCGCGCGGACGGCGCCGGCTTGGGCGGTGACGAGGGCGTCCAGTGTGGCGGGCAGCCCCTCCCGGGGGTCGAATCCCGGGTGGCGCAGCGCGGAAAGTGGTCGCAGCCCGCGCAGCGCGACACCGAGGCGCGCGTACTCGTGCGGTCCGGACAACGCGCTGAGCGCCGGGGAACAGACCAGCGGGGCCTGCCCGCCACCCGCCGCGAGGATGACGGGTTCGTGCATAGCGCCGGGCGCCTCTGCGCTGTCGAAGTCCGGGCGCAGGCGCGCGGCCATGGTCAGGAGCGCCATACCGTCCCAGTTCTGTCCCCGGGCGCATGCGGTACGAAAGAGCGTGCCCAGGGAGTCCGAAGCTCCCCCGGCGGGCGGTGTGTCGGGGTCCTCCGCCTGGGCGTCGGCCTGCGGACCGCCTCCCGCGCCGTCGTGCGCCGGTCGCTCCGGGGAACTGGCAGGGTCAGCGGGGTCGGCGGGGTCGGCGGGGTCGGCGGGGTCGGCGGGGCCGGCGGGGCCGGCGGCCTCGGGCCCGGCCGGGTGGTCGGGTTCGGCGCCGGCAGGTGGTGCCTCGGCGGCGTACCGCCGGGTCAGCTCGGCGGCGAGCGCGCGGGGCGTCGGAAAGTCGAACAGCAGCGTGGACGGCAGGGCCAGCCCCGTCCACGCCGCGAGTTCGTTGCGCAGCTCGACCGCCGCCAGGGAATCCAGTCCCAGGTCCGCCAGCCGGGTGTCCGCGTCGACCTCGCCTGCCTGGTCGCGATGGCCCAGCACGCGGGCGGCCAGGGTCCGGACCCGGGTAAGCAGCACCTCGCCCCGTTCGCCGGGGAGAACGGCCGCCCACGCCCGGGCGAGTCGGTCCACGCCCCGGTGGCCCGGCTCCGCGGTGGCGATACGCAGCCGGTCGGCCGCCGGGTCGCCGCCGCGCACAGTGGTCGGGGCGGGGCGGGCCGCCACGACGACGGGTTCGTCACCGGCCACGGCGGCGTCGAAGAGGGCCAGGCCCTCCTCCGGCCCGAGCGGGACGAACCCGGAGCGGGCCATCCGCTGCCGATCCGCGTCGCCGAGGTGCGCCATCATGCCGTCGTGCTGCCGCCAGGGGCCCCAGGCGATCGACGTACCGGGCAGTCCGAGCCGTTCGCGGTGTCGGGCCAGGGCGTCCAGCGCGCAGTTGGCCGCGGCGTAGTTGGCCTGGCCGGCGGAGCCGAAGGTGCCCGCGATCGAGGAGAACAGGGCGAACACGGCCAGGTCGTGTCCTCGGGTCAGTTCGTGCAGCGCCAGCGCGGCATCCGCCTTGGGGTGCAACACCCGCCGCAGCCGGTCGGTGGTGAGCGCCGTGACGACGCCGTCGTCCAGCACCCCCGCGGTGTGCACGACGCCGGTCAACGGGTGGGCCGCCGGTACCGCGTCGAGCAGGCCGGCCAGCGCCGTCCGGTCCCCCACGTCACAGGCGTGAACGGCCACCCGGGCGCCCGCCTCGCGCAGTTCCGCGACGAGTTCCCCGACCCCCGGCGCGTTCGGCCCGCGGCGGCCGGCGAGCAGCAGATGCCGGACGCCGTGGGCGGTGACCAGGTGCCGCGCCACCAACATGCCCAGCGAACCGGTGCCGCCGGTGACCAGGACGGTGCCCTCCGGGTCGAGTGACACTCGCTTGCGCGGCTTCGGCGCCACCTCGGCCGATGGCACCAGCCTCGGTGTCGCCTCGGCCAGTGGCACCAGCTTCGGCACGTACGCCGTGCCTCGGCGTACGGCAGCCTCCGGCACCGAGCCGGCCAGGAGGGCGGGCAGGGCACTGTGCGAGTCGGGGTGTTCGTCCACGTCGATCAGGGCGAAGCGGCCCGGGTGTTCACGCAGCGCCGAGCGGACCAGTCCGCACACCGGCGCGTGCGACGGTACGGACGGCGTTGCGCAGGATCCGCCGTCATCGCCGAGACCGGCGCCGTCCGCACGAAGACCCTCGTGGGCCGAAGCCACAGCAACGGCGTCGGACGTCACGAGGACGAGACGGGAGTGGGCCAGGTGCGGTTGGGCGAGCCACTCCTGCACCAGGCCCAGCGCCCAGTCCGCGACCCGCAACATCGCGGCGGCTTGGTCCCGCGCATCGCCGCCCGGGTCGGCCGGCGGGCACGGTGCCACGACGACAGCCGACGACGCGTCGCACGCCGCCGGGCCGGGGTACACCGGGACGCCGGAACCCGGCGGCGCGAGCGCGTCCACCAGCGCAGTGCCCGCCGTGCCCAGCACCCCCCAGCGGGGCATCGCCACGGGTGCGGGCGGCTCGGTCCACGGCACCCAGTCGGTCCGGTACAGCGCACCGGTGACCGAGGCCGGCGCCGCCGATCCGGTCCGCGGCAGGGGTCGGAGGGTCAACGAACGGATCGTCGCCACCGGTGAGCCCGCCTCGTCGGTCAGCTCCACGGCAGCCCGCCCGTCGGGTCCGGGAGTCGTCCGTACCCGCAAGCGCTGTCGCTGTACGTGGGTGGTGTACACGCGCACTCCGCCGAAGGCGAACGGCAGGGACAAGCCGCCGGCCGCCGGATCGGCTGTCCCGGAACCGTTCTCCCTCGTGACCAGACTGTCCAGGGCCAGGGCGTGCAGTGCCGCGTCGAGCAGTGCGGGATGCAGGACGAACTTCGGGTCGTCCGCCTCCGGGCGCGGGGCGCGGGCCGCTTCGGGCAGTACGACATCGGCGTACAGTTCGTCCCCGTGCCGCCAGGCGGCGCGCATGCCCTGGAAGGCGGGGCCGTAATGCAGCCCGTCGGCGGCCAACCGCTCGTACGGTGCGATCCCCGAGCCGTCGCCATGCAGCGGCATCGCCGCCTCGGGCGGCCAGGACGCGTGCGGTCGCGGCGCGCCGCCGGTCCCGGCGGCGCCCGCTTCGCGGTCCGCGGCCGGCTGCGCGGGCGAGAGTGTGCCGGTGGCGTTGCGGAGCCAGGGCCGATCCCCCGCCGAAGGGTGCGGCCGGGAGTGGAAGAGCACCGTCCGCCGTCCCGCGTCGTCCGCCTCCGCCACCTTCACCTGCAGGGCGACGGCACCGTCCGAGGACGGCGGCAGCGGCAGCGGCGCGGTCAGCACGAGTTCGTCCAAGGTGTCCGCGCCCACCAACCCACCGGCGTACAGGGCCATTTCCACGAAGGCGGTGGCCGGCAGCAGGATCTCCCCGGCCACCACATGGTCGGCAAGCCACGGCTGGTCGCGCACCGAGAGCACCCCGCTCAGCAACAACCCGTGGTCGTCGGCCGTGCGGATGCCCGACCGCAGGAACGGATGGCCGGCCTGGGCCGTCGCGGACGCGGGCAACAGCCCCGGGTCGGGCTCCAGCCAGTACCGGCGGCGTTGGAAGGCATACGTGGGCAGGGCGACGCGGCGCCCGCCGCGCCCGGCGAAGGCGGCCCGCCAGTCGACGGGCACGCCATGGGCGTGCAGCGCGCCCAGTGTGTCGAGCAGGGCATCCGCTTCCGGCCGCGTCCGGCGCAGCGTCGGCAGGACCAGCGGTCCCGGACCCTGCCCGCCGCCGTCCGCTTCGCCGGAGTCGGGGTCCGCCGGGGCCGGTCCGGACCCGGCGAGGCAGTCTCGTACCAGGCCGGTGAGCACCCCGTCCGGCCCCAGTTCGACGTAGTGCGCCGCGCCTCGCTCGGCCAGGTGCGCCACCGAATCGGCGAAGCGCACCGGACGGCGGACCTGGTCCACCCAGAAGCGCGGTGTGCACAACTCCTCGTCGGTGGCCGCCCGGCCCGGCAAGGCGGCGATCAGGGGCAGCCGCGGCGCGGCGAAGGACAACCGCCGGACCACGTCCGCGAATTCGGCCAACATGGGCTCCATCCGCGCGGAGTGGAAGGCGTGGCCGACCCGCAGCGGCGTCACCGCACGGCCCTGCTCGCGGAAGTACGCGGCGACTTCCCGCACCGCGGCCTCGTCGCCGGAGACGACCACCGAGGCGGGCCCGTTGATCGCGGCGATCTCCACCGCTCCCCCGGTCTCGGCGAGGCGGGCGGCCATCTCGTCCGCGCCGGCGGCCACCGCGGCCATCGCGCCGCCCGCAGGCAGCGCGTCCATCAGCCGGCCCCGGGCCGCCACCAGCGTGCATGCGTCCGCGAGGGACAACACCCCGGCGACGTGTGCCGCCGTCACCTCGCCCACCGAGTGCCCGGCCACCAGGTCGGGATGTACGCCCCAGGCCTCGAACTGCCGGAACAGGGCCGTCTCCAGGGCGAACAGCGCGGGCTGCGCGAACCGGGTCGTCTGCAACAGCGCACCGGTATCAGGCCCGGCGAACATCACGTCCCGCAGCGGCACCGGCAGCAGCGGGTCGAACAGGGCACAACACTCGTCCAACGAACCGGCGAAGGCCGGATGCAGGTCGCGCGACTCGTACAGTTCACGGCCCATGCCGACGCGCTGGCTGCCCTGCCCGGTGAACAACAGGGCCCGCGGGCCGGGCCGGCGGGACGTGCCGGTGTGCACTCCGGGCCGGCCGCCGCCCGCCGCCACGGCCCGCAGGGAGCCGAGCAGTTCGGCACGGTCGCGGGCCACCACCACGGCCCGGTGCTCGAAGGCGGCACGCGTGGTGGCGAGGGAGTACCCGATGTCCACCGGGACCGCGTCGGGGGCGGCGGCCACCTGGTCGTGGAGCCGTCGGGCCTGGGCCCGCAGCCCCGGCCCGCTCCGGGCCGACATCGGAAACGACACCGGAAAGGACACCGTGGCCGGCGCGGGTCGTACCGCGCCGCCCGGCACTGCCCCGGGCCGGACGCGGTCGTTTGCGGTCGCGCCGTCCGCCCCGGCACCCGGCGGGGCGAGCGCACCATCCACCGGAGCCTCTTCGAGCACCACGTGGGCGTTGGTACCGCTGATGCCGAACGAGGACACCCCCACCCGGCGCGGACGGTCCGCCGCAGGCCACTGCACCGCCCGGGTCAGCAGTGCGATCCGCCCCGCCGACCAGTCGACCCGCGGGGTCGGCTCGTCGGCGTGCAGCGTACGGGGCAACACGCCGTGCCGCATCGCCTGCACCATCTTGATCACGCCGGCCACTCCGGCGGCGGCCTGGGTGTGACCGATGTTCGACTTCACCGAGCCCAGCCACAGCGGACGCGGTCGCGCCTGCCGCCCATATGTCGCGAGGAAGGCTTCCGCCTCGATGACGTCCCCCAGCCGGGTGCCGGTGCCGTGCGCCTCCACCGCGTCGATGTCCCCGGGATCGAGCCCCGCGTCCCCGAGTGCCGCGCGGATCACCCGCTGCTGCGCCGGTCCGTGCGGCGCGGTCAGCCCGTTGCTGGCCCCGTCCTGGTTCACCGCCGAGCCGCGTACCGCGGCCAGTACCGGAAGTCCGGCGCGGCGCGCCTGGGACAGTCGGCTCAGCAACAACATTCCGGCGCCCTCGGCCCATCCCGTGCCGTCGGCGGACGCGCCGAACGCCTTGCAGCGGCCGTCCGGGGCCAGCGCCCGCCGGCGACTGAACTCCACGAACGACGAGGGTCCCGACATCACCGTGGCACCGCCCGCCAACGCGAAGGCACACTCGCCCCGGCGCAGCGCCTGGGCCGCCAGATGCAGGGCCACCAGGGACGAGGAACACGCCGTGTCCACGGTCAGGGCCGGGCCTTCGAGGCCGAGGGTGTAGGCGATCCGCCCCGAGGCGACACTTCCGGCGTTGCCGAGGCCGAGGTATCCCTCGACCTGCTCGGGCGTCCTGGTCAGTCGGCGGGCGTAGTCGCTGTACATCAGCCCGACGTACACCCCGGTCGCCGAGCCGCGCAGGGTGTCGGGGACGAGACCGGCGTACTCGAGGGCCTCCCACGCCACTTCGAGCAGCAGTCGGTGCTGCGGGTCCATGGCCAACGCCTCGCGGCGGGAGATGCCGAAGAAGCCGGGGTCGAAGCGGTCCGCGCCGACGAGGAACCCGCCTTCGCGCACGTACGTGTGTCCGGCCCGCCCGGGGTCCGGGTCGTACAGCGCCCCGGTGTCCCAGCCCCGGTCGGTGGGGAAGGGACCGATCGCGTCCCTCCCGTCGGCCACCAGCCGCCACAGTTCCTCGGGCGAGGTCACGGCTCCGGGATAGCGGCAGGCCATCCCCACGATCACCACGGGGTCGTCGTCGGACCGGGCCGCACTCGGGTGCACGGGCGCGACACCGGCCGGCGCGGCGCCGTTCTGCGCCCCGAGGTGGGCGGCGAGCGCGGCGGCCGTGGGGAAGTCGAAGGCGACGGCCTCGGAGAGCGGCAGGCCGGTCGCCGCCGACAACCGCTCCCGCAGCACCGTCGCGGTCAGGGAGTCCATGCCCAGGTCCCGAAGTGCCGTGTCCGGCTCCACCGTTCGAGCCGTACCGCCGAGCACGGCCGCCACCTCGCCGCGCACCAGGGCCAGCAGGTCCTGCGCCGGCTCCCCGGCGGCCGGTGCGCCCAGCGTCCGCGCCGGCCGGCCGGCGAGGTCTCGGCGCAGGGTCTTCCCGGAGGCGGTACGGGGAATGTCGGCCACCTCGAACAGCTCGACGGGTACTTTGACACCGGACAGTTCCGCGCGGCACGCGGCGAGGATGCGCCCTCTGTCGAGCGGGCCGCGGCCGGGTTCGGCCACCAGATAGGCCACCGGCACCTCGCCGAAGACGGCGTGCGGGCGTCCGGCCACGGCGGCGTCCGCCACCCCCGGCAACCGCCGCAACACCGCTTCCACTTCCGCGGGATGGATGTTCACCCCGCCCCGAACGATCAGGTCACTCGCCCGGCCGGTGATGGCGAGTCCACCGGAGGCGTCGATCCTGGCCAGGTCACCCGTGCGGAACCAGCCGTCGCGCAGGACCTCCGCGGTGGCTTTCGGCCGGCCGTGGTAGCCGGCCATGACCCCGGGCCCGTTGACCCACAACTCGCCCTCGCCGGTGTCCCGGCCGTCTGGGCCTCCGCCGATCCGGACCCGGACATCGGGCAGCACCCGGCCGCCCGCCCCGGCCGCCGCCGCCTCGCCCGGCGCGGGCATGGTGATCGGGCCCGCCTCCGTGCTGCCGTAGTGCTCCAGATACGGGACCCGGCAGATCGCCTCGAAGGACTCGCGGAAGCCGGGCCCCGCCGCAGCGCCACCACTGACGCAACCCCGCAGCGCGGGCGCACCGAGACCGCCGCCGGCCGGGCCGCCCGCCTCGCCCCGGACCGCGTCAAGGAGAGCCGAATACGTGGTCGGAACCCCGCCGAGCAAGGTGAACGCGGCGTCCCCACGCCGCAGTTCGCCGAGCACCCCGGCCACCGAGAAGCGGGGCAGCAGCTCCGCGCTCGCCCCCACCGCGGTCACCCCGAGGAAGCACACCACCTGGCTCATCGCGTGATGGAGAGGTAACGGCCAGAGCACGCGGTCGTGTTCGGACAGGCCCAGGATGCCGACCAGGCCCGTCGCGATCGGCGCGAGGCGGTTGCGCTGGGTGGACAGGACGCCCTTGGGCGTGCCGGAGGAGCCCGAGGTGTAGAGCAGCCAGGCCACTTCGTCCAGTGCGAGGTCGTCCCGGGCCGGCGTCCGCGGCTCCGTGCCCGCCAATTCCTCGTATCGCAAAACGCCGCCCGCGAGCGCGGCGGGCCGGCCCCCGGCTCCGCCGGCCTCGTCCGCGGGTCCCTCGACGTCCGCGTACGAAGGCGAGTTCCCGTCTGCGTACGAAGGCGAGTTCCCGTCCGCGTCCTCGGCACCATCCTCGGCGCCGCCTTCGGCCACCACCACGGTCAGCCCGGGTCGCGACGCCGGCGTTCGCCGCCGGGTCAGGCAGGCGACATCGGTGATGAGCACCCGGGCCCCGCTGTCGTCCAACAAACGGGTCAGCTCCTGCTCGGAGTTCCCGGGGTCCAGAGGTACACCCACGCCGCTCGCCCGGGTGATCGCGAGCAGGCTCTCGACCGCCTCGACCCGGTTGCCGAGCAGCACGGCCACCCGGTCACCACGCGCCACGCCCAGTCCGGCCAGATGACCGGCCAGCCGTGCGGTCCTTAGTGCCAACTCCCGGTAGGTCACCCGGGTGCGCCGGTCCTGGAAACAGACCTTGTCCCCCAGGCGCCGGGCGTGCCGCCCGAGCAGTTCCGGCAGTGGTGTGACGATGTCGGCGTGCGTACCCACCGCATGACCTCCTTGAGACGACCCGTCGTCGAGGACGACGGCATGGTCCACCGGGTTCCCTGCCGGCGATGGGTAAACCGGCGTCGACACCCCTTTCGAGCCCCACCGCGACCTCGGAGACCCTTCGCGGGCTCTTGAGGTGGGCGTCGCTCTTCGGGATTGCCGCCTTGGGAATTGCCGCCTTGGGGATTGCGGGCGACCGTCGTAACTATTACCGTTACAACAAGGCGGGAGGTGATGAGAGGTGATGAGAGGTATGAGCGCCAACAGCAGGCTGACCGTGGCCGCACACGCCCTGGTCTGGATCGGGCTGTATCAGCGGCGCGGCCACGAGGTCGCCACCTCCGAGCAGATCGCCACCAGTGCCAATACGAATCCCGTGGTGATCCGCCGCCTGCTGGGCCAACTGCGCAGGGCCGGCCTGGCCGACTCGCGCAGGGGCGCCGGCGCCGGCTGGACGCTGGCGCGGGACCTCTCGGCGATCACCCTCCTCGATGTGCACGACGCGGTGGAGCCCGGGCCGGTCTTCGCCCTGCACCCCGCCACACCCGACCCCGAGTGCGTCGTGGGCCGCGGCATCACCCCGGCGATGACCGCCGTCTACGCCGGAATCGAAGCCGCCCTCCGCAAGGAACTGGCCAGGACCTCGCTCGAGGACCTGCTACACGACGTACTGACCGCCCCCTAGCCCCGACCGCCCGACCGCCCGACGCGCGGTCGGGCCTCGGCGGCTCGAAAATGTAACAGGAACAGTTACCTCAAGAATCGGGAGCATCCCATGGGACAGCTGGACGACAAGACCGCCCTCGTGACCGGGGCCTCCACCGGCATCGGCCTGGCCATCGCCCGCCGGTTCGCCGCCGAGGGGGCGACCGTCTATCTCACCGGCCGCCGCCAGGCGGAGTTGGACGCCGCCGTCGAACAGATCGGCAGTCGCGCCATCGGCATCCGGGGCGACGTGTCGAAACTCGAAGACCTCGACCGGCTCTTCGCCGAGATCACCGAGCGCAGCGGTCGTCTCGACATCGTCGTGGCCAACGCCGGCGTCGGAGACTACGCGCCGCTCGGCGAGATCACCGAGGAGGGGTACGAGCGCGCCACCTCCATCAACCTCAAGGGCACGGTTTTCACCGTCCAGAAGGCACTGCCCATGTTGTCGGCCGGCGCCTCGGTGATCCTGTTCTCCTCCAGCGCGGCCCGGCTCGGCGTCCCTGGCCTGGGCGTCTATGCGGCCACCAAGGCCGCGATCCGCAGCCTCGCCCGCACCTGGGCCGCCGAACTCGCCGACCGCGGCATCCGCGTCAACGCCCTCACCCCGGGACCCGTCACCACGCCCGGCGCCGACGAGCTGCGGGCCGCGTTCCCGAAGGGAGATCAGCCGGCTGCGGCAGCCGAATCCGCGGCGCCGGCGCCCACCCCGCTCGGCCGGGCCGGCCACCCCGACGAGGTCGCCGCCACCGCGCTCTACCTCGCCGGGAGTCAGAGCTCCTTCACCACCGGCGCGGAACTGTTCGTCGACGGCGGCCTGACCCAGCTCTAGGGTGTGTCTTCAAGCCCCCGCCGACCTTCGATCGATACCCCGGACCCGGGTGGCCGGCGCGAGTGGTCCGAGCGTGCTCGGGTTTCGGCGGGTCGGGATCCGCAGGCAGGTGTCGGGACGGGTCGGCTCAGCGGCGGCGCGGCCCGGCCGGGCGACGGGTGGCGAGGTCCAGATCGAGCAGGGCGTTGTGGCGCGGGCTCGCGAGGTAGAGGTGGCCGTCGTGTTCGGCCGCGCCGGTGGCCATGTCGAAGTCGGCGCGGTCGTCCTGCAAATCGGCCAGCACGGTGCCGTCGACGTCGAAGGCCATGGCCCACGTGGTGCGCCTGCCGCTGGGCATGAGCCGGTCGGGGACTCGCCACAGGGCCTTGCGCAACAGGCCCGGGGCGGTGGCGAGTCGGTCCAGGACGCGATCGCGAGGGTTGGTCAGGGCGACCCACAAGCGGCCGTCGCGCAGCGGGGAGAGGTTGTCGGGGAAGCCGGGCAGATTGTCCGCGAGAACCTCGACCCGGCCGGCGTGCGGGCCGGTCAGCGTCAGGCGACTGAGCCGGTAGGCGCCGGTTTCGGCGAAGATCACGGCGCCCTCGTCGTGGGTGAGCGCGATGCCGTTGGCGAAGTGCAGGCCGGACAGCAGGACATCGACCCGGCCGTCCGGTGTGCGGCGCAGCAGCCGGCCGGAGGGGCGGTGTTCGAGCAGCGCACCGAGGTAGTGCTCGAAGTCGTAGCGGCTGGTGGACTCGGTGAAGTAGACGGTGCCGTCGGCCGTGGCGGTGGCGTTGGAGCAGAACCGCAGCGGCACCCCGGCCACGTCCGCGGTCAGTGTCTCCACCTCGCCGCGCCGCGGATCGACGCGGAGCAGTCCCTTGTGCGCGTCGCAGACCAACAGCCGTCCGTCGGGGAGGACTTCCAGGCCGAGTGGGCGGCCACCGGTGTCGCCCACGGTCTCCTCGGTGGCGTCGGCGGGATCCACGCGAAGGATTCGCCCGCCTTCGATCCCGCACAGCAGGCGGCCCTGGGCGTCGACGGCGACGTCCTCGGGTCCGTGGCCGCCCAGGGGGATCAGGCGGGCGATCGGGAACGGCTCGGTGCCGCGGGCCTGCCGGGCGCGGGCCGGGGCCGGTGGCACGACGCGCCGCACGGGCTCGAGGCGCGGCTTGCGCCCGGGCTTCGACGCGGGCGACGTGGGGCGGCCGTCGCGGCGCAGGACATGGGTGTCGGCGACGGTGTAGGCGTGAATGGCCGTGCACCCGGCGGCCAACGGCCGACGGATGGCCTCGACGGAGGGCGAGGCGAGGATCGTGTGCAGCGCGTCGGCGTTCGCGGCGCCGAGCACGATCGAGGCGTGGAACCGAGCCTGCGGCGGGTTGTCGTGCGCGACGCCGGGCGCGCCGCACGGGGGTCCGGTCCACGACCGGAAGGTCTGGGTGCGCAGTTCGAGTGTGTCGCCCGCGGCGTCCAGGGCGGGGCCGAGGAGGTCGTCGACGAGGCGACGGAACGCCGAGGCGGGGACGCCGGGGCGGCGGCGCAGCAGGATCACGGTGCGCGCGCCGACGCTCTCGCCGTCGCCGGTGTGGAACCAGCGCCCGCCGCCCGGCGCGGTGGCGTATCGGACGGTGCGGCGGAACACGTTGCGCTCGTCGGCGCGGACGAGGCGGTTGTGGCGGACGGACAGCAGTGGGGACCAGGCGTGTTCGAAGGTCGCTTCGGGCATGCCGTCGATGCGCCGCTCGTCCGGGATGGCGGTCTGCACGCCGTCCAGGGCGGGCCACAGCCCGGGGCCGGCGGCGGCGAAGTGGTGCCGGCGGTATTCCAGGAGGCCCGGGGTGCGGGCGACGAGCCGGCTGTGCGGGCCGGCCCAATAGGCGCCGGCGCGCTCGCGCGGCAGGTCCGTTCGCAGCCAGAGCAGCACGGAGGAGCCGGAGACGGTTTTCGGACAACGGCCGGGCATGGATGCCTCCCTGCCTGCGGGTGCGAAGGGCCGTGGTGCGGAAGGTCGTGGTGCGGAGGGCCGTGCTGCGGAAGGTCGCGGTGCGGAGGACCGTGCTGCGGGGGGCCGTGCTCCGGAGGACCGTGCTGCGGAGGGCCGTGCTCCGGAGGACCGTGCTGCGGAGGGCCGTGCTGCGGATCGGTCGGGGCCGGTCCACGCCACGGCCCCGTCTTCCCCGGTCCGCTGCGCGCCGATCGTAGTCGGCCGTGGAGTCCGGCCATACGGATGACGGCGACGTTGGTCAGGGGGCCGTGTTCGGTTGCCGCGGCTGCGTGGGTGCCTGCCATTCGGGATTCCTTCGGACGCCGACCTGTTCCAGGTCGAGCGCGTCTCCGGTGTCGCTGCGCAGTTCGACGTGGACCGGGACGCCGGTTTCGTGCTCGACGTAGTGCAGTGGCGCGGCGCCCTCCTGTAGGTACTTGTCGCCCCACTGCATCAGGGCCACGATCACCGGGAACAGGTCGCGGCCCATGTCGGTGAGCACGTATTCGTCGCGGGTGCGGCCGCCGTCCTCCCGGTAGGGGCGCTTGGCGAGCAGGCCGGCCTCGGTCAGGCGGCGCAACTGCTGGGCGGCGGCGCGATCGGTGATGCCGATCCGGCCGGCGAAGCCGCTGAACCGGGTCGTGCCGTAACAGGCCTCGCGCAGGATCAGCAGCGCGGAGCGGGTTCCGACCACCTCCAGCGCCTTGACCAGTGAGCAGTGGTCGGTCTTCCACGCGCCGAGGTCGGCCAGCACGCCCTCCATGACAAATGGCATGGGGTCCATGCTACCCACTCCAGCTTGAGTCTTGTATAGCCAGACTCCATCTACCTATAGTCGCGGATAGTCAGCGCCCGCCCCCCTGTTCCGGGAGTGGGCGGCACGGCGCTGCCTTGGATCGGACATCCGGTACGAATCGCAGGGGGATTCCCATGGCCACACAGACCGCGCCATCCGCCGAGGGTGTGCGGCCGAACCCCGGCAGACCCTCGGTGATCACGTTCGTCGTGTGCGCCGCGGCGTTCATGGCGATGCTCGACGTGTTCGTGGTCAACGTCGCCTTCACCGACATCGGCGCCGAATTCGGGGCCCGGCTCGGGGACTTGAGCTGGGTCCTCAACGCCTATGCCATCGTCTACGCGGCGCTGCTGGTCCCGGCCGGGCGCCTCGCCGACCGGTACGGCCGCAAACCGGCGTTCCTGGCCGGACTCGCCGTGTTCACCGTTGCGAGCGCCGCCTGTTCCCTGGCGCCCCAGTTGTGGTGGCTGGTGTTCTTCCGCGGGGTACAGGCGGTCGGCGCGGCCCTGCTCACCCCGGCGAGTCTCGGGCTGCTGCTCACCGTGCTGCCGGCGGAGCGCCGGGCCGGAGCGGTGCGGATCTGGGCCACCACCAGCTCGTTCGCCGCCGCGGTCGGCCCGGTGGTCGGCGGCGGCCTGGTGGAGCTGTCCTGGCGCTGGGTGTTCCTGATCAACATCCCGGTCGGCGTGGCGGCGTTCGCGGTGGCCCGCCAAGTGCTCCCCGACCTGCGTGACACCTCCGCCGTGCGCCTGCCGGACCCGCTCGGCACGGCGGCGCTGGTCGTCGCCTTCGGCGCGCTCTCGCTCGGCCTGGTCAAGGGGCAGGACTGGACCTGGACCGGGGCGGCCACCGTCACCACCTTCGCCGTCGCCGCCGCCGGTATCGCGGTGTTCGTCGTGCGGATACTGAACCACCCGGCACCGGTCGTGGATCCGGCCCTGTTCCGAACCCCGGCGTTCGTCTGGGCCAACGTCACGGTACTGCTGTTCTGCACCGCCTTCGGCGCGGTCTTCCCGTCCGTGGTGTTGTGGCTGCAGGGTCCCGCCGGCTACTCCGCCCTGGGCACCGGCCTGGCCATCGCCCCGGGTCCGCTGATGGTGCCGCTGTTCGCGGCCGTCGGCCGGCGCCCGGCCACGCGCGTTCCGGCCGGAGCCCTGGTGGCGGCGGGGAATCTGCTGTTCGCCGGCGGCGCCCTGCTGCTGGCCGCGAGTGCGTCCGCCGATACCCGGTACGCGACGCAGATCCTGCCGGGATGGCTCGTCATCGGCGCCGGCATCGGCCTGGCCCTGCCCGTGATGCTCTCCCGGGCCACCGCCGAGCTGCCCGCCGGCCAGGCCGCCACCGGCAGCGCCGTGGTCAACGCCGGCCGCCAGCTCGGCTACGTCCTCGGCGTCGCCATCCTGGTCGCCGTCCTCGGCACGGCCGGCCCCACAGCCGATCCGGCGCACACCTTCCGACCCGCCTGGTGGTTCATCGCCGCCACCGCCGCCGGGTCCGCCGCCACCGCCTTCGGCATCACCGGCCGCACCCGGAGCTGAGCACCGTGACCACCGTGGCCGCGTCCACCGCCGTACGCCTGCGCCCTTGGCGCGCGGACGACATCGACCGGCTCGCCCGGGCCGCCGCCGACATCTCGCCGGACGCACTCGCCCTGCGGTTCGGCAGGCCGGGCACCACGATCCCCGACTGGTACGCGGACCGGATCGCCGACGCCTGGGCGCGAGGCACGTGGAACGCGGCGGTGGCGGAGCGCGGAGGCCGGATCGTGGGCTGGGCGGAGTACGGACTCGACGACGATCCCCGCCACGCGGACATCGCCGCACTGGTCTGCGACCGGTACCGGGGCAACGGCCTCGGCACCCGGTTGGTCAGGGAAGTCGCGTCGGCCGCCGGGGCGGCCGCGGTGCGCGTGTTGCACGCCCAGATCCGGGTCGGGAACCAGGCCGCGCGCAAGGCGCTGTACGCGGCGTTGCCGGACCTGCGGTACCTGGGACCGCAGGACGGAGAGTGGCACTACGTCGTATGCCTGCCGGAGACCTCGAACCGAACGACGCCCGGGCTGCCACACCGAGGTGGTGAAATCGCGGACGCACGCAATGGATAGCCGCTCGCCCCCGGCGGCGTCTTGTCGGGTGAAAGGGGGATCCATTGCGAACCCAGGACGAGGCGCACTTCCGAGAGTTCGTCGAGGGCCGGCGCGGCGCGTTGTTGCGTACCGCCTATCTGCTGTGCGGCGATCGCGACGACGCCGAGGACCTCACCCAGGCGACGTTGATCAAGGTCTACACCGCGTGGGGTCGGGTGAGCGAGGTGGACAACCCCGACGGGTATGTGCGCCGGATACTCGTCAACACCCATCACTCCCGTGTCCGGAGGCGGCGGGTGTCGCAGTTCCTGACGGACCGCCTGCCGGACCGGGCCGGCCTCGACTCGACCGCGGCGCTGGCCGGCCGCAGTGTGCTGATGGCCGCGCTGGCCCGCCTGCCGACCGAGCAGCGAACGGTGGTGGTGCTGCGGTACTGGGAGGACCGGTCGGACGCCGAGGTCGCCCACATCCTCGGCAAACCGCTTGGCACAGTGCGCAGTCGGGCCGCCCGGGGACTGGCCCGGCTGCGCGAGGACCCGAACATGGCCGATCTGATCACGCGTCGACCGGCTCCCGCACAGCGCACGACGGAGGCACGGTCGTGACCGACGAAAACGACACCGCATACGAGATGGCAGCGTTGAAGGAGGCTTTCATGACGGAGTTCGAGGAAACGACGATGACCCCACCCAGCGTCGACGAGGTGGTGCGCGGGGCCAGGTCCAAGCGTCGCCGCCGGCTGACGTTGGGCACATTCGGCACCGTGTTCCTGGTGGCGGTCGGCGGCGGCGGGACCGTGATCGCGTCCTCGGTGCTGGACGAGCACGGCGAGTCGTCCGCGATCATCGCGGTCGACGCGGGCCGGCCCGTACCCAGCGCCGAGCCGGGCGTCGTGGTCATCGAGGGCGTCACCCGGGGGAAGGTCTGGCGTACCCGCTCATTTGTACGACCCGACGGCTGGGTGTGCAGCTTCGACGCGGACCCGGTTACCAACGCGCAGCAGGGCGGCGGTTGTGCCAGTCCTCCGACGCGCGACGGTGTGGTCGTACCCGACGTGATGAAGGTCAACTGGACCGGTTCCAGCACCAACAACCACGACGGCACCTGGTCCTACGAGGTGCGGGGGACCACCTCACCCGAGGTCGCGCAGCTGCGAGTGACCTGGAAGGGCGCCAAGGAACCCGTCATGCTGACCGCCGCCCCGATGACCAAGGACAAGAACGCCTTCACCGTCGTCATCACCGCGGACGCGGGGTCGCCGAACTTCGCCCTGGTTCCGTTGGACTCGAACGGAGCGCCCTTCGGGAGCATCGACCCACCGAAGTAACACGTCCTGCCGGGCCGTTCGCGGTAACGCGCGACGGCCCGGCACGACCACCCGGACCGGGCAACCATCCGGAAAACCGCTGCGGTGTCCCAGGCGACCCGTGCCGATGCGCGCCGGTGGCGGTGGGGGAATTCGGTGACGGCAGCGACGTTGCGACGCGTCCCGAAGCCGCTCCCACCCCACTTCATCCTTTCGGGTGAACACCCGTAACTCCCCACCGGACCCGCGTCGTTGCACGATCGCAGCGCCTGCCACATCCCGTCACATCCCGTTCCTACTGTCGCGGCGGGCGCTGCCCGCGCCCGCCGCCCGCCGCCCCGTCTCCGCCACCTCCCGCCCCCACAGCCACATTCATCTGCGAGGTCGACCCATGAACCCCACACGATTCCTCGGCATGGGACTCGCCTGCCTGCCGGCCGTGTTGGTGCTCACCGCGGCGGGCACGGCGAGCCCGGCCGGACCCACCGGGCACACGCTGCCCGCGCCCGTGGTGCAGACGTGCACCGGGATCCAGACCGAGACCTTCACCCCGGGATTGAACTCGACGCTGCGTCAGGTCACCGGCGAAGGCAAGGGCGAGCTGACCTCCTGCCTGCCGTTCGGCGACTCGCTGCCCGCCTCGGGCCGCGTGACCTCCACGTTGACGGGGGCGATGAGCTGCAGCGGCGGCACGCGCACCCGGAAGACGACCATCACCTGGGACGACGGCGGGAGCAGCACTCTCGAGGAGTCCGGCGGCGTCGAAAGCCCGGTCGGCGGCGGGCGGGCGGCGATCTTCAAGGGGAAGATCAGCTCCGGACGCTTCGCCGGCGCCACCACGGTCACCACCCGAACCCTGTCCCCGCTGCCGAAGCCCCAATGCGCGACCGAGGCGGGCCTCACCGAGGTCAGCGGCCCCCTGACGGTGGAGATCACCCACGTGCCCTGACCCGTCACCAACCCCCGTCCGTGGATGGAACACCTGGTGCCGGGCGCGGCACTAATCCTCGGTTGGGTGGGCGATGCGCTTGGTTCTGGTCACGATCGCGCCGAACAGCGCGAGGCCCCTGATCCTGACACGCGCGGTGCCGGGTCTGCCGATCTTGCGGGCGACACGTTTGTCGACGACGCCGAACAGCCCGAGTCCCTCGACCTCGACCTCGATGTCGTCGGGGACCGTGATCCTGGTGCCGCCCCACAGGGCGACCACCCTGATCTCGGTGTCGCGGCTGCTGAAGCGCGCCTCGGACAGGTCCAGTCGGCCGCCGCCCCACATCGACCAGATGGTCATCCTCGGCGGTACGACCCATTCGCCCTTCAACTCGAACCCCCGGAAGATCCCGGGCACGAAGCGTCGCGAGGTCGGCGGACGATCCACCACGAGCGCGTCCCTGGCGCCCGGCTCGGGCAAGCCGCGGCAGGCGACCTCCAGTTCGGCCCGGGTGCGCGCCGCGTGCACCTCGTCGAGCCTGGGCCCCAACTGTTCCAGGGCCAGTCGCCCGTTCCCCACGGCCGCCCGCAGGCGCTCCTCGGCCCGGTGTCGGTCGTCGTCGCCGGCCAGGATCACCTGCGCCAGGTCGGCCGGTCGCTTCTCGGGGGCGGGGTGTCCGGAGGTTTCCGTCATGGCTTGGGTCCTTCCAGATGAGCGACGAGTACCGAGGACAACGCGGCGCGGAAGGCGTCGTCGTGGCCCCGATCGTCGGGGTCGTGCCCCAGGTCGGCCAGCCAGTATCGGCGGCCGATCGCGTAGCCGTACGCGCCGGACAGGGCCAGGAGGACGACCGTCTCGATCCGTGCCCGATCCGGCCCGTGGGGTTCGGGAAGCACACTGCGAACCCCCTCCTCGATGGTGTCGACCAGCGCGGATAGGTTGGCCGAGGAGGTCTCGACGTCCCAGTCGTGGAGTTGGGACCAGGTCCACAGCCGGGCATAACGTTCGTCGGCGAGGATGTCGAAGAGCACCCGCGTCATGCCCTCCGCGAACGGCACCCCTCCGTCGGCCCGCATCCGTTCCCGTACCAACTCACGTTTGCGCTCGTTCTCGCGCTCCACCACGGCCCGCACCAGCGCTCGGTAGGTGCCGAAGTAGTGGGTCACGAGGCCGTGCGTCACGCCCACCGCTTCCGCGACCCGGCGCAACCCCACGCCGTCGGGCCCGTATTGCGCGATCAGATCGGTGGCGGCATTCAGGATCTCCTCCCGCGCCTGCTCGGGTGTGCGCCTTCGTCGTCCGGTCATGACCCTCCTGTTGTCAAAGTGGACAATACCTTATTGGCAACCTTGACAACAATGCTCCCCCGGTACGCCCGACTCCCCCGAACGTCGATCACACCCGCCGCCCCGAACCCGAACCCCCCGCGGTGGCCTGGTCGTTCCGAATCGACGTGCGGGCCGCTGTGGCAACCGCGCGCGGCGGCGCCGGCTGACCAACGCCGGTGGAGCGCCGCCGAAACCCGAGCGGGTCCCGCGCCCCACCACCCGCGCCCCACCACCCGCCACCCACCGCACAGGCGCCGACGCGCGACCGGGAATCGCGGCAGGCATCCGATGCCGGCCGCGGAGGTACCGGGTCGGCGTTTCCCTTGAAAACGGCCGGTCGGGCCGCGTGTTCGAGGCAGTCGAGGCGCGGATGCTCGCGGCGACGACGCCGGCGCTCGGCAACGACATGGGTGCCACGCTCGTCGAGGCGTTCGCCCCGGGCCATTTGGACGTGCCGTTCTGCGTGCACCGGGACAGTGCCAACCGGGCCCGGGCCGTGCCGGCTCCCGACGGCCGGTTGCGCTGGTCGGCTGCGCTGGTCGGACCCGGGGGCGATGCCGCTCGCGGGTTCGGCCGAGGGCGTGGGATGTCGGTCGGTGACCACCCGGTCCCGGACCGGCATGCTCGGCTCCCACGAGCGCCGCTTCGACCGCGAGCACCTGGTCAGGTTGCCGTTCAACGCGACCTGCTTCGTCGGCACCATGGGAACGCCGGTGCCGTTGGCGTACGTCCGACCCTGGCGGCCCACCACCCGACCGCGAAGTGGCGGGCCCGGCACGGGACTTCCGCGATACCCGGCATTGCGGCGAGGGGCCGCGGGCGGGTCGGCGTCCGCTCTGGAAGCCGTCGGCCGGGATCCCGGCCGACGGCACCAGGGGTCCATGGGGCTCGGGTGGTCCGAACCCCGGCCCGGGGCTGTTCGTTTCGTTTACCTGAAGAGGCGGTCGGCGCCGGTGGCCATGCGGTGGGTGGTGCCGTGCCGGTTCACCCAGTCACGGACCAGGTTGATGGCGTTGCGGCACTGCCAACTGTCGTCGTACTCGCGCACTCCGGTGAAGGCGCCGTAGCCCGCGATGATGCCGTCCACTCGTGCGTCGCCCAGGAGCTTGTCGACGTACCACGGATCGTTGTAGGTGGTCGTCCAGGAGAATGTGGCCGCGAGCCGTCCGGCGGCCCGCTCGGCGGCGCCCTTCTTCAGTTCCGCGCAGGTGTTCCAGGTGGCTTCGGTGCAGTTGCCGAATCCCTTGGTGATGTCGCTGTCGCCGTAGTCCATCGCCCGATGACCGACCGGGAGTGCGGAACCGGAGCGGTCGAAGGCGGTTCGGACCTGATCGCGGGTCCCGGTCGTGGTGATGCCCTCCAGGCTGCCGAGCCTGCCTTCCAGGCTCTTCCAGCCCCGGCCGCCGACGTCGGGGGTGTTGCCGGGGTGGTACTCGTAGAAGCCGTAGAGCACCTGGATCCCGGCGGCCGTCAGGCGTTGCGCCTTGTCCCGCAGGCCGGCGACGCTACAGGTGCGATTCGGCGCTTCTCCGCAGTAGTTCGGGTCCTTGATGTCCAGCCAGACCAGCGCCAGTCGGCGCCCTGCGTTGGCGTGCGAGACGATGCGGTCGATCATGCTGTCGAAGCTGGGGCCCAGCCGATTCTCACCGGCCGAGGAACAGTCGTGCCAGGCGCGCCATTCGTTCGGATTCCACCAGGCACAGACATCGATCTCGATGCCGTTGGCGCCATGGGCGAGCGCGGCGTCCACGCCGGCCAGGGTGTCGACCCGGTGTGCGATGGCGTAGATCGCCTGACGCTGATCGGCTGCCGCGGCCGCGGTCGTACCGAGCGCGGTGGCACCGACGATCCCGGACAGTGCCGCGATGAGCGCCAGTAACATCCGTAGCCCGGCGCGGTGTCGAGGGTGAGTGGTCAAGTAGGGCTCCTTCGTGTCGGTGTCCCGAAGCGGACAGCCGATCTCACCAACTGCACCGATCGGCGGCAACCCCGTCCACCCACTTCGATGGATGTCGAACCCCCGGCAGTCCGGCTGGGATCGTCGGCTTATGGCACGGCACGGCACGGCACGGCACGGCCCGACCGGCGATACGGAGATCGTGTGCCTCGTCCGGCGCCGGCGCTAGGTGCAGTAGTCGCCCAGGCCGTGCTCGAGCAGGGTGAACACCCGCTGCGCGGCCAGCTTGGCGTCCGGGTGGACTGCGTCGGCGGTTTCGCCGGCGGTGAGGCGTCGGACGTTCTCCCGGATCAGTTCGGTCCGCACGGCGCACAGCTGGCTTGCCGCCGCGCGTGCCGTGAGGTCGCCCGGCTCGCTGCCGGTTTGTTCGGCGAGGGTGGCGGCGAGTACGTCCACGGTGCGGGTCGTCTGCTCCAGTACGCGCAGTCGCAGGCTCGGTGCGGCCAGGACCATGCGCTGGAAAGCGAGGAAGTGCTCGTTGTCGTTGAGGCCGGTGACCACGTCGTGCCGGTCCAGTCCGGCGAGGAAGTGCCGGCGCACCGCGCCCAGCGCGGACTCGCCGGGTTCCCGGTCGAGGACGATCGCCACGAGGTCGTCGAAGTGGTCCTCGAACCGATGCAGGGCCAGATCCTCCTTGGTCGGGAAGTAGTTGAACACCGTCACCGTCGAGACGTCGGCCGCCGCCGCCACGTCGGCGACGGAGACCTTGTCGAAGCCGCGCTCCAGGAACAGGGAGATCGCCGCCTCGGAGATGGCACGCCGCGTCTGCTGCTTCTTCCGCTCGCGCAAGCCGGTCCCGTCACTCATGCAGGCATCGTACCTCAAAGCTTTTTCCACTACAAACTTTTATTGACACAAGAGTTTTAGTGGATATAGAACACCTCTCGAAGGGCCGACCTGCTTCGAAGGAGGGGTGGAATGAGCGAGATCGCGACGGCGGGGGTGCCCGGTGGGCAGGGCACGGATCCGCCGATGAGCCGCAGGCATGTGGTGATCGCGGCTACCGGGTGCTTCGCCACCCTGCTGCTGGGGTTGCTCGACCAGAACATCGTCGGCGCGGTGTCCTGGACGATGGTCAAGGAGCTGGACCCGACGCACGGGGTGTCCCTGCTGCCCTGGCTGCTGACCGCCTACACGCTGGCCGACTGCGTCGTACTGCCGCTGTACGGGAAGCTGGCCGACGTCTACGGCGCCAAGCGGGTCTACCTGCTTTCGCTCGGGCTCTTCCTGGTGGGGTCGGCGCTGTGCGGCCTGGCACAGAACATGGTCGAGCTGATCGCCTTCCGGGCCCTGCAGGGTGTCGGTGGGGGCGGGTTGATGTCGGTGACCCTGGTGGTGCTCGGACTGCTGGTCCGGCCGACCGACGAGCGGGAGCCCGAGGGCCGGGGCAAGGCCGGCACAGCCGGCATCGGCGGCGTCATGGTGGGGATCGGCATCGTCCTGGGCCCGGCGGTCGGCGGATTGGTGGCCACGCACCTGAGCTGGCGCTGGGTCTTCTACATCAACATCCCGCTGGGGATCGCCGCGTTCGTCACCTCGGCGATGTTGCTCCGGCTCCCGCTCCATCCGGTCCGGCGCCGCATCGACTTCGCCGGGGCCGCGCTCGTCGCCGCCGCCGCGAGCGCGCTGCTGATGATCTCCCAGTGGGGTGGCAGGGACTACGCGTGGACCTCGCCGACCATCGAGGGGCTGGGGGTGGCCGCGGTGGTCCTGTCGGCCGCGTTCGTCCGGCGGCAACAGACGGCCGAGGAGCCGATCTTCACGCTCGCCCTACTGCGCAACCCGGTCATCCGCATCATGATGCCGCTCGGCTTCTTCGGCGGAATCGGCCTGGCGGGATCGGTGTCCTATCTGGCGGGCTACCTCCAGGAGGCCCGCGGCCTGTCGCCCGCCGGGGCCGGCCTGCTGTTCTTCCCGATGGCCGTCGGTATGGCCATCGTCGGCCCGCTCTCCGAAAGGGTCCTGGTCGAGGCGGCGAACCGGCACAGGTACCGGCTGTTCGCCGGCCACGTCCTGGTCGTCGGCGCGATGTCGATCTTCGGCACCCTGGGCATCGCCACCCCGCTCTGGGAGTTGAGCCTCGGACTGTTCGTGCTCGGTCTCGGGTTGGGTCTGTGCCTGGGGGTGGGGCTGATGATCACTCAGCACGCGGTCGGTGTCGAGGATCTCGGGGTCGCCACCACCTCCCAGCGCTTCGTCCAGCAGCTCGGCGCCTCGGCCGGACTGGCGCTGTTCGGCACGGTGTTCAACCGGGAACTCGCCACGAGAACGCACGGTTCGGCGGGTGCCGCCGACGTGCACGGGCACCTGGACGCGACAGCGCCGGCCGCCCTGTCGCCGGCCCGGCAGCACGCCGCGCTGGAGGCGATCGTGTCCTCGACCCACGTGGTCTTCGCGGTCGCCGCCGGCGTCATGGTCGTGCCGGCCGTGTTGTCGCTGTTCCTCAAGGAACGACCGGGCCCGGCCGGGCGGTTGTGACGTCGCGCCGAGGGGCCGTCCGGTACCCGGAATCGGGCGAACCGTCGGTCTCGCCATGACGACGCGGGTCGGCCGCGCACCCGAGGGAGGTCGGGTGCGCGGCTGACGAGACGGTGCTGTTCACCTGCGACCGAGGCCTGATCCGGCTGGGGCGCCCAGGACTCTCCAGAGTGCGTCGCGGTCAACGAGCGGATGGTTCACGGTCCGGGTCACACGGAGTGGAACTCGGCACTCCAGGTGTAGGTGTCCTTGACCGGGACGTCGAGCACGTAGCTCCTGGTCGCCCGCGACCCACCCGGAGTGGTGGACGTGAGCGAGGTCGTCACCTTGTAGAAGCCGGCCTGCGCCGACAGGCACAGGGTCCACTTGTACGAGTCGCTCCTCAGGTAGAGGTTCTTCTCGGGTGGGGTTCCGTCCGGCGTGTGGATGGTCCAGGCGTAGGTACCGGCATCCAGCCGGCGGTCGCTTTCGACGCACCGGTCCGGCGGAACGGTCGAGCCGTCGAGCGGTGTCAACACCGCGGAGTCCTCGAGGAGTCCGCTTTGCGCGGCGGACGCCGGCGTGACGAACGCACCGAATGCGAGGGCGGATATGAGGACGGGTAGCGCGAAGAGCCAGGACAGTCTGCGTAGCATTTCAGCCTCCTGATGATCGGGAATGGCGCGCTTATGACACCACGTTCGACTGAAATATCGGCAGATGATTTCGAGGAATGACCACAAATCGCCGTCCGGTCAGCCGAAAATCTTCGGCGACGACCTCGCCGGCACCCGAGCCGCCGTCGTGGGAGTGCCGAACGCCCTTGCGGTGCACGCCGGTTCGTTACCGGATACGACCGCCCGTGGCCGCCGGCGCGCCGGTCGGATCGGGCGCGATCAGGTCGGCGACCTCCTTCGGGCCGACGTCGCGCGCGACCAGTTCCACCAGCAGTCGTTCGTAGCCGATGAGCAGCGTACGAAGACGGGGCTTGGGCAGTCGGAAGGTGTCGGCGAGGATGTCGATGACGATTCGCTCCGCGGTGCCGTGAATATTGATGGACACCGTGATCCGGTCGTTGTCCGTGGCCTGGCCGGCGGGCCAGGAGAAGGTGGTGGACGACGTCGTGGCCCGGATCGTGCGCAGATCGGGCAGGTCGGGCAGGGGCTGCTTCCTGGTCCATGCCCACATGTCGTTGAACCGGCAGCTCGGGTCGAAGGTGACGCCGCGCCGGTCGCCGACGTCGCGCAGCAACGCGGCGGCTGCGCGGGGGTCGTGCAGGCCGTGTCGAGTCGCGTCCCCGATGGCGGCGCCGGCGCTCGCCGCCAGCTCGGCGAAGGTGTGCCCGGCCGGGTCGAGCGTGACCCATGTGGTCTGGCTGAGGCTGGTGATGGCGTACTGGGCGACGGGGTCCGCGCGGTTGGCCAATACCAGGGCGAAGGTGCAGCGTTCGGTGCCGACGAGTGCGTGGGTGAGGGCGGCGGTCGCGGCGAGCAGGACGGCCGAGGTGCCGGTTCGACAACGGCGGGACAACACGCGCAGGGCCGGCGGGATGGCCTGCGACTCCAGGCGGGCGCAGACGAACCGCGGGTGCCCGGGATCGGTTGCCGGCGGCTGCGGCCGACCGAACATGCTCGGCACGGCCAGGTCCAGTTGCCGGCGCAGTCGCCGCAGCGCGGTCGCGTTCCGCAACATGCCCTGCGGCGACTGCTCGTAGGCGGCCTGGTCGGCGGGGTGCCAGGACGTCCACGGCGGCGGCGTGGCCCGGCCGCTCGCCGACGCCTCGAGCAGTCCGGCGAGTTCGGCCGCGAGCAGATCGATGGCCCGCGCGTCGGCGGCGACATGGGAGACGCCGATCAGCAGGAGTGTCGGGGTGCCCCGACGCGACACCAGGCACGACCGGATGGGCGACTCGCGTGCGTGGTCGACGAGTCGGGTGTCGATGGTACGTCGGGCGTTGCGCACGGTGGTCTCGAAGTCCACCGGATCGTCGGGCGTCCAGTCGACGACGGTGAGCGGCACGCTGCCCTGGGGCAGTACCTCCTGGACGACGTTCGCGCCCACCGAGGGGAAACCGGTGATCGGGCGATACCGGCTGCGCAGCGATTCGTGCCGCTCCATCAGCACGCCGAGCCGACCGATGACGTCGTCGAGGCGCAGGCCGGCCGGGATCGGCAGCCGTCTGGACAGTACGAAGAAGGGCTTCACCTCGGGCAGATAGTGCTGCATGTCGTCCCAGGTGGTGCGCTGCCCCCAGGCGAGCGGCGCGATGCGGGCGCGCCCGCCGGCGAAGGGGACCCGGCGGACCGTCACTTCACCCATGTGACGCTCTCCCCGCTCTCCCCGCTCTCCTCGATCTCCCCACTCTCCCCACTCTCCCCGCTCTCCTCGGTCTCCTCGGTCTCCCCGGTGCCGGACGTGGGCGGTCCGGATCTCCCGTGCGGTGCGGCGGGCAGCAGCCGTCGCACCGACAGCAGGGTGTACACCAGGCCGACCGTCCAGCCGGCGACGACCGCCCACATCACGCCGTCGATCCCCAGCGGACCGTGCAGCAGATAGGCGGCGGGTACCTGGGTCAACAGGAAGGCAAGGACGGTGCATACCAGTGGCACGGTGGTGCGGCGGGCGCCGTTGAGGTAGCCGTGGACCACGACCATGACCGTGTACAGGACGAAGAACGGGTAGGTGATCAGGATGTAATGAGCCGTCAGCTCCCGGGTCCGGGCGTCGTCGGTGAACAGGTTCGCGATCGGGTCGCGGGCGAGCAGGACGACCGCGCAGACCAGTGCGGTGAGGCCGACGGTGAGCAGGACGGTCCGGCGCAGCCCCTCGCGGTTGCGCGCCTCGTTGTTCGCGCCGAGATTTTGCGCGACGAAGGCACACAGGCCACCGGACAGGTCCAGGAAGATCAGCGAGGTGAACAGTTCCAGCCGGCCGACCACGGTGAACGCGGCGAGGCAGACGGAGCCGAAGCCCGCGATGATCCGGACCAGGACCAGGATGCCCAGGGCCAGTCCGATGTGTTGGATCGCCAGGGGGGCGCCGAGCCGCATGGCGTCGGTCAGTTCGGCGCGTACGGCGGGCGGGGCCTCGCGTGGGCTCGGTGGGTAGGCACGGCGGGTGTACCCCACGCCCACCACGAAGGCGACGGTCGCGGCGGCGGCCGTGGCCAGTGCCGCGCCCGCGATGCCCACGTGGAAGACGGCGACGAACAGCCAGACCAGGCCGACGTTGAGCACGCTGCCCAGGCCCTGGATCCACATCGCGGCCCTGGACGCCCCGAAGCCGCGCAGGAAGGCGCTGATCGCCCCACCGCCGAAGATCGCGGGGAAGCCGAGTACCAGGGCGTCGAGGAACTGTCGGCTCTCGTGCGCGACTTGGCCGTGGATGCCGATGACCCCCAGGGCGTATCGGGCAAGCAGGAGGGTGCAGACCATGCTGCCGACGGTCCACACGAGGGTGAACAGGGTCAGTGCGCGGGCGACGGCGCGGACGTCGGAGCTGTTCCGGGCCCCCTTGAGGTGGGCCAACCTGATGGTGAAGGCGGTGCCGATGCCGATGAACATGGCGTTCATCAGGTAGAACAGCGGCTGGCTCGCGCCGACCGCGGCGAGTCCGTCGATGCCGATGTAGCGCCCGACGATGACGCTGTCGACCAGCAGATAGCCCTGTTGCAGCACATTGGCCACGCTCAGCGGCAGGGCGAATCCGACGATTCGGGAGAGCACGGGGCCCTGCGTCATGTCCGTCATCTGGATTCCCTCGGTGACGCGGGCCCGGGCGCGGACCCGGCCCGGGGCCGGGATCCGGCCCCGGGTACTCGCTCAGGCACGGGCGCTCGGGATTTCCGAGTCCGGTGGCTCGGCGTCCGGCCCGCCCGGCTCCGGCTCGTCGGCGTCGAGGAGCCCGTCGCCGCGCAACGACTCGACGTGGTAGGCGATTTCGGCGATGGTGCGGTCGGCCAGCAGGTCGGCGACGTCGAACGGCACGTCGAAGCAGGCCGAGATGTTGCCCGCGACCGACGTGGCCATGATGGAGTCGCCGCCGAGGTCGAGGAAGTCGGCGTCGACGTCGAGCGCGGGATAGCCGAACGCCAGCGCCAGGCACTGCGCCACCGTGTGCTCGACGGGCGTGAAGTCGCCGCCCGGCCCTCCGGTGAGTTCCACCTCGACGGCGGCCACGCTCTGCCTGATCCGGCCCGCGGCCTCGCGCAGCCTGCCTTCGGCGGCGGCGATCGCGACCCGGACCTTGGACTCGATGTCGGGTGACAGGGCGACATCGTAGGAGTCGAGCAGATGGATCAACTCGCCGCGGTAGTTGGTCTCGCCCGCGAAGATCCTGGAGCGGCGCGAGCGCAGCCCCGCGTCCAGGATCGACAGCGCGCCGTCGGTGGTCAGGCCGCGGAACATCGTGTCGGCGTTGGTGCCGTAGTCCACCGCCATGCCGATCTCCTTCCACGCGACCCAGTCGAGGGCCAGGACGTGGCAGTGCTCGTCGGCGTTGGCCCGGGCCAGGGCGTCGAGGTAGTGGTTCGCGGCCGCGTAGTCGCCCTGGCCGGGGGCGGGGAAGACGGACGCGACGGACGAGAAGTACACGATGAAGTCGGGGCGGTTGTCGCGCGTCGCCCGATCCAGGACGTACGCGCCGTGCAGCTTCGGCCGTACGACGGCCTCGAAGTCCGCCGGCTCGCGGAACATGATCGTACTGTCCCCGGGCAGCCCGGCGGCGTGCACGATGCCGTCGATGCGCCCGTATCGGTCCAGCAGTTCGGCGACCACGGCGGTGAGGGCTTCCGGGTCTCCGGCGTCGGCGCGTCGCACGTCCACCGCGACGCCCAGGGCCGACAGGTCCCGAACCGCGGCGACCCGGGCGGCCGGACCGTCGTCCGGCTGCGTGGCGGCAAGGACACCGGGGCGTTCCGCGCGCGCCGCCGTCCCGGAACGGCTGAGCAGGACGAGGGTGATGCCGGGTCGCATCCGCGCGAACGAGCGGGCGACGGCGAGGCCGAGGGCGCCGGTGCCGCCGGTGATCAGATAGACCCCGCCGGGCCTGAGGTACTCGGCGGGTCCGTCCTCCTTGATGTCCGCCAGCTCGACGAAGACCTCGCGCAGCCGCTCCCGGCCGCGCAGCGCGAACACGCCGGTGTCGGGGGAGACCAGTTGCGCGCCCAGTGCCTTCGCGGGCACCGCGTCGTCGATGTCGACGACCATGGTCTTGAGGTAGGGGTACTCACGGGTGACCACCTTGGCGAGGCCGACGAGCGAGGAGTTCTCGGTGGCGCAGTGCGCGCCCTGCTCGATCGGCAGGGCCTCGCGGGTGAGGACCACCAGCGTCGTCTTGGTCCCGTGCGTCATCAGCGACTTGGCCAGCAGGAACAGACTGTGCAGGTTTTTGCGCACCCGCCGGTCGACCTCGGCCACATCCTCGGCTGGGCCACGTTCGAAGGACAGCGCGTGCACGATGTGGGTGTAGTCGTGGTCCAGGACGAGGTCGGCGATCCGGTCGAACGAGGCGGTGTCGACGGTGAATCGGTCGTCGTCGAGAGCACCGGGCGGGCCGGGGTCGGCGAGCCGCAACACCCGCAGGTCGGGCGGGCCGGCGGCGGCGAGCGCGGATTCCGCGGCGCCGTCGGGGCCGACGAGGGCGAGCATCCTGACCGGCGCCTCCGGTGCGGTGGGCGCGGGTGCGGGCTGGAACTCCACGTCGTGGGTGAGCGGGTTGCGTTCGGGGGGCGCGACGTCGCGTCGGGCCCGCCAGGTCTGGTCGGGGAAGTCGATCCAGCGGGTCTCGTCGTCGTACACGTAGCCCGGCAGGTCCACGATCCGCGGCGTGCGTACCCGGTACGCGGTCCGGTGCGGGAGCACTCCGCCGGCCACCCACGCGGTCGCCTGCGCGGCGAGCTCGGCCGCGGCGGGCGATCGCGCCGGCTCGCCCTGCCCGTCGACGGGGCGCGGGTACACGCCGCCGGCCGCCGCGTCGCCGGCCAGGCTGTCCGCGAGGGCGATCCGCAGGTCGGCGATACCGTCGGCGATCACCGCGAGCCGGTGCCGGTGCGCGGACCGCGAGACCCGGGTGGTGTGGCACACGTCGGCGAACTCGACGCCGTCGAGGCCGCCTTGCTCGATGTGGGCGAGGTGGGCGGCCACGAGGCGGGTCAGCGACGCCGGGGTGGCCGCGCTGAGCGTGAACAGGTCCGGTCCGGTCCCGGTGTCCGGGGGTGGGGTCGGGGCGGCGTACTCCTCCAGGACCACGTGGGCGTTGGTGCCGCCGAGACCGAACGCGCTGACGCCGGCGCGCCGGGGGCCGTCCGGGGCGGCCCAGGGCCGGGCGTCGGTGGGCACGTACAGCGGCCCCGAGGCGAAGTCGATCCTCGGGTTGGCGACCTTGAAGTTGGCCAGTGGCGGAATGGTGCGGTACTTGAGGGTGAGCGCGGCCTTGATCAGCCCGACCACGCCGGAACTCTCGAAGAGGTGCCCGATGTTGGCCTTGACCGTGCCCACCGCGCAAAAGCCGCGGTCCGCGGTGTGTCGGGCGAACGCGCGGCGCAGTCCCTCGTATTCGATCGGGTCGCCCACGCTGGTGGCCGTGCCGTGTGCCTCGACGTAGCCGATGGTGCGTGGATCGACGCCCGCGTCGCGCCACGCGGCGCTCAGCAGTTCCGCCTGGGAGTCGGAATCCGGGTTGGTGATGCCCTCGGTCCGGCCGTCGTGGTTGACCGCGCTGCCCTTGAGGACGGCGTGGATGCGGTCGCCGTCCGCGATGGCGTCGGCGAGGCGTTTGAGCACGACCGACCCGGCGCCCTCGCCGAATCCGGTGCCGTCGGCGGACTCGTCGAAGGTGCGGGTGACCCCGTCCCCGGACTCGATGCCGATCCTGGTGTGCGGGTGTTTGACCGGCGCGAAGACGATCCGGGCGCCGCCGACCACGGCGAGGTCGCAGTCCCGCGCGAGCAGGGCGTTCTTGGCCTGGTGCACGGCGACCAGCGAGGCCGAGCACGCGGTGTCCACGACGACGCTGGGCCCGCGCAGGTCCAGCACGTGCGAGAGTCGGTTGGCCATCATGGTCGGGATGTTGCCGGTGAGCGCGAGCTGGGCGAGTTCGGGGTCGATCCGGCAGACGTAGTCGAGGTAGGTGGAGCCCGGGTTGGTGGCGAAGCCGACGAACACCCCGGTCCGGCTGCCGCGCACCCGTTCGCCGGAGTACCCGGCGTCCTCCAACGCGAGGTACATGATGCGCAGCGCGAGCCGCTGATGCGGGTCGGTGGTGGCGGCCTGCTTGGGGGTCATGCCGAAGACGGCGTGGTCGAACGCGTCGACCCGGTCGAGGTAGCAGCCGGCGTGGTAGTCGATGTCCGGGTCCAGGACCGGTTCGACGGTGGTCGCCCGCAGGTAGTGGATGTACTCCTCCAGCTTGCGCCCTCGATCGGCGGGGAAGGGCCGGGTCAGGCTGGTGCCGGACTCGATGATCCGCCAGTAGGCGGCGATGTCCCGCGCGCCGGGAATGTCGATGCCGATGCCGATGATGGCGATGTCCGCGGCGCTGCGCGCCGCGCCGTCGGTCGGGTCCGCGATATCGGGGTTCAATGGATTCCTTCGGTGAGGGACACCATGGTCCGGCCGTTGACCTCGTCGAAGTGGGTGACCCCCGCCGCGCGCAGGGCGCGTACCGTGCGGATCCACTCCACGGGCGCCGAGACCTGCCCGGCGAGCAGTTCGACCGCGTGCTCGGGGTCGAAGAGTTCTCCGGTGACGCTCGACATCACCGGGAGGTGTCCCGGCGTGAAGGCGCAGCCGCGCAGGATCTCCGCGAGTTCGGTCCCGATCGATTCCATCAGGGGGGTGTGGAACGGCCCGCTGACGTTGAGCCGCACCACGCGCGCGCCCGGCAGGGTGGCCATGGCCCGTGCCGCGACCTGGAGTTCGGCGCTGTCGCCGGCGATGGTGGTCTGCACGTCGGCGTTGCGGTTGGCGATGTACACCTTGGACAGTCCGGTCTCGTGCAGGGCCCGCTGGACCAGGGCGCCGGGGGCGCCGATGATCGCGACCATGCCGCCGCCGCCGGCGCGCGCCATCAGTTCGGCGCGCCGCTTGACGAGCAACAACGCCTCGTGCAGGTCGAGGTAGCCGCCGAGGACGAGCGCGTCGTACTCGCCGAGGCTGTGCCCGGCGAGGTAGGCGTACGCGTCGGGCTCCTCCCGCAACTGCCGCATGCCGAGCAGGGCGTTGACGAAGAAGATGGCCGGCTGGGCGTGCCGGGTGGTCCGCAACTGCCGTTGCTCGTCGCGCAGGCAGAGGTCCTCGATGGAGTAGCCGAGGATCTCGCCGGCCGTGTCGGTGATCTCCCGGTATTCGTCGAACAGTCCCGCGCCCATGCCTCGGCGCTGGACGCCTTGCCCGGGGAACAGCAGGCATCGCATCGGTCACCCTCCCTGTGTCCGGGCCGGCCGGCCGGATTGGAATCGCGGTCGGGGGCCGCCGGCGGGCAGGCACTCGCGGGTGAACACGCGGGCGGCCGGTCCGGGGCCGAAGTCGACGACGCGGTCGGGTCTACACGCGTCCATGACGTGTGCGACGGTGGCCGGCCAGTCGACGGGTCGCACCATCATGAGGTTCAGGAACTCGCCGTTCAGGTCGGTCGATTCCTGGAGGTTGCGTGGTGTGTCGGTGGCGTGGACGGGGATGCGCAGCCGCTCGCCGGTGGGGGTCGTGCCGACGAATTTGAGGTCGTCGGCGTCCCGGTGCAGGACGGGGGCCAGTCGGGTGTTGTGGAAGGGCAGCGTGCTGCGCAGGAAGGTCCAGCCGGCGGCTGCCTCGGTGAGGAACCGCTCGTGCGCGAGGTGGAAGTCGAGCAGGTCCTCGGTCCGGCCGCTGAGGATCCGGGTGCGTGGCGAGGCGACGAGGGCGACCTCGACGCCGCGTCCGTGCACGCGGCGGTCGCCGCTCGCGTTGTGCCCGGCGACCGCGTCGGTCAGCGCGTCGCGGTCGACGCCGGTCACCGCTGCCATGGGGGTGGGGGGTCGGGTGCTCGGGTGCCGGTGCGTGTATCTGCGCTGCGCTTCGGGATCGATGGTGTCCGCCGCGGTGAGCTGATGGCCTCTGACCAGGGCCAGGACGACGAGCCGGAGGGATCGGTCGCACAACTCCAGGAAGGCGTCGGGTCGGCGGATGCCCATGCCGGCGACGATCGCGGCCTGGAGACCGAGGCTGAGGCCGAGCGCGGCCACGGCGTGCTCTCGCCCGGAGGGTCGCGCCGGTTGCAGGTGGCACAGTTGCAGGGCGTGCGTACACACGCCCGCGGTGATGGAGTCGACCGGCGACACCGTGGGTGGGTCCGGTGCCCGCAGCCAGGTGCGCAGCGGCAGTCCGGTGGGCAGGAACTCCCGCTGCACGTCGGCTCCGACGTGTTCGAGGGTGGATTCCACCGCGTCGCATACGACGGCGAAAAAGGCGCGGTTTTCCGGCCGCGCGTACTGTTCCCGCAGCAGTGTGATCAGATCGCCGCACGAGCTGCCCAAACCGTCGAAGAGAAGTAGTGTGCGCACGGATCACCTGGGTCGTCAGGAATTCATGGCGTGTTCCGGGATATTCGCTCGTTCGAATCCGAGTGGCGGGCGGGTGCGAAATCCGCGGGCCGATTCCGGCGCGGACCGAACGGCTGCCGATCAGGGCGAGCCGGGCGACCTGCGGCGCGGCCCGTCCGGGTCGGTCGTACGGTGTGACTCGTGCGACGTTCGTCGTTCACTGGGACCAGTGTCACGGTTGTGACGACCGAGCACCATCGTCACTTATGACAGTCATGGTGTGGCCCTCCGCACAGGAGCCCTGGTCGCGCGGTCCGGCAGGCCGTCGTGCCGACGATCGCGGCCTCGACCCGGCTGCCGATCGCGAGCTTCTCGAAGATGGCGCTGACGTGGGCGCGCACGGTGCGATGGCTGATCGAAAGCCTCGTGGCGATTTCCGCGTCGCTGTAGGCAGAGGCGATGAGGAGCAGGACCTCCCGCTCCCTCGCCGATAATCGGTCCAGCAATGCCAGCGTGGGGGCGAGATCCCGCCCACGAAGCGTCCCGGCGGTGCTCACACAGCGAATTCCGCTGTCCAGTTCACCATGTACCAGGCTCATGGATCACCTTCCGCTAGCCTGCGGCAACTTCGGCGATGAAATCATTCAAGAATCAAGGTAATCGTGTTCCCCGCACGAGCGTGGCCCGGGCCGTGCAAGCACGTCAAGGCCGTCCCGATCCCTGGTCGGGCGTCGGGTGCGCGTCGCCGTGCCGGCGGCCGGCGAGTCGCGTCGGCGGGAGGCGGGATCCTCGGCGGGCGAACTGCCGTGTGGTGTCCGGCATGTGTGATGTTATCGGCAGATGTGATTACCCCGGGATCGGGACGACGGCTACTTTGGTGCCGTCCGACCGGAGCTGTACGAGAACGTCCCGCTCGACGGTGGTTGGTTCGGACTCCGCGGCGGCGTCCGTCCTCCGGTTCCACGCCACTTCCGCCCCCCGAGGAGACGCATGTTACGCCGCGCCCGTCCCCGCTCTCGCCCTCGCCCGTTTCCCCTCGGCCTGGTGATCGCCCTGGTCACCACGCTCGTCGCGTTTCTCGCGCTGGGTCCCGCCGGACCCGCCGGCGCGACCGGATCAAAGCGGTCCGGCGCCGTCCCCTCGCCCACCGCGCCGCATCGAGGGGTCGTTGCGCAGCACCCGTCCGCCGCGCCGACTCCCGGGCGGGACAAGGCCGTTCGCGCCTTCGTCGAGCAGCGCGCCAAGCTGCGCTCGGCGCTCTCCGGCGACTCCGCGCGCACCCCGAAGGAGGTCGCGACGGCCGGCGCGGGCGCGAGCCTGGCGCCGACGCACAACTTCTGGGGCGTCTTCCCGCAGGCGGGCACCCATGACGGCATCACGGCCACGCACAGCGTGGATCCGTCGTACAAGGTCACCGACTCGGAGAACTTCACCTACGCCCCGACCACCAAGGCGAAGAACTCGTGCATGGAGGTGGTCACCGCCTACTGGAGCCAGGGCGCGGAGATTTGGGCGTGGGACTGGTGCGGCACCAGCGGCCCCGCCAAGACCCTGAAGGTGGACGCCGACTTCCTGGCCAAGTACACCACCACCACCGACGGAATCACGTCCTACAGCGTGCAGTTGACCCAGGACGCGACCTCGGGCAACGCGTGGTCGTCCTACCTGTACAACTACCGCACGCAGGCGTGGGAGTTGTTGTTCCAGTCGGCGGGCACCGACCAGAGCGCGCTCGACTACGGCTGGGACATCTTCGAGATCTACGCCACGGTCGACGCCGGCACCGGCGCGGGCTACTTCTGTTCCGAGGCGCGCAACACCACCTTCGACAGCCGCGACATCAAGCTCCGCCGGGGCGGCGCGTGGCAGCTCGCGAGCCCCGCCGACTCGCCCTGGACCAGCACCGACCCGCGCGGCGACGACTACCTGTGCCCGTCGCTGACCTTCACCCAGGCCGCGCAGAACCACCACTGGACGGTGCATCCCTGATCGTCCCGCCGGCCGCGCGCCGGACGGTGGACTCGATCCCCCGTCCGGCGCTGCACCACGATCCCCGCGCGGCCGGTGCCCGGCGGCCGGCCGGACGCCGGGCAGGGGGGCGGGTCAGGCGCGGAAGTCGGCGGGGTGCCGGCGGGTCCAGTCGTCGAGTTGCTCCAGGGCGGCGGCGAGGCGGATGAGCACGGCCTCGTCCCAGGGGCCGGCGATCAGTTGGCTGCCGATCGGCAGTCCGCTTGAGGAGGTGTAGGTGGGCAGGGTCACCGCGGGCAGACCGGTGATGTTGCAGACCGCCGTGAAGGAGATCATCCGGGTCTCCGTCACCCTCGGTCCACCGGGGTTCGTGTTGTTCTCGGTCAGGCAGTGGCCGATCGGCGGCGGTTGACACGCCATGGTGGGCGTGAGCAACACGTCGAAGTCCCGGCCCCATTGGGCGCGGGCCTCCCGGCTCTCCTGCGCGAGCAGCATGGCCGCCGTGGCGTACTCCCCCGAGTGGCGTGTTCTGGCCCGTTCCATCCGGTACCGCAGGTGCGGTTCGGCGAGGGTCGGGTCGTCGTAGGGAGCCGCCCACATGGAAGCGTCGAGGATGGTCCGGGCGTACCCCGTCAGTGCTTCCGGGCTGAAGAACCGGGCGGCGGCCGGGAACACCGTGTGGCCCAGGGACTCGAGGAGCCGGCCGGTGTGTTCGGCCGCCGCCACACACTCCGGGTCCACCGGCATGCCGGTCGGCGCGTCCGTCAGCAGGCCGATCCGCAAGCGGCCGGTGTCCCGGCCGACTTCCTCGACGTACGGGCGCTCCGGGGCCGGCGCGCAGTACATGGCCAGCGGGTCGTGGACCGACATGACGTCGAGGAGGGCGGCGGCATCGCGCGTGCTGCGCGTGATGGCGCCCTCGACGGTGGCGTGGTCCCACACCGGCACATACTGCGGGACCCGGCCCCGGCTGGGCTTGAGGCCGAGCACGCCGCAGGACGAGGAGGGCATCCGGATCGAGCCGCCGCCGTCGTTGGCGTGCGCGACCGGTGCGAGGCCGGCCGCGACGGCCGCCGCCGCGCCGCCGCTCGATCCGCCGGCGGAGTGGCCGAGTTGCCAAGGGTTGCGCGTGTCGCCGTATCGGCTGTTGTCGGTGCTGGACAACAGCGCCATCTCGGCGGTGTTGGTCCGGCCGAACAGCAGGAACCCGGCGTCGACGAACCGGGACACCACGGGCTCGGTCAGCTGCCGGGGGGTGTCCGAGACGCCGTGCGCCCCGAAGGTGGCGGGCTGTCCCTCGACCTGCGTCATGTCCTTGATGGGGATGGGCACCCCGTGGAAGGGCGGCAGGTCGGCGCCGTCGACGACGGCCTGCTCGGCCGCTCGGGCCGCGGCGCGCACGGCCTCGTCGTCACGCCATACGAAGGCGTTGAGCGAGGAGTCGTACGCGTCGATCCGCTTCAGGTAGGTGTCGACGATCTCGACCGGGCTCAGTTCCTTCGTGCGCACGGCTGCGGCGAGGTCGGTGGCCGAATCGAACGGGTCCATGTTGGCTCCAAGGGGCTGGGGCGGTGACGGATCGGCCTGTTAGCCTCGTCGCTTCCAGGGGCTCCGGGTCGAGTGTGAGCATCCGCCAACACCGCCCCGCGCGCTGGTACGACAGCGCACGGTTGTGGTCCCACAGCGCGAGCCCCCGGAGGAGAAGCCGGAGGAACCGGACATGCCCATCGAGTCACGAGACGACGGCAGCCTGCTGTTCGGCTACCTCGACACCGACGCCCCCGACCGCGCCCGGGCGTTCGACACGGTGCTGGTCCACTCGGCGGACCGGCCCTTCGAGGCGGACCTGCGCCCGCTCGGCCTGGGTGCGTTGAGCACCTGCGACATCCACGGCGAGCACGAGGTGCGGGTGCGCTCCCGGCTGTCGCCGCAGGTGCAATCCGCCGGACTCATGGTGGGCCTGCTGCTGTCCGGCGACGCCACCTTGGAGCAGGACGGCCGGCGAACGTCGCCGGCTCCGGGCGAGCTCCTCCTCTACACCGCCGCGCGGCCGTTCCTGCTGGAGATCAGCGGCCCCTACCGCTGGTTCGTGTTGCGGATGGACTGCGGCACGGCGCACCCGGCGGGCGCGGCCGAGAACGCCGTCGCCAACCGGGACCTGCGCCAATCGCCGGGCGGTCGGATCCTCACCGCCACCCTGGTCGAGGTGGCCGACCTGGCCCACCGCCTGGGGCCGCTGTCCCGGCACGACCTGGGCGAGAGCGTGGCCCACATGCTCCGCACCCTGATGCGCGAGGCGGCCCGGCCGCAGACCGTCGGCAACCGGGTGCCGGTGCTCGACCGGGTGCTCGGCTACATCGACCACCATCTCGCCGAGGAGTTGCCGCCCGCCACGATCGCCGCCGCCCACCACATCTCGGTCCGCCACCTGCACGCGCTGTTCCGGCAACAGGGCGACACGGTCGGCGACCACGTCCGGCGCCGGCGCCTGGACCACATCCGCCGCGACCTCGCCGACCCGGGCCTGGCCCACCTGCCCGCGTACGCGGTGGCCGCGCGCTGGGGATTTCGCGAGGCCAGCCACTTCGGCAAGGCGTTTCGGGCCGAGTACGGGACGTCCCCGGGCGACTTCCGCGCCCGGGCCCTGCCGACGCCCTGACCTCCTCGCCCGCCTGGGGCACTACCCCTAGAGTGATCCATCGTGTCGTCGGGAAACGCCGTGGTCGCACGGAACGTACGCATCCTCAGGGACCAGCGGGGCCTGTCCCTGGCCGAGTTGGCCCGACAGGCCGGCCTGGCCAAGCAGACCCTGTCCAAGTTGGAGCAGGGGGCGGGCAATCCGACCGTGGAGACGTTGTTCTCCATCGCGACGGCGCTCGGGGTGCCGGTGACCCGGCTCGTCTCCGAACGCGAGCAGGTGATGACCGTGCAGCGCGGCGACGAGGTCGTGTGGAAGCGGCACACGGGCTACGAGTCGCGAACCCTGGACCACGTGTACGGATCCGGTGTGATCGAGAACTATCTGGTCAGGATCACCGGTAGGCCCGGCGCGCCGTCGGAGCCGCATCCGCCGGGGACCCTGGAGCACGTGTATGTGATCAGCGGGCGGGTGCGGGTCGGACCGGTCGACAGCCCGGTGGAGTTGGCCGAGGGCGACTTCGCGCGTTATCCGGGTGACTCCCCGCACACCTACGAGTCGCTCGACGGGGAGAGTCTGCTGCACCTGGTGGTGAGCGTGCCGAGGGTGCAACCCGGTACCGGGGGGATGGGGGCCCGCTGACGGCCCGTGCCGCAGACCGGCACGGATGGTTGGGCGGGCACGGTCGAGCGGAGACCGTGGCATCAGCCGAGATGAAAGGCGGTGCCACGTGGTGCTGCGTTGTGCGGTGGTGGGTTCGGGGAACATCGGCTCCGACCTGATCGCCAAGATCCAGCGGTCCCCGGAGCTGGAGGCCAAACTCCTGGTGGGGATCGATCCCGACTCGCCGGGGCTGGCCCGGGCCCGCAAGGCGGGCATCGAGGCCACGAGCGGCGGAGTGGACGTACTGCTCGAGCGTGCCGGGGAGTTCGACCTCGTCCTGGAGGCGACCTCGGCCGCCGCGCACGCGGCCAACGCGGACCGCTACCGGGCGGCCGGGCTGACCGCGCTCGACCTGACGCCCGCCGCCGTGGGCCCGTTCGTCGTACCGGCGGTCAATCTGGACCTGGTGCGGGCCGAGCCCAACCTGAACATGGTCACCTGCGGCGGCCAGGCCACCGTACCGATCGTGGCCGCGATCAGCCGGGTCGCCCCGGTGGCGTACGCGGAGATCGTGGCGACCATCTCCAGCCGGGCCGCCGGTCCCGGAACCCGCGCCAACATCGACGAGTTCACCGAAACGACGGCGTCCGCCCTGGAGCGGGTCGGCGGGGCGCGCCGCGGCAAGGCGATCATCGTCCTCAACCCGGCCGACCCGCCCGTGATCATGCGCAACACGGTGTTCTGCGCCGTGGACCCGGCCGTCGACGAGGCCGAACTGGTGCGCTCGGTGCGGGACATGGCCGCGGTGGTCGCCGGATACGTGCCCGGCTACCGGATCACCGCCGGCCCGCTGGTCGAGCCCGGCCAGGGTCCCGGCGGCACCACCAAGGTGAGCGTCTTCCTGGAGGTGCGCGGCGCCGGCGACTATCTGCCCGAGTACGCCGGGAACCTCGACATCATCACGGCCGCAGCCGTCGCCACCGCGGAGAAGCTGGCCCCGGCACTGACGGGAGCGAACCGATGAACGACACCTTCTCCTCCCCCGTCGTCGGCGACGGCGCCGGCGGTCCGCTCGACGGCCGGCGGATCCAGGTGTGCGACACGACCCTGCGCGACGGCTCGCACTCGGTGGCCCACCGGTTCACCGCGGCCCAGGTGCGGGCGGTGACCAGGGGCTTGGAGGCGGCCCGGGTCCAGGTGGTGGAGGTCACCCACGGCGACGGACTCGGCGGCTCGTCCTTCAACTACGGCTTCAGCCACACGGAAGAGATCGAGCTGATCCGGGTGGCGCGCGCCGAGTTGTCCCAGGCCCGCCTCGCGGCGCTCCTGCTGCCCGGCATCGGCACCGTGGACCAGCTCAAGGAGGCGGTCGACGCGGGGATCGACGTGGTACGCGTGGCCACCCACTGCACCGAGGCGGACATCGCGATCCAGCACCTGCAGGCCGCCAAGCGGCTGGGCCTGGAGACGGTGGGCTTCCTGATGCTCTCGCACATGATCTCCCCCGAGGGACTGGCCGCCCAGGCGCGCATCATGCGGGACGCGGGCGCGGACACGCTGTATGTGGTGGACTCGGCCGGTGCGCTGCTGCCGCACCAGGTCGCCCATCGGGTGCAGGCATTGCGCGCCGAACTCGGCGACGAGGTGCCGCTGGGCATGCACGCCCACAACAACCTCGGTTGTGGGGTGGCCAACGCGCTGGCCGCCGCCGAGGCGGGTGCGAGCATCCTGGACGGGTCGTTGCGCGGGCTGGGTGCGGGTGCCGGGAACGCCGCGACGGAGGTTTTGGTGGCGGTCCTGGACCGGGCGGGCGCGGCGACCGGCATCGATGTGTCGGCGCTGACGGACGTGGCGGAGGACGTGGTGGCCCGAACCGTCGCGGCGGGCCTGCTGCCGGCGGTGGACCGGGGCAGCCTGATGCTGGGCTTCGCCGGGGTCTACAGCTCGTTCCTGCTGCACGCACGGCGGGCCGCCGAGCGGTTCGGGGTGTCCGAGGCCGACATCATCCTGGAGCTGGGCCGGCGTCGGGTGGTCGGCGGTCAGGAGGACATGATCGTCGACGTGGCGCTGCGACTCGCCGCGGCGACGAAGTCGGCCTGAGGGCCGCATGCCACGCCCGGCCAGGGCCCGGCGGGCCTCGGCGGATGCCCGCCGGGCCCTGGCCGGGCGTCGTGCTGCTCGGCGGGGGCTTGAATATCCGCGTCCCGACTACCCGCGTCAGGCCGACTGTCGGCTCTGCGCCGCACTCATCGCCCGTGATGCCTCGTAGGCCACCCGGCGCAGGGCCGGGGCGAAGCGGGCGGCGTCGAATCGGGGGCTCGCGCCGGCGACGGAGAGCGCGGCCACCGGTCGCCCGGTGCTGCCCATGATCGGTACGGCGACGCAGGCGAGGCCGAGGCCGACCTCCTGGCGGTCGTAGGCGATGCCGTCGCGCCGGATGCGGCGCAGTTCGTCCCGGAGGCGGGCGCCGTCGGTGACGGTGTACTCGGTGCGGGTGGGCAGGCCCTGCGCGATGGCCGCCTCGGCGGCGTCGTGGTCGAAGGCGAGCAGGGCCTTGCCCACGCCCGTGCAGTAGGCGGGCAGGCGCGCACCGATCCGGGAGGGGGAACGGGCCGCGCGGTGGCCGTGGATCTTGTTGACGTAGACGATCTCGGTGTCGTGCAGTACGGCCAGGTGCACCGTCTCGTGCGTCATTTCGTACAGGTCCGCCAGGTACGGCAGCAGGCGCTCGCGGAGCATCAGCGAGGTCGGCCCGTAGACCCGGGTGCCGATGTCGAAGAGTTGCGCGCCCAACCGATAGTCGCTGCCGACCCGTTCGACGATGTCGTTGCGTTGCAGGATGCCGAGCAGCCGGAAGGCCGTGGACTTGGTCAGTCCGGTGCGCCGGGCCAGCTCGCTGACGCCGATCTCGTGGTCGTGCTCGGCGAGCGATTTCAGCAGGACGAGCGCCTTGTCGACCGCCGTCTGCTGCCCGGGCTCGGTGGGCGAAAGGGCCGGGGCGAAGTCGTGGGACGTGGCCATGGTGGGCTCCCGGGGTCGATCAAGGGGCGCTTTCAGTAGACGCACGTCCACTTTAGATGACGCCTTCGCCTCTGTAAACGACCCCTCCCGGTAAACGACCCTCCCGGTAACCGGCCCGCCCCCATGACTGGCCTACCGCCGTGAACACCCCACACGCACGACGGTCCGGACCCGGCGGCGCCGGATCCGGACCGTCGCCGGTCGAGCGGGTCGGTCAGCCGGGGCGCACCACGACCTTGCCGGTCAGCTCGCCGTCGAGCATCGCCCGAAAACCCTCGTGGATCCGGGCCAGCGGCAACACCCGGTCGATCCGCGGGCGGATCCCGGAACTGTCCAGGAAACGCAGCAGCCGGACGAACTCGTCGCGGGTGCCTCCGGTGGAGCCGAGCACCCGCTGCTGGAGGTAGAAGACCCGGTTCAGGTCCGCGGCCGGGTCGGGCCCGCTGGTGGCCCCGGCCACCACGATCGTGCCCCCGGGACGCAGCGACTTCAGCGAGTGTGCCCAGGTGGCCTCGCCGACCGTCTCCACCACCGCGTCCACCCGCTCCGGCAGCCGCGCCCCCGGCGGCACCACCACGTGCGCGCCCAGCTCCAGGGCCGCCGCGCGTTTGGCCGCGGACCGGCTGGTCGCATACACGGTGGCGCCGGCGCCGCGCGCCAGCGCGATCGCCGCCGTGGCCACCCCGCCGCCGGCGCCCTGCACCAACACCCGGTCGCCGGGCCGGATCCGGGCCTGCGTGAACAACATCCGGTACGCGGTCAGCCAGGCGACCGGCAGACAGGCCACCTCCTCGAAGGACAACGAGGCGGGCTTGGGCACCAGATTGCGGCGCGGGACACACACCAGTTCGGCGAACGCCCCGTCGTGCCGCTCGGACAACAACGCCCGCCCCGGATCGAGGGTCTCGTCGCCGCCGCCCGCCGCCGGGTCGCCGATCACCGGGTGGATGACCACCTCGTTCCCGTCCTCGTCGATCCCGGCCGCATCACACCCGAGCACCATCGGCAGCCGGTCCGCCGGGTGTCCCACGCCGCGCAGGGTCCACAGGTCGTGGTGGTTGAGCGCCGCCGCGACCACGCGCACCACCGCCCAGTCCGCCGGGGCGACCGGCCCCGGCACTTCACGCAGTTCCAACCCGCTCAGCGGATCGTCCGGGTCCTGGCGCACGGCCACGGCTGCAAGCATGCGGTCACTCCTCACTCGTACGGTCACTGGTGCCGCGCCCGGCACCAGGGCGACGATCCCCGCGCCGCCGGACCCGCTCCAACCGTCGTGCCGCATCCCGGCACGCGGGCTGGGCGATCGCCGCGCCCACGGGCTCTCCTTGGCCCATGCGGGAAGCCAAGCGGGAAGACGACGACACGAATGCACTGGACGAACTCGCCGGACTGCTCCGGCGGGCCGAGGCCGACGGCACGCCGATCGCGCCGCTCACCGAACTGCGCCCGGGCCTGGACCTCGCTTCGGCCTACGCCGTCCAGGACGCCAACACCCGGCTGCGCCTGGCCGCCGGGGAGCGCCTCGCGGGCCGCAAGGTCGGGCTCACGTCGCTGCCGATGCAGCGGCAACTGGGGGTGGACGAACCCGACTTCGGGGTGCTCTTCGAGTCGATGCTGATCCCGGACGGCGGGACCGTCGCGACGCGGGGCCTGATCGCGCCGCGCGCCGAGGCCGAGATCGCGTTCGTCCTCGGCCGGCGCCTCGCGGGCCCGGACGTGAGCGTGGCGGACGCGGCCGGGGCGGTTGCCCGCGTGCTGCTCGCCGTCGAGGTGATCGACAGCCGCATCGCCGACTGGCGGATCCAACTGGCCGACACGGTCGCCGACAACGCCTCCTCCGCCCGGGTCGTGGTCGGTCCCGCCGTCGAGGCCACGACCGAGCTGCTGGCGAGCCTTGCCGACGAGGCCGTCGAGTTGTCCGTCGACGGAGTGTCGGCCGCCGAGGGCCGGGGCGCCGAGGTGCTGGGCGACCCGCTGGCGGCGGTCGCCTGGCTGGCCCGCACCCTGCACCCGTTCGGGGCCGGGATCGAGGCGGGCGAACTGGTGTTGGCCGGGGCGGTGCACGCCAGTCTGCCGCTCACCCCGGGCACCACCTTGTCCGTCCGGTCCGGGCGGCTGCCCGCACTGACCGCCACGGTTCGATGAATCGCCACCGTTCGATGATGGGGAGTCACCCATGCAACTGAGCGCACTGGGCTACTTCGGCCTGCGCACGGCGCGGATCGCCGAATGGCGTACCTTCGCCGAGCATGTCCTCGGCCTGGCCGCGACCACCGACGACGCCGGCGGCCTGCGCCTGCGCGCCGACGACCGCGCCTGGCGGATCGCGCTGCACGAGGCCGACACCGAGGAGTTCGCCTACGTCGGCTGGGAGCTGCCCGGACCCACCGAACTGGCGTCCGCCGCCGCCGAGTTGGCCGCCGCCGGGGTGGCCGTGACGCACGCCGACGAGCAGCTGCTGCGCGAGCGCGACGTGTTGGGTCTGATCCACGTCGAGGACCCCAACGGGGTGCGTGTGGAGATCTTCCACGGCGCCCGCACCGCGATCACCGCGTTCGTGTCCCCCACCGGCGCCCGCTTCGTCACCGGCGACCAGGGCCTGGGCCATGTCGTCTTCAACGCCGACGACTTCGACGCGACCTACCGCTTCTACACCGAACTCCTCGGCTTTCGGCCCAGCGACTTCTGTGACCTCGGCCGCAAGCGGGTGGCCTTCCTGCACACCAACTCGCGCCACCACAGCCTCGCGTTCGCCGGACTGGTCCTGGACCCGCAGCGCAAACCGGGCCAGGACATCGATCCCGGCGAGCTGTTCCACTTCATGCTGGAGGTCGACGACTACGACACCGTCGGGTACGCGTACGACCGGTGCCTGGCCGGCGGCGCGCCGATCGCGCTGACCCTGGGCCGGCACGCCAACGACCGGATGTTGTCCTTCTACGCCCGTACCCCGTCCGGCTTCGAGGTCGAATACGGCCACGGCGCGATCACCGTCGCCGACCCCTGGACCGCGACCCGCGCCGCCGGCACCAGCCTGTGGGGCCACCGTCGTCCGGTCCGGCCGGAAGGGAGCACGTCATGACGCTGCGCGAACCACCGGTCGACGTCAGCGGCTGCTTCGACCTCGACCGCGGCCTGATCGACCGGACGATCTTCGCCGACCCCGCCCTCTACCGGCAGGAACTGCGCCGAGTCTTCGCGCCCAGCTGGCTCTTCCTGGCCCACGAGAGCCAGTTCGCCAAGCCCGGCGACTTCTTCACCACGTACCTGGGCGAGGACCCGGTCGTCGTCGCGATGGGCCGCGACCGCAAACTGCGGGCCTTCCTCAACGCCTGCCGGCACCGGGGCATGCGGGTCTGCCGCGCCGACGCGGGCGCCGCCAAGGCGTTCACGTGCAGCTACCACGGCTGGTCGTACGACACCTCCGGCAAGCTGATCAACGTACCCAACGACGAGGACTACCCGGCCCACTTCGACCGGGAGCAGTGGGGCCTGACCGAGGTCGCGCAGTTGGACACCTACCAGGGTCTGGTCTTCGCCACCTGGAACCCCGACGCCCCACCGCTGGTCGAGGCGCTGGGCGGCATGACGTGGTACCTGGACGCGATGCTCGACCGCGACCCGGCGGGCACCGAGGTGGTCGGCGGCGTGCACAAGTGGGTGCTCGAGGGCAACTGGAAGCTGGCGGCCGAGCAGTTCGCCTCCGACTGGTACCACGTCAACATCTCGCACGCCTCGGCCCTGATGGTCATGTCACCGACCGGCAAGGGGCCCACGGCCGAGATCGTGCAGACCCCGGGACGCCAGTACACCGACCCGCTCGGCCACGGCCACGGCTTCCCCACCCACCCCAAGAGCCGCTTCGACGACCGGTTGGTGCACGCCCACTACGACTACGCCGCGCTGCGCGAACGCCTGGGCGACGCACGGGTGGAGGGTCCGATGACCACGGGCCACGCGACGGTCTTCCCCAACTTCTCCTACCTGCCGGTCAACGGCAGCATCCGGGTCTGGCACCCCAAGGGGCCGAACCGGATGGAGGTCTGGGCCTGGACGCTCGTCGACCGCTCCATGCCCGACGAGGTCAAGAACGCCCAACGCCTGTACAACCTGCGCACCTTCGGTCCCACCGGCATCTTCGAGCAGGACGACGGCGAGAACTGGAGCGAGGTCCAGGCCACCGCGCACGGATTCGTGGCGGGCTCGATGACCCTCAACTATCAGATGGGCCTGGGCCTGGAGTCCGAGGACGGCATCCACCCGGGCACCACCGGGCGCCTGTACAGCGACGGTGCCGCCCGCGGCTTCTACACCCGCTGGCGCGACCTGATGAACACCCCCGCATGGCACGAGAAGGACTCCCGATGAGCGGCATCACCCACACAGGAATCCGGGTCGCCGCCGTCGGCGACATCGAGGACGGCGAGGCACTGCGGGTGCCCGCCGAGCAGACCGGCCACGGCGACGCCATCGCCGTCTTCCACGACGACGGCGCCTACCACGCCCTCGATGACACCTGCACCCACGGCCGGGCCTCGCTGGCGGACGGCTGGATCGAGGCCGGCGAGGTCGAATGCCCGCTGCACAGCGCCCGCTTCTGCCTCCGGACCGGTGCGGTGCAGTGCATGCCCGCCACCGTGGCCATGCGCACCCACCGCGTCGAGGTGCACGACGACGAGATCTGGCTGTACCCGGGCACCGGGGCCGCCGAATGAGCGCGCCGCGCCGGATCGTCGTGATCGGAGCGGGCCTCGCCGCCGTCTCCACGTGCGACGCGCTGCGCGCCGGGGGGTACGACGGCGACCTGATGGTGTTCTCCGCCGAGGAGGAACTGCCGTACGACCGGCCGCCGCTGAGCAAGGACGTCCTGCTCGGCAAGGCCGGGCACGACGACATCCTGCTGCGCCCGGAACGGTGGTACCGGGACCAGGCCGTCGAGTTGCGGCCCGGCACGGTGGTGACCTCGCTCCGCCCGGAGACCGGCACCGTCGAAGTGGTCGGGGGCGCCCCGGTCACCGCCGACCGGATCGTGCTCGCCACCGGCGGCACCCCCCGGCCGCTGCCCGTGCCGGGCGGCGCCGATCCCGCCGTACACGTGCTGCGTACCTGGGCGGACACCGAACGGCTGCGGCAACGGCTGCGGCCCGGGGCCCGGGTGGCCGTCGTCGGCGCCGGCCTGATCGGCGCGGAGACCGCGGCGGCGGCTGCCGTGCTCGGCTGCCGGGTCACCCTGATCGACCCGGTGGCGGTGCCCCTGGCGGCGGTCGTCGGGGTCGAGATCGCCCGGGTTCTGCACGCACGGCACACCGAGCGGGGCATCGAGGTGGTCACGGGCGGGGTGGAGCGGATCGGGCCCGCTGGTGTCCACGTCACCGGGCGTACGGAGCCGGTCCGAGCCGAGGTCGTGGTCGTCGGCATCGGCATCCGCCCGGCCACGGCACTCGCCGAGGCCGCCGGTCTGCGGGTGGACAACGGCATCGTCGTCGACCCGAGCCGGCGCACGTCGCACCCGCACGTGTTCGCCGTGGGGGACGTCGCCCGGCACGACGGTCACCGCGTACGGCACGAGCACTGGCAGGCCGCCCGGCACGACGGCGAAGCCGCGGCGGCCGGGCTGCTCGGCCGGCCCGCACCGCAGGTCGGCGCGCCCTGGTTCTGGTCCGACCGGCACGGCTCCCGGCTCGAGGCCGTGGGCACGATGGGCGACGCCGACCGTACGGTGTTGCGCGGTTCCCCGGCCGACGCCGCCTTCACCACCTTCGGTCTGCGCGGGGACCGGCTCGTCGCGGCGGCGTCGATCGACCGACCCCGCGACATCAAGGCCGCCCAGCGGCTGATCGACCGGGACGTCCCGGTCGATCCCGGGCAACTCTCCGACGCATCCACGGACTTGCGCAAGCTGGTGCCGCGCTGACCCCTGCCCGCCTGGTGTGCCGCCCGTCGGCACACCCCCTCCCCCGCCCCGCCGACCCACGTTGGAATGACCGCATGAGCCCTGCCATCGACGACGACATCCGGCTCCACTTCGAGGTGCAGCGCCTCTACACGCGCGAGGCCCGGCTGCTCGACCAGCACCGCTACGCCGACTGGCTCGAACTGCTGGCCGACGACCTGCACTACTGGGCCCCCGTACGCACCAACCGGCTGCGCCGCCAGCAGAGCCTGGCGGACGGCGCGCCCGGCGAGGTGGCGATCTTCGACGAGACGAAAGCCAGCCTCGCGTGGCGGATCCGCCGTTTCGACTCCGGCATGGCCTGGGCCGAGGACCCGCCGTCCCGAACCCGGCACCTGGTCACCAACGTCTCGGTCCACCAGGACCCGGAGCACGCCGGCCGGTACGTCGCCGAGTCGGCCTTCCTGTGCTACCGCAACCGCCTGGAGCGCGAGGTGGACATCTACGCGGGTGCCCGCACCGACATCCTGCGCCGGAACGCGGACGACGGCGGCCTGCTCATCGCCCGCCGCACGATCCTGCTCGACCAGAACGTCCTGCTCGCCAAGAACATCAGTACCTTCCTGTGAACCGGAGTTCCCAGATGATCGAGCCCATGGAGCACACCGTGCGGACCACGCTCGGCCCGATCGCGGTCGCCGAGGCCGGCGCCGGCCCGGCCCTGGTGATGTTGCACGGCGGCGGCCCCGGTGCCTCCGCCCTCGCCAACTACGCGCACAACCTGCCCGCCCTGGCCGCGCACCATCGGGTGATCCTGCCCGACCAGCCCGGCTTCGGCGGCAGTTACCGCCCCACCGAGGCGGACCTGGACGCGCGCAGCATCACCGAGATCACCGTCGACGCCCTGCTCCAGACCCTCGACGCGCTCGGCGTCGACCGCTTCCACCTGCTCGGCAACAGCCTCGGCGGGGCCGCCGCGATCGCCACCGCCCTGGCCGCGCCCGAGCGGGTCGACAAGCTGGTCCTGATGGCACCCGGCGGCGGCTGGCTGCCCTTCGGCCCGACGCCGACCGAAGGCCAGAAGGCGATGTTCCGCTACTACCACGGCGAGGGCCCGACCCTGAAGAAGATGCGGGACTTCATCGGCGTGATGACCGCCGAGCCCAAGCGGTGGGCGGACACCGTCCAGGCGCGCTACCAGGCGTCCCTCGACGAGTCGCACATCGCCTTCTATCACCGCTACAACGCCGCCTTCGCCAAGCGCCACGGCATGGACCCGCTGTGGCAACGCGTCCACGAGATGCAATCCCCGACCCTGCTGCTGTGGGGGCGCGAGGACCGCACGATCACCCTCGACGGCGCCCAGCTGATGCTGAAGCAGATCCGCGACGTGCAACTGCACGTCTTCGGCGGCTGCGGGCACTGGGTCCAGCTGGAGCGGCAGGCCGAATTCGAGCGCCTGGTCGCCGACTTCCTCGGGCAGGGCTGACCGATGGGCTGGCTGGAGGGCGAGGTCGCCCTGATCACCGGCGGCGGGTCCGGCATCGGCCGCGCCGTGGCCCTGCGCTACCTCGCCGAGGGCGCGAGCGTGGCCGTCCTGGGCCGCGACGCCGAGCAGTTGCACGAGGTCGTGGTCGCCGCCGGCGACCGAGGCGACCGCGTACTGCCCGTCACCGGCGACGTCCGCTCCCCCGAAGACCTGCATCGGGCGGTGAAACTGACCACCGAACGATTCGGCAAACTCGACGTCCTCGTCCCCAACGCCGGAATCTGGGACTACCACCGCAGCGTCACCCAACTCGACGGGGCGGCGTTGTCCGACGCCTTCGACGAGATATTCTCGATCAACGTCAAGGGCTACGTCCTGGCGGTCGAGGCGGCCTGGCGCGAGCTGATCGCCACCCGCGGGAGCATCGTGATGACCCTGTCCAACGCCTCCTTCCACACCAACGGCGGCGGCCCCCTCTACACCGCCAGCAAACACGCGTGCCTGGGCCTGCTCCGCCAGTTCGCCTACGAGCTGGCCCCCAAGGTCCGGGTCAACGGCGTGGCCACCGGCGGCATGCGCACCCAACTGCGCGGCCCCGAGGCGCTGGGCCTGCAGGACCGCACCCTGGCCGCGTCCTTCGCGCGAAACGAGGCGTCCGGCCCGCGGCAACCACCGCCGATCCCGCTGTCCGACTCCAGCGTCGAGCCGGCGGACTTCACCGGGCCGTACGTACTCCTCGCCTCCCGCGGCAACAGCGGCAACATCACCGGCGCCGTGATCCCCGTGGACGGAGGCATCGCCGTCCGCGGATTCCGCACCCCCGCGGGCGGCGCGGACCTCTGAACCCACCGCCACCGCCACCCGAATCGCCCTGATCGAAGGAGCCGACGCGATGGTCGCCGTCGACATCAGCCCGGCCGCCGCCGTGCACCGCAGAGCCCGCTACATGCCCGACGCCACCGCCCTCGTCTACTCGGGCCGCGACCTCGCAGCGAGCGAACTGAGCCGTACGGTCCGCGAGTTGGCCGCCGGGCTGGCCGAGCACGGGCTGCGCCGCGGCGACCGGATCGCCTACCTCGGGTTCAACAGCCCCGCGTTCCTGGAGACCCTGCTCGCCGCCGCCCACCTCGGCGCGGTCTTCGTTCCGGTCAACTTCCGCCTCGCCGCCGACGAGGTCCGCCACCTGCTGACCGACTGCGGCGCGCACTCCCTGGTCGTCGAGGAGTGCCACCGCGAACTGGTCGAGTCGGTGGCCGCCGAACTGCCCGCCCGCCGCCGATTCCTGATCGACACCGATCCCACCTGCCCGCCGGCCGCCGACGCGGACCCCGGCTGGATCCCGCTGTCCGAACTCCTGGCTCCGGGTCGTCCCGCCCTGGAGCCGGTCGCACTGCACGACGACGACCTCGCCGCCCTGATGTACACCTCCGGCACCACCGGACGGCCCAAGGGCGTCATGCTCACCCACGGCAACCTGTGGTGGAACGCGGTCAACGTCGACAGTGTCGTGGACACGCGCCCCGACGACGTCACCCTCGCGGTGGCCCCGCTCTTCCACATCGGCGGCCTCAACGCCCTCACCCTGCGTACCCTGCTGCGCGGCGGCACGGTGATCGTGCGGCGCGGCTTCGACCCCGCGCAGTGCCTGGACGACCTGGTGCGATACCGGGTGAGCACGTTCTTCGCGGTGCCCGCGATGTTCGCCGCGCTGGCCCGGGTGCCCGGCTTCGCCGAGGCCGATCTCGGCGCGCTGCGCTCGACGATCGTGGCCGCCGCGCCCGTACCACCGCAGCTCATCCGGGACTACGCCAAGCGCGGTGTACTGCTCCAACAGGCCTGGGGGTTGACCGAGACGGCGCCCTTCGCCACCTACCTCCCGCCCGGGCTGACGCTGGCGAAGACCGGATCGGCGGGCGCCCCGATGCCCTACACCGAGATCCGTCTGGTCGACCCGGGTACCGGGACGAAGGTGTCGGAGCCCGACACGCGCGGCGAGATCTGCGTACGCGGCCCGAACGTGACGCCGGGCTACTGGAACAACCCGGCGGCGACCCGCGAATCCATCGACGAGGCGGGCTGGTTCCACACCGGGGACATCGCGTACCGGGACCGGGACGGCTTCTACTACATCGTCGACCGACTCAAGGAGATGATCATCAGCGGCGGCGAGAACGTCTACCCCGCCGAGGTCGAGCGGGTCCTGGTGGAATACCCGGGCGTGCTGGAGGTCGCCGTCGTCGGCATCCCGGACCCGAAATGGGGTGAGACCGTCCTCGCCGTCCTCACCTGCGCGCCCGACACCACCCCCACGGTGGAGCAGCTGCGCGAATTCGCCGGCGAGCGGCTGGCCCGCTACAAACTGCCCACCCGCGTCCTGCGCACGAACGAACTGCCGCGCAACGCCAGTGGCAAGCTCACCAAGGACCACCTGCGCCATTGGGCCGAGGAGGCCATCGCCGCCTCCTGAGCCTTCCCGTTCCCCTTCCCGGCCCCCGTTTTCGGCACCGTTTCGGCCGGCCGCATCGACAGGACTCTCGCCATGGTCGCTCCCGCTCTTCCGGTGCCCACCCTCGACGGCTGGACGCTGCGCCGCGTCGCGGGCGCCGCGCCGGGCACCTACACCGCCTGGCACGGCGGCGAACCGCTGACCCGCCTGGAGTTGCGCCGCGTGGCCGGCGACCGGCTGCGGAACTGCTACCCGTACGGCGAGCACGACCTCGCCGTGCGTGTGCACCCCGCGGCACCGCGCGCAACGGTCGTCGCCCTGCTGCGCGCGCTCGTGCCCGCCCTGTTCGCCGCCGATCCACGTTGCCGCCGGGTCGTCGCGGCCCCGGCCGAGAACGACGCGGCGGCGCGGGCGGTGTACGTGGCCGGCGGCCTGCGGCAGGTCGCCGAGGCCGATCTCCCGGAGGGCACGGTGGTGTTGCTCACCGCCGAGCCACCGCAACTCGCCGAACTGCCCACATCCTTGGCCGACATGCCCCACTGACCACCGGCGCCGGCCGGGCGGAATACGCCGAATGAATGAAACATAACGCGCGTTGTGTAACTGGCGGACCATTCTCAGTAGAGTGCCCGTGGTCGGTGAGCACCACCACGCCTGTCGACGGTTGCGGCACATAAGCGCGACTATCAAATATTCCTGTTCAGTTCGTCGTACTCGACAGCGCACCCGCGTATGCAGGCCCCGGGTGCGTGCTTCGGCGCGCGTTCTGTGGCGGTGGAAAATATCGGCGCACCTCCTCCGGGAGCGGACCGCTCGCCGAGCGGACTCACGCCACCCCGACCACAACGCGAAACGCAGCCGCCCAAAGGGCGATGCCTCGTATGGCCGTATGCGGAAAAGCGCGCGCCACGGCCGAAAGGGTTAGGAATATCGCAGATCATTCATCCCTACGGCCCATATCCGCGCCACGGGGGTTCGTCGTTTCCCCGAATGTGACCCTTCACGGACCTGCCGCCTTCGCGTTTCCCTCCACGATCGCCAAGCGATCCTTTCGGCTGGGGGATTGGGTACTCGTCCCGCGTGGGACCACATTCCTCAAACGGTCACCACACGCCCATCTCGAGCGGGCGGGCGAATGTGTGCGACTTCGCCACTGCTCCGCCGACATGGAAAATTTCGCCGTGTCGATGACCTTGATCGCGGCCGCGTTCGCGCGCCGCCTCGACGACATCGTGGACACCCGGCAACCGTGACGCCCCGCGCTTCCTGGGCGACTCCCGCCCAGGCCGCTCACGCACACCGCAACGAGTGAGGCTCATGTACGACGGCTTCGGATACGACCTCTCCCGCTCGCCCACCGTCCCGACTCCGCACGGCGGCGCGCCCCCGCCCCTCGGCCCCGAGGAATGGCCGACGTTCGAGGCGGGCTTTCCGCCCGAAGCTCCCTCCGTGTCCGACGCGGCCGAGGAGCTGCGCTTCGAGGCCGAGTTGGCCCGGCTCCTGGAGCAATCCGCTCCGCAGGCCCCCACGGCGACCACCGGCGGACTTCCCGCACGCGAGAGCGGCCCTCCCGCCGGCCACCGCCGCATCCCGACGTCCACCAAACCGGCCCGGCAACCGGTCACCGGCGCACCGGCATTGGATCGGCTCAGCCACACCATGGTCGTGGCCACCATCGTTCTGGTCATCGCGATCAGCTTCCTCGGCGCGGCCGTCAGCCTGGAACCGCTGAGCCATGCCGCGCCCACCACGACGGGCCCCGCCCGCTGGTGGCCCGTCCTGGTCCACGGCCCGTGGATCGTGGCCTGCCTGTCGATCCTGCGCTCCAGCCTCCACCACCGCAGGGCCGTGCACTCCTGGATCGTGGCCGTCACCTTCGCCGGACTGTCCATGGCGCTCGCCGTCACCGACGCGCCCAAGAATCTCCACGGCATCGTCGCGGCGGCCCTGCCGGCCGTCGCCATGACCGCGTGCCTGCACCAACTCGTCCGGCAGATCACCCTCACCCGACCACCCCGACGAACCAACCGAAGTCCCCGCCGCCACCCCCGCCCCTGACCGACCGCGGCCGGGGCCGGGGCCGAGGCCGGGACCGGCACCCGGTGCTCAGCTGTACTTCGAGGACCCTCGGCTGCTCGCCGACGGCATCTACACCTACGGCCAACCCCGTACCTGCAACCTGACGCACGCCGCCGCGCACGACAAGGCGTTCGTGGACCGGCAGCACCGTTTCGTCAACAACAACGACGTCGTGCCGCGGTTGCCTCCGGAACCCGCGTACCACCACGTGCGGACCATGCACTACATCGACGCCTCCGGCAAGCTCCGCGACTCGATGTCACCGGCCGCCGGCCTCGTCGACCGCGCGAAGGGCGCGACGGCCGACCCCCTGGCGCCCGGCACGGATGGCATTCGCGACCATGGCGTGAAGCAGTACCTCAAGGCGTTGGAGCAGAACCTCGGTTGATCGGCGCGGAGCGCAACCCGGCCGATCGCGCGTCGGCGACGACCGGGTGTGGGCGCGGCGTTCGGGTCGTGGGCGTCGCGCCGCGCCCGTCGGCGGGTCACCGGCGAATGTGCAAAGTGCCCGAAGGAAGGGCCGGCTCGCGTTCGGCCGTGCCGGCTGCCAGGTGGTCCGGTTTCGGGTGGTCCAGGGTTGGTTCGGCGTTGGCGTAGGCGCCCAGGCCGTCGATGGTGACCAGGATGTGCAGGGCCACGCCCAGGGCATCGTTCGTGGTGAACTCGCCCGCGTGGACGCCCTGTTCGATGAATAGGGTGAGGGCGGTGCGGGTTACCGCCTCCTGGCCGGCACCGCGTCGCGCAGGCCGGGTTGAAGCGGCCGGGTCGCACCGGGTTTCCCGGCCGACCTCACAGTGTTCGCGACGAACCCGCTCGACCTCGCGCCCGAGGCCCAGCCCGACAACGCCGTCCTGGCCACCGTCGTCGGCGGCGAGATCCTGCTGTACCCGCACCCTCCGAAGGGACACTCGTGACCGCGACCCCGACCCCCCGCCGGCACATACACACCCTCGCCGACGAACCGCACGCCCGCGGTGTCGACCGGGGCGGGCAGCTGCGGGACGAAATCCCCGCCGCGATCGAGGCGTACGACCGGCTCTTCGCGCTCGGCGGCATCGCCCCCGCGCGGATCCGCGAGGACGCCGAACGTGCCCTCGACACGATCGGGCGATTCCGGCCCGGAGCCCGCGCCGAGATCGAGGGCATCGCCGAGGGCAGCGGCGTCGAACCGTGGCGAATCGGCGCACTCAACGCGCGAACCGAGATCCTGGCCCGCAGCGTGGCCGTACCGCCCGGCGAATGCACCACGATCGTCCACCACGCCCCCGGCCCGGACGGGCTCGCCCCGCGCGTGTTCGGCGTCCAGACGTGGGACTGGCACGTCGAACTGCGCGACCTGTGGCACACCGTGCAGTCACGCGGCGCCGAGCACACCTTCGTGGGCATCACCGAGCACGGCATCCTCGCCAAGATCGGCGTGAACGGCGCGGGACTCGCACTGCACTTCAACATCCTCGGCCACGTCCGCGACGGCGTCGGCGGCATCCCGATGCATGTGCTCGCGGCGACCGTGCTGGGCGAGGCGGGCAGCATCGCCGAGGCGGTCGAGATCATCCGCAGCGCGCCCGTCGCATCGTCCGGGTCGTTCGCGCTGTTCGACGAGTCGGCTGCGGTGCTGCTCGACCTGAGCCCGGTCGGTGTGTTCGAAATGCGGCCGGAAGGTGGGTACTTGCTGCGTACCAATCACTTCCTGACGCCGTTGCCCGCGGCCGACGAGAAGACGTGGCTGTACCAGCCCGATTCCGGGGAGCGGTACGACTTCGTCCGCGCCCGGCTGGCCCACGTCGAACCGTCCCCCACCACGCCGGCGGACCTGGTCCGGCTCCTGGTGACCGGACCGGGCGAGCCGCCGGTGACGTGCGTCCCGGATCCCACCAAGCCACCGGGCGAGCACTGGGCAAGCCTGGCCACCGTCACCCTGGACCCGGCAACCCGCACGGCCCGGGTACTCGACGGCACTCCGGCCGACACGAACACCCGTCCCTGGCGCACGCTCACGGCGCCGTGACGCGATCCCGGCGGCCGGGTCGGTCCGGTCGCCGGTCCGTCGATCGCTCGCCCGGTCCGCCGGTTCGTGCGGAGGATCGCGCAGCACCGATGAGTTTTCGCCACCGGGGCGGTCCACCCGAAGACAACAACGGGTGGATTGACGGAGGAACGTCATGAGGAAGATCAGCGCAAGCGTGTTCGTGTCGCTCGACGGGGTCGTGGAGGCGCCCGACCAGTGGCACTTCCCCTATTTGACGAGGGCGAGACCACCGTCCCGCTGCGCCTGGCCTCGGCCACGGCGCTGGCCAAGGGTGTCCTGCACCTGGTCTACGCTCCCGCCGAGGCCGGTGGCCCGGCCGGCTACGAGGACGCCAAGGTCCACCTGGTCCAGGCCGGGAAGTAGCCCGGGCGCTTGCCCCGATTCCGTCCCGACCAAGACGGCAGTCCCCACCGGGCACCGCGCGCCGTCCCGATCGCGGACGACCTCGGGGCCCGGGTGGGCGGGGGCGCGCGGGCGGGTCAGGACCGTTTGACGGCGACCCCGGCGTACATCGCGATGTCCCGGTCGCGGATCTCGGGGGCGTCCGGGTCGGGGCGCCAGTGGTGGACCAACGTCACGCCGGGGTCGAGGAGTTCATAGCCGTCGAAGAAGGCGACCGCCTCGGCCCGGTCGCGGACCTGGAGGGGGATGCCGCGGGCGTTGTACTCGCGGCTGACCCCGTCCACGCCCACCGGGTCGGTGTCGCCGGTGAAGACGGTCAGCACCAGGTGGCTGCCCGGGGCCAGTCGGTCCATCAGCCGCCGGACGATGCCCTGGGGGTCGTCCGCGTCCCGGACGAAGTGCACGATCGCGACCAGGGACAGGGCCACCGGCTTCGTCAGGTCCAGCACCTCACGCAGTTGCGGCGCCTCGATGATCGAGTCGACGTCGCGCAGGTCGGCGTCGATGTAGCAGGTCCGGCCCTCCTCGGTGCTCGACATCAGGGCCCGGGCGTGGGTCAGCACGATCGGATCGTTGTCGACGTAGGCGACCCGGGCCTCGGGGGCGATCGCCTGGGCGATCTCGTGCACGTTCGGCGAGGTGGGGATGCCGGTGCCGATGTCGAGGAATTGGCGGACCCCGTACTCGGCGGTGAGCCGGCGCACCGCGCGCTGCATGAACGTGCGGGTGGTGCGCATCGAGATCGGCAACGCCGGCCAGGCCTGTACCGACGCCTCGGCGGCCACCCGGTCCGGCTCGAAGTTGGTCTTGCCGCCGATGAGGTAGTCGTAGACCCGAGCCGAGTGCGGGACGTCCAGGCGTAAATCGACCGCGGGCCGATGATCGTCTTGCGGTTCGCGCGCCATCCACTCCGCGTCCGACATGCTTCGCCTCTTTCGTCCGTGTCGTGGGACAACAGCAACTGCCTTGCCGGCAAGCCGTGTTGAGCATGCTACGCACGGGTCGACGGCGGTCGCCGGCGTGGGTCGGGTATCTACCGCGGAAGTTTACGAGGGCCGTTCGGCTACTGCCGGAGTCCCACGTGGTCTCCTCCCGCGGCCTGACGTCCCGCGCGCCTGCCGTCACTAGCCTCGGGCACTGTTCGCACCGCACGTTCCCGCTCGCGACCACATCGAGGAGTAGGCATGATGCAGCCCCCGACACAGGCGGCGCTCGCGTATCCGAAAACGCACTGGGAGGTGGGCGCGCACGGCCTCGGCTGTACCTCGGCCGGCGGTGATTTCATCTGGGACACCCGGTCCGTACAAGTCAGCGGCGCGTTGGCCGGCGCCGCCGGCGATGTGTGCCAGGCCGTCATCTTCACGGCCTACGACCAGGACGACCGGGTGATCGCGGGAGCAACCCGACCCGGACCGGGGAACTACTACTGCGGCGTGACCCGGCACGGCTTCGGTTTCACCCTGGACGCGTCGAGCGTGCCCGGCGGCATCAGGTACGTCGTCGTCGACCTGTGGGAGCGCAACGCCCGCACGGGGCACGCCTATCGGGCCGGTAGTACGTCGTCGGGCCGCCCCTGAGCACTGTTCGTTGCCCCGCTCCCCGCTCCCCCGCTCCTTCACTTCTTGACTCCTTGACTTCTTCACTCCTTGGCGCCGACCGCGTCGATCGGTTCGACGCGGAGCAGGCGGCGAGTCACCGGGGCCACCGCGAGCGGGGCCAGGAGCAGCGCGGCGGCGCTGATTGCCAGGAGCAGTGGGATCGGGATGTACGGGGTGCTCTCGCCGAAGGCGCCCTTGCCGAAGGGGACCAAAGTGATCATCGCGATGGTCAGGCCCAGGGCCAGGCCGATGACGCCGACCAGGGCGGCCTCGCCGCGCAGGACGGCGCGGACCTGGGCCCGGGTGCTGCCGATCATCCGCATCAGGCCGAGTTCACGGCGGCGGGCGAGGGTGGACACGATCATCGTGTTGACCGCGGCGATCGTGGCGAAGCCGGCGAGGATGGTCAGCATCACCTGGTTCGTCCACTTGTTGGTTTCCCGATCCCGGTCGCGTCCGGCGGCGTAGCCGGCGCGGTCGGTGACGCGCGTGTCGGGGTGCTGCCGGGTCGTCGTGGCGAGCGCGGCGTCCACGGCGGCGGGGTCGGCGCCGGCGGCGAAGCGGACGAGCAGGCGGCCGTCCAATGCGGCGTCGACGTGGTGTTCCACGGCGGCGCGCGGCAGGGTGACGGCGGCGGTACCGAGGCCCCGGTCGTAGGTGGCCACGAGGATCGGCTTGATCCGGGTGCCGTCGCCCAGGCGCAGGTCGACGGGCTTGCCGACGCGGGCCTTGACGGTGTCGGCGGTGATCCTGTCCATCGCGACCGCGCCGCCCGGCGGCTGTACCGCGCCGGGGCGCAGCGCGTCGATGCCGCCCTTGCGCACGCCGAGGTCGAGGACTCGGGCGAGGTCGGTGTCGGTGCCGCCGACGGCCTGGGTGGTGAACCTTTCCAGTCGGTCCGACGTGGACATGACCACGCTGGTGGTCAGGATCGAGGTGACCGCGTCGACCCCGGGGACGCGGGCGAGGTCGCCGGCGGCGCGGGCCGGGAAGCCGGGTCCGGTGACCACCCGGTCGGCGGTCAGCGCGGCCGTGGACTGCTGCTCGCTGTAGTGGTCCTGGGCGGCGAACATGAACATCAGCGTGCTCGCGAAGGCGACGGTGAGGGTGATCGGGGTGATCGCCGAGGCGAGCCGCCGCGAGTTGGTGCGGGCGTTGTCGAAGGCGAGATGACCGGGAGCGCCGAACAGGCGCAGGACGACGCCCGTGACGTGCACGAACAGGTGGGCCAGGAGCGGGCCGAGCAGGCCGACGCCGAGCATGAACAACATGATCACGCCGCTGGCCGCGGCGACCGCCTGATCGCCGCCGACCTTCATCGCGAGGCCGGAGAGCACACCGCCGCCGGCGAGCGCGACGAGGCCGAGGACGAGTCGGAACCAACCGACCCGGGCCCGCTCGAGGCCGGCCTCCCCCAGTGCCTCGGTGGGCCTGGTCCGGGCACTGGCCCGCGCGGCCAGGAGTCCGGCGAGGACGGCGGACACGACACCCGCGCCGACCGCGACGAGCATCGGGATCGGGCCGACGGAGAGGGTCACTCCCGGTTCGACCATGCCCCGCTCGCTCATCCGGTCGAACCACCAGCGGGCGAGCAGGACACCCGGCAGCAGACCGGCCAGGCCGGCGAGCAGCGCGACGAACGCGGTCTCCGTGGCGATCGTGCGGCGGATCTGCCACGGCGTGGCGCCGACCGCGCGCAGGAGCGCGAAGTCGCGGCGGCGCTGGGCCACGGACAGCGAGGTGGCGCCGGCGACGACGAAGATCGCGACCATTGCGACCACGCCGCCGAAGGAGGTGCCGACGCCGATCAGCATCTCCGTGGTGTCGCCCAGGCGCGGCTGGGCGACCTCGCCGCGCCCGTCGCCGGTGCGGACCTTGACGTCGGCGTCCCTGAGCGCCTCGCGCAGGTCGCCGGCGACCTTGCCGGTGGCAGCGCCGTCGGCGAGGAGTACGCCGAACGCGGTGACCCGACCGGGGTTTCCGGCCAGGCGCGGCGCCTCGGTGTCGGCGACGTAGAGCCGGGCCCCCTGGCCCGGGAGCACGGCGGCGATCCGCAGCGCGGTCTCGCCGGAGGGTGTGGTCAGCCGCAGTGTGCCGCCGACGCCGGCGCCGCTGCCGGCCCGGGCGGCGGCCTCGGTGGTCAGCACGACCTCGCCCGCGCGCGGCGCCGTGCCGCCCGGCGGGGTGCCGGCCAGGCGGGCGGCGGACCACGGGTGGGCGTCGAATACGGCGGTGGGGGTCTGCGCGGGGAAGGTGAGGTCGGGCAGGACGGCGGCGACGCCCGGGACCGCGGCGATGCGCGGGGCCAGGCCGGCGTCGATCCGGGCGCGCTCGGGCAGGGCGACCGTGGATTCCTTCTTGTCGTCGCCGCCGCCGAAGCTCTTGTGCACGCTGTTCTGGCCCGCGACCACGATCGGGGTGTCGGTGTAGCGGCCGGCCGGCACGTGCGCGCGCAGGCCGGTCTCCAGGAAGATTCCGCACATCGTCACGAGCATCGCGGCGAACAGCAGGGCGACGAACGAACCGGCGAAGGACGCGGGTCGAAACCGCACGGAGGTGCGGGCGAGTCCGTTGGTGCGCGGCATCAGGCGGCCCGCCCCCGCGCGTGCGCCGGCTGGGACAGGGCGACCATGCGGGCCGCGACCGCCTCGGGGGTGGGCGCGTGCAGGTGACCGGCGAGCCGGCCGGCGGCGAGGAAGACGACGCGGTCGGCGTAGGAGGCGGCGACCGGGTCGTGGGTGACCATCACGACGGTGGCGCCGGTGTCGTCGACGGCCCGGCGCAGCAGCGCGAGTACGTCGGCGGCCGTGGTGGTGTCGAGCGCGCCGGTGGGTTCGTCGGCGAAGAGCACGTCGGGTCGGGTGACCAGGGCCCGGGCGATCGCGACGCGCTGCTGCTGGCCGCCGGAGAGTTGCGCGGGGCGGCGGCGGGCGTGCTCGTGCAGGCCGACCAGGGACAGTACCTCGGCGGCGCGGCGCAGGTCGGCGGCTTCGCCGGCCAGGCGCAGCGGGAGCAGTACGTTCTTCTCCACGGTCAGCGAGGGAAGCAGGTTGAACGCCTGGAAGACGAAGCCGAGTCGGGTCCGGCGCAGCCGGGTGAGTTGGTTCTCGTTCATCGTGGTGAGGTCGTCGTCGCCGAGCAGTACGCGGCCTGCGTCCGGCTTGTCGAGGCCGGCGGCGCAGTGCAGGAAGGTGCTCTTGCCGGATCCGGAGGGGCCCATCACGGCGGTGAAGGTGCCCTTGGGGATGTCGAGGTCGATGCCGGCCAGGGCGTGTACGGCTTCCGGGCCGCGGCCGTATGCCTTGGTGACGCCGTCGAGTCGGACGGCGGGGGTGGGGGCTTCGGGGGCCGCTTGGTGGGGGAATCGGCCGGGTCCGGACGACCGGTCCCATTCGCTCGGGCGCGGGGTCGCGACGGGTGCCGCGTTCACCGCGCTCGCCCGTCGTTTGCCGCGTTTGCCTCGCCCGAACATGGTGCCTCCCAATGGATCCGACCTGCGCGAAAATCGACAGCCACGAGGCCTTGCGATCCGCTGGTGGCCGGTAGGTGCGACCGCGCCGGTGCGGCGGGGTCGACGTGGAGTCGGGGCACCGATCGGCCCGGCCGATTGCCCCCACTCCCACTTCCTCAACTCTCGCAGGGCGTTCGGGGCGGACCGTCGTACGGCGGGACGAGAATTCCGGGCGGGGGCCGTACTGGGGTACTGGGGGCGGGTCCGGGGCCGGCAGAGCCCGGCGGGCGGTCACTGCGCCGGGAGCACGAGGGTCGAGGTCGGCCGGGCTCGTTCGGCCGGGCGATCGGTCGCGGCGTACAACTCGGCCACGTCCACCGCGAGGAACCCGTCGAATTCGCGGGCCAGTTGGGCCTCCCACACGGCCCGGCCCGCGTCCGGCCGGCCGTCGGCGCGCAGCGCGTTGCCCAGCATCGCCGAGGGCAGGTAGCCGGGGTCGATCCGGTGCGCGTGTTCGGCGAGCCGGACCGCCTCGCCGGTGTCGCCGAAGCGCCGGATCAGCCCGGAGGCCATCGCCGAGAGCAGCGCGTGGTCCGGATGACGGGCGGTCACGGCCCGTACCAACTGCTCGAACGGCCGGAACGGGGGCTGCTCCTCCTCGGGCAGCGGGTCGGGCAGGAAGCCGGCGAGCCGGGACACCGCGTAGGCCATCCCGTCCGGGCCGAGTCGCTCCACCACCTCCGGTCCGGTCAACCTGGCCGCCTCGGCCCACGGCATGGTGGGCTCGAACCGGGTCGCGGTGGCGATCAGTGCGACGGCGGCGTCCCGGTCACCGGCCGCCGCCTCCACGTGGGCCCGGCAGACCAGGGCGCCCAGGTAGACCTCACCCTCGAGCGGGAAGAGCCGACGTGCCGCCGCCGGTCCGCCCGCCTTCGCCGACAACTCGGCCAACGCCTCGTGCAGCTCCGGCAGTTGCGGATTGCCCAGCATGGCATCGGCCGAATGCCGCGCCGCGTGCGGGAGATCGCCGTCGTGCAGGGCCGGCCGGGCCACCGCCACCTCCCCCTCGGCGGCCAATCGCTCGTCGCCGCACTCCGGGTGCTGCATGGCCCCACTCCCCGCCTGTCGCAAGACCGTCTCGATCGCCGAGGCTGTCGGCCGGGCCCGCCCGAGGACGGGTACGGGCGGCCGGGCCCGAGCACCGCAGCGCACTGTCGGAGCCCGGCGATACCCTTTTTGCATGGATCAGCAGCGCCTTGCCAACCTTGCCCACCTTCGTCGGGCGCGGGATCTGGTCGATCGGGAATACGCACGGCCACTGGACGTGCCGACGATGGCCCGCCGCGCGCTGATGTCGCCGGGGCATTTCTCCCGGGAGTTTCGGGCGACCTACGGGGAGACGCCGTACAGCTACCTGATGACGCGGCGCGTCGAACGGGCGATGGCCCTGTTGCGTGGGGGCATGAGTGTGACGGACGCGTGCATGGCGGTCGGGTGTACCTCGCTCGGGTCGTTCAGCTCGCGGTTCACCGAGTTGGTGGGCATGACGCCGAGCGCGTACCGGGCCCTGGGCCATCACGCCGTGTCCGCGATGCCCGGGTGTGTGGCCATGGTGCGGACCCGACCGACCAGGTAGCCGCCGATCGGGATCGATCAGGATCATCGATCAGGATTGAAGAAGCGGACCGCGTGGGCTCCACCTAGCGTTGGCCGCATGAGCATTTCACTGCAGTATTGCCACGTCACCGTCAACGACCCGGACGAGTCGCTCGGGTTCTATCGCGACGCGCTCGGCCTGGAGGTGCGCAACGACGTCGCCTCGGACGGGTTCCGCTGGGTCACCCTGGGCAGCGCGGCCCAGCCGGGACTCGAGATCGTCCTCTCCGAGCCGCACGCGGGCCGGCCCCAGGCCGACGGGGACGCCCTCCAGGAGCTGCTGACCAAGGGTGTCCTGCCGATGATCGTCTTCAGCACCGACGATCTGGACACGACCTTCGAGCGGGTCCGGGCCTCCGGCGCCGAGGTGCTCCAGGAGCCCATCGAACAGCCGTGGGGTCCGCGCGACTGCGCGTTCCGGGACCCGTCGGGCAACATGGTCCGCATCTCGCAGGCCGCCAAGGCCTGACCGGAGAGCCGTACCGAACCGCAGGGCCCCGACCGCGTGAACGGCGCGGTCGGGGCCCTGCGGTGTCTCGATTGCGGCTACCCGGCCGGGCGACGCCTAGTCCGTGCGCAGCGCCGTCAGCACATCGAGCCGGGCCGCTCGGCGGGCGGGCCAGGCGATGCCGACGACCGCGGCCCGCAACCGCGACACCCCCGCACCGTGCGCGGCGACGCGCGGTGCGGGGGTGTCGGTGGTCCGCCGAGGGTCAGTGGTGCAGGCCCTGTTCGATGGCCTCGATGATCCTCGGGCGCAGTTCCGCCGCGCTGATGATCGCGTCCACCGAGCCCACCTCGACCGCGCGGCGGATGCTGTGGGTGCGGTCGAACTCGGCCGCCACCTCGCCCAGTTTCTCCACCCGGACCGCCGACCGGACCTCGGCCAGGCGGGCGTTCAGCGCCGCCCGTTCCGCGCCTTCGGACCCCGAGACCCGGGCCTGGAGGTCGGTCACGCGCGGGTCGGTCGCGGTGCGGTTGTTGACCTCGCCGGAGAAGACCACGGCCGCCGCCGGCGCGCCGCCGAGCACCGACGCGAACGAGCCGTCCAGGGCCAATACCGTCATCTGCGGGTTGAGCGCCTTGGAGAAGACCACGAACGCGCCGCCGTGGTAGCGCGAGATCACGCAGAACACGATCGGGCCGGTGAAGTTGACGATCGCCCGGCCGATCTCCGCGCCGTATTCGAGTTGCAGCTTGCGCATCGATTCGGGCGAGCCGTCGAAGCCGGACAGGTTCGCCAGCACCACCAGCGGCCGGTTGCCGGACGCCGCGTTGATCGCGCGCGCGGTCTTCTTCGACGAGCGCGGGAACAGCGTGCCGGCGGTGTAGGTGTCCGGGCCGTCCGTGGGCGGGAAGCCGCGCCGGGGCACCGACCGCGATTCGATCCCGATCAGGCACACCGGCCGGCCGCCGATGTGTACGTCCTGCACCACCGAGGTGTCCGCGTCGGCCATCCCCGCCCACCGCTCCAGCACCGGGTGGTCCTGGTCGGACAGTGCCCGCATCACGGTCCGGATGTCGAACGGCTTCTTGCGGTCCGGGTTGTGCGTCGCGGAGAAGATCTCGCCGACGGTGGCGAAGTCGCTGTCGGCGACCGAGTGCGGGAAGTCCGAGACGTCGCGGTCGAACGGGTCCTCGGTGTCCGCCCGACGCGGCGCCGACTCACCCGGCACCACGTACGTGTGGTCGTAGTGCGCCATCAGCACGTCCCGCGCGGCCGGCAGGTTGGGCGCCCAGTACTGCGCCTGGCCGTTGGGGCCCATCACCCGGTCGTAGCCGCCGATGCCGAAGTTGTCCTCCGCCGAGACACCGCCGGAGAAGTCCAGGGACTGCTTGCCGGTGAGCACCATCGCCGAGTCCGGCGTCATCACCAGGATGCCCTTGGTGTGCATCAACATCGTCGCCTCGGCGTTCCAGTACGGCTGGGCGCCGACGGTGATCCCCGCGACCACGATGTTGATCTCGCCGCCGTCCTGGGTGAACGTGACGATCCGCTTGAGCGCGGCGGCCACCCAGTCCATGTTCTCGGTGCCGGAGGACATCGAGATCCGGGCGCCGGCGGACAGCGCGAACCACTCCAGCGGGACCCCCATCCGCTCGGCCAGGTCCAGCCCGGCGATGATCCGCGCGCACTCCGGCTCCGAGACCGCGCCCAGCGCCTTGGTCGGGTCGCCGAGCAGCACGACGCGGGTGACGCCCTCGGGGTGCCGTTCGGTCGGCGTGCGGACCACACCGGCCACGATCGCCGCGGTGTTCTTGCCCCTGGGTCGATCCACCGGTACGAGCGCGCCGTGCTCGTCCAGGTCGTGTTCGACGAAGCCGCCGTCGGGTCCGGCGAGCAGGCCGGTCAGTTCGTACGGGTAGGTGTTGCCGCGGCGGGCCGCACGCAGCACCTTCTGGCGGTAGTCGTCCAGCGGTTGCAGCGGCTCCGTCGACGGCTCGCCGACGTGCAGGGTCGCGCCGTTGCCCGGGTCGAGGGTGATCCGCACCTCGACCTCGGCCAGTTCGCCGGCGGAGGTGCGCCGCCGGGCGACGAACTGGACCTCCTCGAGGCCCGCTCCGGCGGTGGTCGGCAGGATGCGCTGGACCAGCGCGTTGAGTTCGTCGGCGGACAGTTCGGTCGACGGCCAGACGTACATCATGATCCGGTTGGTGTCGAACCGCTTGTTCTGCGGGCGTTGCGCCTGGATGTTGCGGATCGCGTCCAGGCCGGCGGTGACCGCGTCCTCGACCGCGGGCAGCGCGATCAGTCGACCGTCCGCCTCGCGCAGCGGGGTCAGGTCGCGGACCTGGCCCATCGCGATCAGCCGCTCGTCGGCCGGGTTGCTCTTGGCCACCGCCTTGAACAGGTAGACCTCCTCGTCGGCGGACGGCAGCCGGGTGAGGTCGAACTCGCGCAGCCGCTGGAGTTGCAGGCGCTGCGCGATCTGCGGGTGCAGGCCGCGGATCAGCCGGTCCTCGACGAAGCCGGACCCGGCGGCGCCGGCGCCGCCTTCGGGCCGGAAGGTGAAGTGGTGGTGCATCACCGCGCCGCTGATGCCGGTGACGGTGGCGGTGATCCGGCGTACGCCGACCGGCAGTTCGTGTTCGGCCAGGAGTGCGCCGATCCGCTCGGCCATCGTGTCCACGTCCGGCTGGTCCTGCCAGGTGACGTACAGGTCGGCGACCAGGCCGCGTTCGGCCACATCGGCGGCGAACGTGCCGACCGCGCCGATCGCGTCCGACAGCGCGGCGACGTCCACCGCCGTGGTGACCACGCGCGTCGCGCGCTCCGGGCCGGTGTGCTCGGCGGTGACGAACCGGCAGCCGGCGCGCTCGACTTCGGTGACCTCGGACAGGCCGCGGTTGCCGTAGTAGCGGCGGGTGAGCACCTCCAGGAGCGGCGCGGAGCGTTGGCCGGGTCGGCCGATCCGCTGGCCGATCAGCCGGATCAGCGGCTCCGGGCTGGCCACCATGGCCTGGATCCGCTCCGCGCGGTCCGGCGCGTCGGGGTATTCGTCCAGGTGCCGCAGATCGGCGCGCACCGCGGCGTAGACCTTGGCCCGGTTGCGGCGCAGCAGCGGCTGGGCGAACCAGCGGAAGACCACGCCGCGGGCCAGGTCGGACACTGCGGGGAAGCGCACCTGGGTGGCCTCGATCAGGTGTTCCAGGGTGAGCCCGGCATGCTCGGCGAGCGGCTCGAGCGGCGCTGCGCCGGCCAGCCATTGCAGCAGCAGTTCGGAGACGATCGCCACGTCGGTGGACATCCGCTGCTGGGCCAGGAAGATCCGGAAGACCGCGGCTTCCAGCTCCGGGGTGCGGTCCAGGTCGGTGATCCCGTAGTGGCCGAGCATACGCTTGAGCTTGGTCTGGAACGCCTCGGTGACACCGGCGCGTTCGACGTCCAGGCTCTGCAGGTAGCTGTGGAAGTATTCGCGCGGGCTGTGTACCGGGCTGCCCTGTTCGACCTCGACGTCGTCCCCGGGCTTGTTGCGGCTCAGCTCGGACAGGTCGGCGAAGACGGTGAGCAGTTCCACCTCGCCCGGCAGCGGCAGGCCGCCGAGTTCGGCGCGGGCGGCCAGGTAGCCGGAGAGCACCCGCTTGTGGTCCTGCGGGTCGACGTCGAAGCCGAGCAGCAGGCTGCGCAGGTCGCGCAGGCCGCGTTCGACCCGCTCGGCGGCGGATACGTCGGCGGCTTCCACGGGCAGGTCGATCTCGATGCTCTCGGCGGCGCCGGCGGTCTCCTCCTCGGTGCCCTCGTCGGCGAGCGGCTCCAGGCGCATCAGCGGTGCGCCGGTCTCCACCTGGCTGCCCACCGCGACCGGGCATTCGCGCACCCGGGCCCGGAACGGCGCGCGCAGCACCGTCTCCATCTTCATGCTCTCGAGCACCAGGATCGGCGCGCCGGCGGCCACCTCGTCCCCGACGGACAGCGGCGTCGCGACGACCAGGGCGGGTGCGGGTGAGCGCACCACGCCGCCCTCGTCGCGGCTGATCCGGTGGGTGACGCCGTCGACCTCGACCAGGTGGATCGGCCCGTGGGTGGCCGACACCAGGCGGAAGCGGTGTCCGTTGACCACGATCCGGCCGCTGTGCGTGTCGAACCGTTCGACCTCGACGTCGGCCGAGTGCACGCCGGCGGCGTCGAAGACGCCGACCCGGAAACGTTTGTGGCCCACCCGGGCGACGCTGACCCGGTAGGCGACGCCGCGCAGTTCCAGGTCGAGCGGGCGGCCGCTCTCGTGCTGCACCTGCGGACGCCCGCCGCGCGCGGTGGAGAGCAGTCGCTGCCGGCTGACCTCCTCCTCGTCCTGGTAGGCCTCGATCGCGGCGGCGGCGAGCGCGATCGCCGAGTGCCGGTGGGTGACCAGGCGGCCCTCGGCGCGGACCCGGTCGATCCAGCCGGTGTCGGCGCTCGCGTCGATCACCTCGGGCTGGTCGAGCAGGTCCAGGACGAAGCTCTTGTTGGTCGCGCCGCCCTCGATGATCACCGTGGTCTCGGCCATCGCCCGGCGCAGTCGGCCGAGCGCCTGGTCGCGGTCGCGGCCGTAGGCGATGATCTTGGCGATCATCGAGTCGAAGTCGGCCGGGATGGTGTCGCCTTCGCCGACGCCGGTGTCGACCCGGATGCCGGGGCCGGTGGGCAGCACCAGGCGGGCGATCCGGCCGGGCGCGGGGGCGAAGTCGCGGTCGGGGTCCTCGGCGTTGAGTCGGGCCTCGATGGCGTGGCCGGCCTCGGCCGGCTGGTCGCCCTCCAGCTTCCCGCCGCCGGCCACGTGCAGTTGCAGGCGGACCAGGTCGGTGCCGGTGGTCAGTTCGGTGATCGGGTGTTCGACCTGGAGTCGGGTGTTGACCTCCAGGAACGCGAACAGTTGCTCGCCGGGGTGGTAGAGGAACTCGACGGTGGCGGCGCCTCGGTAGCCGACGGCCAGCGCCAGTCGCTCGGCCGACGCCTTCAGTTCCGCGGTCTGCGCGGGGGTCAGGATCGGGGAGGCGGACTCCTCGATGATCTTCTGGTTGCGCCGCTGTACCGAGCAGTCGCGCACGCCGAGCGCCCACGCGGTGCCCTGGCCGTCGGCGATGACCTGGACCTCGACGTGCCGGGCGCCGGTGACCAGGCGCTCCAGGAAGACCACCCCGGAGCCGAACGCGCGCAGCGCCTCCTGGCTGGTACGCAGGTAGGCGTCGGTCAGGTCGGCGTCGGAGGCGACCATCCGGATGCCGCGCCCGCCGCCGCCGGCGGTGGCCTTGAGCATCAGCGGGTAGCCGATCTCGCGGCCGGCCCGCAGCGCGTCCTCCAGGGTGGCCACCTCGCCGCGGCTCCACGGCGCGACCGGGACGCCGACCTCCTCGGCGATCAGCTTCGCGCCGATCTTGTCGCCGAGCTTGCGCATCGCCTCGGCGCTGGGGCCGACGAAGGTGACCCCGATCCGCTCGCACAGTTCGGCGAACGCCGGGTCCTCGGCGACGAAGCCCCAGCCCACCCACGCGGCGTCCGCTCCGGTCTCCACCAGGGCCCGCTCCAGGACCGCGTGGTCGAGGTAGGGGCGCGCCGAGGCCGGGCCGAGGGAGTAGGCGATGTCCGCTTCGCGGACGAAGGTCGCGTCGCGGTCGGAGTCGGTGTAGAGGGCGACCGTCTCGACCCGCCTCCCGGTTTCCGCCGAAAGATCCCGGACGGCGTGGATGAGCCGCATCGCGGCCTCTCCACGGTTGACGATCGCGACACGACTGAACACCGCTTGAGCCTCCCAAGTACACACACGCGCAGAAGGCGACGTCCGGATCACGGAGCGCCGCCTCCACCTATCTATAGCCTGCTCGATCGCCGGCGGATGCACCATGTGCCCCACCACGCATGGCGGGGCCGTTGTGTTGTGGGAACCCCACAAAAAGCGACCCGGGGCCCACGGTCGGGTGACAGGTTCGCGCAAGGTCTGCGACAAAACACACAACCGTGTCCTGTCGAACGAGACGCCGGTGCGAGCCGGCCCGGCGGGCGCGAGCGGCTCGGCGGGCGCCGCCGGTCTATTCGATCACCACCACCCGGGCCCAGTCGGGTGGCACGTCCGGCTCGTAGTCGGGATCGTCCTCGACCGAGGACGCGTGGGGTCGCGGCCGCAGGAAGAGCCCGACCACCGTCCGGCACGGGGGCCGCGCGGCGGGCCACGGCGTCTGCCCGTCGGTGAGCACCACGACCACGTCCGGGCGGGGCCGCGTGCGCAGCGCGGTGGCGAAGCCGGTACGCAGATCCGTGCCGCCGCCGCCCACCAGCGGGATGTCCTCGGCGCGGCACAGGGGGTGTACGGTCGGCGCCGCCGCGTCGCACGCGATCACGCTGACCAGGTCGCGTCGACCGCCCACGGTACGGGAGATCGCGGCCACCTCCAGGAGTGCGCTGCCCAGTTCGGTGTCGCTGACCGAGCCGGACGTGTCGATCACCACCGCGACCCGAGGCGGCCGGCGGCGCAGACTGGGCAGCACCGCGCCGGGCACGCCGGCCGAGCGCCGGGCCGGCCGGCCGTACGAGTAGTCCTGGCCCGCGCCGGAGCCCGAGGTCGCCGCGCGGACCGCCGCGCCCAGCAACTCCCGCCACGGCTGCGGCGGATGGAACGCCTCCTCGGCCCAGCGCCGCCACCCCTGCGGGGCGTCCCCCGGCCGCCCGGCGATGCCCTGCGCGACCCGGAAGCGCACCGCGTCGCGCTCCTGCGCGCTGAGCCCGTACGCGCCGTCCGGTCCCAGCTCCCATTCCCGGTCCAGACCGTCGGCGCCGCTGCCGCAGTCCAGCCAGACCAGGCCCTGGGTGAGCGGCCCGAGCCGGAACTGACGCAGGTAGTCCTCCATCAGCTCGCCCTCGGGCAGCCCCAACGACGCGGGGGCGACCGCTCCTTCGGGTCGGGCCAGGCCGTCGCCGTAGATGTCGTCGTTGATTTCCAGGTCGGCGGCGATGTTCATCCGCAACCGCTCCCCCGGGCCGGTCAGGCCGCGTTCGCGAGCGACTCGATCGCTTCGGCCGTGGTGGTCGCGCAGCAGGTGGGACACCTCGTGTACCCACACGCCGGCGAGTTCCTCGACGGGGGTGTGGTCGACGAACGCGGGCGAGACGTAGCAGCGCCAGTGGCGGTCGACGGCCATCGTCGGTACGGTCCGTGACTCGACGCAGTGCAGTGCGAACAGGGCGGTGGCCAGGTAGGGGCGGGCCCGGGCGGCGTGCAGGCGGGCGGTGTAGAGCTTGTCGAGGTCGAGCCCGCCCGCGGCCCGGTGCGCGCCTTCGCGGGCGGCTTCGGGCGCGGCCTCCTTCAGCGCCGGTCGCGGGGTCATCGGCCCACCCTCGCGGCGACCTTCGCGGCGACCGCGACCCGGGCCGCCGCGTCGTCGGCCCGGCGGGACAGGGACACCACGCCGGCGAGCCGTTCGATCGAGGCCGGTACGTCCCAGTCCTGGCGGCGCAGCGCGGCCAGGGTGCTCGCGGGCACCACCACCAGGTCCGGCGCGCCGGTCTCCAGCGCCCGAACCAGCAGCGCCCAGGCCGCGTCCCAGCGTGCCTTGTCCGGATGTTTGCGGACGGCGGCCACGACGCCGTCGAGGACGGCCTGGCGCAGATCGCCGCGCTCGGGCAGTTCGGCGCCGGCCGGGTCGGCGAGCAGGTCCTCGGGGTCGGGCAGGTCCATCCGGTCCAGACCGGCCAGCAGTTCAAGGCCCGGGCCGTCGCCCACGGTGCCCCGGACCAGCATGGACACCACCTCCCGGGAGGAGCCGGCCGCGGTCGCGAAGGCGACCAGGGCCAGGGTCATCTCCCAACTGCGCGGCGATGGCCACGGGCCGCCGCGGCCGGCCTCGTTGGTGGGCAGGCGGTGCACCAGCGTGGGGCGCGCGGTGAGCAGTTCGCACACCGCGCGGCGGGCCACGGCGACCGCCTCCGGCAACCGGGCCGGGTCCAGGCGGGGCATGGTGGCCCGGGGCCAGATCCCGCCCAGGCCGCGGATCACCACGTCGTGGTCGTGCACCCACTGGAGATGTACGAAGCGGTTGGCCATCGGCGGGCTCAGCTCCCAGCCGTCGGCGGCCGAGGCGCGCGGGTTGGCGGCGGCCACGATCCGTACGCCGGGCGGCAGTTGCAGGGCGCCGATCCGGCGTTCGAGGACCAGGCGCAGCAGCGCGGCCTGGACCGCGGGCGGCGCGGTGGACAACTCGTCCAGGAACAGCAGCCCTCGGCCCGCCCGGACCAGGCGCACCGCCCAGTCCGGCGGGGCCATCGGGACGCCGTTCCCGGCCGGATCGTCGCCGACGATGGGCAGTCCGGAGAAGTCGGACGGCTCGTGCACGCTGGCGATCACCGTGGTCAGCGGCAGGTCCAGGGCTTCGGCGAGGCGGGTCAGCGCGGCGGTCTTGCCGATCCCCGGCTCGCCCCACAGCAGGACCGGCAGGTCGGCGGCGACGGCCAGGGTCAGCGCCTCCAGTTGCAGGTCGGGGCGCGGTTCGGTGTCGGCGTCGCGCAGCAGGGCCAACAGCTCGCCGGCCACGTCGAGTTGCGGGGTGTCGACGGCTTCGGGCAGGGCGTGCGGAGCATATGTCGGCATATTTGGTCACCTTTGGGCTCGTGGGAGGGCGCGGATCGCCGGCCGCCCGGGTCATGAAGTCCCCGGGTCGGCGGGTCCCGGGTCAGCGGTAGGACGCGTGGTGCGGACGGGCGCGGCCGTCGCGGGGCGTGGGGCGGCGTCGATTCGGGCGGATCCGGTCGAGGTCCGGGACGGGTCTGGACCCGGGTCCGGTGCCGACCAGGCCCGCGCGGAAGAGGCCGTAGGTGATCCGACGTCGTGCGGCGGCTTCCAGTTCGTCGCGCAGCGGGCCGTCGCGCAGCAGCGCGTCGGGGCCGAGCAGGCGCTCGACGACGGCCAGTGCGCCGGCCGTGTCGCCGTGGTCGAGGCGTTCGCGGACGCCGGTCAGCCAGTCGGGTCGGCGGTGCGCCGTGTCGATCGCCTGGAGACAGGGCAGCGGGGTGCCGGTCAGCTCGGCCAGCAGTTCCTCGCGGCGGATCTCGACCGGGTCGTGGTCCAGCGGCACGAGTACGCCGTCGACCACGCCGATCCGGTGCCGGGCGCCCCGGCAGTCCACGAGGTGGGGTCGGTCGGCGCGGTACGTACCGGCCGGTGTGTGGTCGGGCACCAACTCCCGGGCGACCAATGGGTGCAGCCGGTCGGCCCGGATCGCGCCGGTGCGCAGCAGTTCCAGGTCGGGGAGGACCCAGGTGGCCGCGTCGGGCAGGATCGGCAGGCCGGCGATGGAGCGGTCGGCGGAGGTGGCCGCGATCCGCCAAGTGGGCGGCCCGGGGCCGTCGTTGTCCGCGACCACGGCCAACCCGAGCCGATGCCGCCCATCGAGCCGCACGCCGACGCGGCCGGCGGACCGGCCCTCGGCCCGGAGCAGGATCCCCGCCTCGGCCGCCCACCGATCGACCGCGAGGTGCTCCCCCGGCCGGGGCTCGTGGTCGGCCCCGGACCGGACCGACAACTCACCGACCCGGCGTACGTCCCACAGATGTCGGTGCAGGTCGAGGCGAAATCGCCGATGCGGACGAAGACGCGGATACCACCGACGCCGCGGGCCGGCCTCGCCGCGGGAATCGTCCCAGAGCGCGAGACTGATCCGCTGCCCGGCATCCGCCCACGCGGGCGGCGTCCGAGCCACGAGACACAGGGCGTCGTCGTACCGCACCAAAGCGATGGTCAGCCCCGGACGCAACAGCCCGTCGGGCGCGATCCTCGGCATGTGCCAACGCAGCAGATCGGGAGCCAAATGCCGCAGATCATCCCGAATCCGGGCGGCGATGTCGTGGCCATGGTTGCGCGCCACGACCCGCAGCTCGAAGTCGACATCGACCCGCGCGGCGGCGCACGCCCCGGCCCAGTCCCCGACACAACGGCGGGCGGTGGCAAGCTCGATCATGGATGGCGGCACGGCGAACTCGCGCACGCGCGGCCAAAAGGAAAAGCGGGAATCCCCATTCGCAAGCACAGTGAGCATCAGCACTCACCTTGCGCGGATGGGACCCCCATTCTGTACGTGCCAGCAGAAAGAGTAGTCATCGCCGTGAGCATAGCGGCCCGCTGCCCACCCGGCCAGGAATTTCCGTCACCGGGCCGGCGCAGTGCGGTTCGACCCGCGGCCGGCCCCGGCCCCGCCGAAGCAACCACCCAACCACCCGACCGGGCACCGGAGTCGGGCCGGCGCAACGCGGGCCGGCCGCCGGGTCCCGGTGCCGGCCGGGCTCGGCGGCCGACGTGGGATCACGGGTGCCCGCCGGTGGGGCGCGGCCCGCGCCGCGGCCCTGACGGCACGTCAGGAACAGCCCGGGAGCCCGGACCGACGCACCCAAAATCCCAAATCCCCGGGATGACCCGCCCCGGAACGTCGGGCAGTGATCCATGATCGTTCAGGCGGACGGCGTCTGTCGGCCATCGTGTTGCGCCATGGTCTTGGCGGCCGGACAAACTCGGTACGGCCTCGGCACGACAGAGGAGTTCGGTGGTCATGAAGCTGATGGTCAAGGGTCTGCGAACGATATTGCGCGGCGTGACGGTCGGCGCGACCGGCGTCGCGCTGTGTGCGACGCTCGGCCTGGCCGGCACGGCACACGCGGCGGAGAGCGAGCGCCGTCCGGACCCGGCGTTCCCGGCCACGATCTCCGGGTGGCAGCCGATCGGGAAGTACGAGATCGACGCCCAGTCGCAGGCCCAGGGCCTGGCCTCGGTCCACCCTCGTGGCGCCAAGCCGTACACCTACTACGCGGGCAACACCTCGATCCCCGCCCCCGTTCGCGAGCGCGGTTGGTCGCACATCGGCGACCCGGACTCCTCGCGCGGCTACCTGTTCGACGCCTACCAGGGCGGCGGCGACGCGACGGCGAAGATGTTCCGGGTGACCACGCCCACCGGTGCCGCCTACGAGTACGTACACCCCCTGGCCCCGGGCGAGGCGATGAACAACTCCTTCGCCGCGGTGACCCCCAACGGCCGGTGGATGGTCTCCGGCGAGTGGGACACGATGAACCGCCTGCTGGTCTTCCCCACCCCGCTGCTCAACCCCGCCACCCCGCGCACCGGCGGTGACCTCGCGCTGGCCGCGACCATCGAACTGGACCACCCGATCAAGGACATCCAGGGCTGTACGTTCCTCGACGCCAAGCGCCTGCTGTGCGCGTCGGACGACTCCGACGGAAAGTTGTTCCCGGCCACCAAGCCGCTCCTCCAGGTCGACCTCAAGAAGGAGCTGAACGGAAAGACGGTGACCGGCCACGTGACCTCCCTCGGCAGCCTGCCCCAACTCAGCGCCTGCCCCGGCGCATCGGCCGACTTCGAGACCGAGGGCAACGACTACGACCGGAACACCGGCGTGCTCCGCGTCGAGATGATCCCGCCGCGCAACTGCGCCGCACACGCGACGGTGTACGAGTTCAAGCGGAAGCGCTGACCGGGACACCCGACGGCGCGTCGATCCGCCGGTTCCCGCCCGGTCGCCGAGACGGCCGGGCGGGAATCGCGGCGTTCGGCCGCGCGACAGGTACGGGGCGGGCAGCCCAACCGGGGTCCGCCGCGGCGGCGGCAACGCTCGCCATCGCGGCTCGCGCCTACCATTCTCGGTAGACCCCGCCCCGCACCCGAAGCCGCCGCCCCCGCAAGCCCCCGCGACCGGAGAGAAGATCGATGCGAAACCCCTCGCCGCCTCTCCGGCGTCGCCCCGCCCGCAACAGCGCACCGGCGTTGCGGCCCCATCAGCGCGACGCCCTCGCCGCCATCGTCCGCGAGTTGGAGAACCCCGATCCGCGGGCCGTCGGGCAGACGCCCTACGGCGGTCGCCGGGCCACCGCCGTGATGGCGTGTGGCACCGGGAAGACGTGGGTGGCCGCCGGGGTCGCCGCGACGTTGGCCGGGCAGGATCGGGTGTTGGTGCTCGTGCCGACCCTGGATCTGCTCGTGCAGACCGTCCGGGCCTGGCAGCGGGCCGGGCGCGTGGGGGGTGCGCAGTTGGCGGTGTGCTCGCTGGCCGGGGACCGGGCGCTGGCCGAGGCGGGCGTCCGGGCCACCACCAGCGCGCCGCGACTGGCGCTGTGGGCCGACCGGGACGGGCCCCTCACCGTGTACGCCACCTACCAGTCGTTGGACACCGTCCTGGCCGCCCACCGGGGTGCGTACGGGCTGCGTCTGGCGCCGTGGCGGCTGGTCTGCGTGGACGAGGGGCATCGCACCAGCGGATGGCTGGGCAAGCGCTGGGCCGCGGTCCACGACGACGAGCAACTCCCGGCGCTGGGGCGGCTGTACCTCACCGCGACGCCGCGCGTGTGGGAGCCGCCGGGGAACAGTGCATACGGCGAGGGCAGTGGCGCGGGCGAGGCCGAACAACCGTCCGTGCTGGCCGAGGACGAGGTGTGGGAGGAGCCGGGTTCGGATCACGCGCCGACTCCGGACGAGTGGGCAAAGGACGAGCAAGGCGCTGCCCGGCCGGTGCGGGTGCTCGGTGGCCGGCCGGTGCATTCCGCGCTGCCCGCGCGCGCCGTGGCGTCGATGGACGACGAGCGCATCTTCGGCAGCACGGTGCATCGCCTGGAACTGGCCGCCGGTTGTCGGCTGGGACTGCTCGCGCGGCCCCGGATCGTGGTGGTGGACGTGGCCGATCCGCGAGTGCAGAACCTGGCCGCCGTGATCGGTGGCGACCTCAACCGGGGGCCGGGTCGGCGGGCCCTGGACGAGATCGAGGAATATCGCGCCGCGCGGCTGGCCGCGCTACAGGCCGCAGTGTTGCATGTCGCGGCGGATCAGGGTTTGCGTACGGTGATCGCCTACCACGCGCGCACCGTCGAGGCCGAAGCCTGCGCGGAGACCCTGCCCGCCGCCGCGGCGCGGCTGCACGAGCAGAACCCGGACCGGTATCCGGCGGCGGTGTGGGCCGATTGGCTGTGCGGGGAACACGGCGCCGAGCATCGACGCCGGGTGCTGGGCGACTTCGCCGCGCACACCGACCGCACGCCGGCCGGGCTCTTCGACCTGCCCGGGCAGGACCCGGCAGGTGTGCGGTCGGAGCGAGCAGTGCTCTCGAATGTCCGGGTGCTTGCCGAAGGGGTCGATCTGCGCGCCGACGCCGTGGCGTTCATGGACCCCAAGCTCAGCGTGATCGAGATCGTCCAGGCGATCGGCCGGGTGTTGCGCCAGGAACCGCACGAGGGACGGACCGCGACCATCATCGTGCCGGTGTTCCTGGCCGCCGGGGAACAACCGGACGACATGCTCGTCTCCGACTCGTACCACTTCCTGGTCCGCGTCCTGCACGCGCTGGCCGCGCACGACAGCCGGGTCCTGGACCTGCTCGCGATGCCCGCGCCCAGCGGCGGCTCGGGCGCGCCGATCCGGGTGGCGGCCGAGGACCGGGAGGCCGAAACCGGGCCGACCGGGGACGCCGGGGATGGGGACGGGGATGCCGAGGAGCGTTTCCTGGTCCGATTCATGACCGAACGCGACCCGGCGCTGCTCGCCGAGTTCGTCAACCTTCGAGTGATCGACCCCGAACGCCGGGACTGGCGGCGCGGTTACCTCGCCGCGCGTCGCTGGCACGCGGCACACGGCGACCTGCGGGTGCCGCTGGAGGCGATCGACTACGACCCGGAGAGCGGTACGAGTCACCCCGTCGGCCAATGGATCGGCGAGCAGCGGCGGGCCTGGGCGATCGGCGCGATCACGCTACGCCGGATCAAGCTGCTCGAGGCGTTGGGGATGGTGTGGAACACCGACGACTCCGCGTTCCGGGACGGGCTCGCGATGAGCCGTGCCTATCACGCGGTACACGGGCACCTGGCCGCGCCGAAGAACGCCGCCGTCAACAACTATCCGGTCGGCCAATTTCTCGCCAACTGCCGTCGCCCACCGGCCACTCGCAAGAACCCGGAGCGCTGGGCCCGACGGTGGGCACAACTCGCCGAGATCGACCCGGACTGGAATCCCGCCGGGCGCGCGGATCCGGCACGGCGCTGGTCACTGGAATGGCAGCGGATGCTCGCGGTGGTCCGCCTGCACCTCGAAGGCGGCGGCACCCTCGCCGAGTTGGTCCCCGGCCACACCGTCGGCGGGGAGGACGTCGGGGCCTGGCTGGCCCGGCAACAACGCGGCGGGGCGGACCTGACGCCGGCGCAGCGGGCGGCGCTGGTGGCGGTGGGCGTGCCGGTGGCCGCCGAGGAGCCGGCGCACCGGCCGGCGACCGGGCGGGTGGTGGACCGATGGGCCCTGACGCTCGCCGCGGCAACGGCGTTTCACGCCCGTGAGGGACACCTGACCGTGCCCCGCAAACACGTCGAGCCGGTCCACCTCGGCGACACGGAACACCGGATCAAACTCGGCGTGGCCCTCACGAACGCGCGACAACGACAGGCCACTTGGCCCGCCGAACGAATCGCCGCACTGACCGCCCTCGGGATGCGCTGGGGGTGAGCCGACCCGCCGGGGGTCGGCGTGTGCTCGGCTCGGCCACCTCGGCCGACCCGGCTCGCCGAGCAACCGGATCGAGGCACCGGCCACCCCGGGACGCACTCGCCCAGAGCCGCACCGGACCCGCTCGGAGTCGCCTGCCCCCGGGGCGGGCTCCCCCGCGTTGAGGCGAACCACGTGGCCGATCGGACCGACCCACGCGCCGGCCGCGCCCCGGAGCGCGCTCTGCCCGAGCCGCCTGGAACCCGACCCGTTCGGAGTCGGCCTCGCCCCGGACGGGCTCCGCCAAACGGCAGCCGACCACTCCGCCGACCAAGCGAATCCATGCCCCGGCCGCCCCCGGAACACGCTCGCCCCGAGTCGCCGCGTACCGGCTCCGCCGAAGTCGGCGTCGCCCGAGCAACCTCCCGCGAACGGAGGCGAACCACTCGGCCGACCGGGCCGGCCGACGCGCCGGCTGCCCGCTCGGCTCGCCGCGGCGAGTCACGGGCGAGTCGGGTGGGAGTCACGGGCGAGTCGGGTCGGAGCCGGGTGGGAGCCGGACCCCTCGGAGGTGGTGTTGCTTCGGTTGGCATCCTCCGGGAGGAGGAGGCTTCGGCGGATCGGTTGACGATCTCGTTCCTGTGCCGGGCGCGGTGGCGGTGCCGGACGGCCTAGCCTGCCGCCTCATGACTGCCTGTCCACGGCCCACCCGGCGCGATGTTCTGATCACGATCGCGGCGGCGACCCCCGGACTCGCGGCGTGGGTCGCCGGGCATCCCGCGCCGCACGACGCCGACCTGCCGATCTGGGCGGGGTGTGTGGGGCTGCTCCTCCAGGCCGCGCCGCTGCTCTGGCGCCGGTTCGTGCCGCTCGCCGCGACGGTGGCGAGTTCGCTGCTCATGGTCGCCGTGGCGGCGGCCGGCGTGGTGCCGTCCGCCGGTGGTACCGCCGTGCTGGTGGTGACCTGGTCGATCGGCGGTCGATCGGATCGGCGCAGCGCGGTGGCCGGGCTCGCGGTGGCCGCCGGCTCGGCGGTGGCCGCGATGGCGTGTGGCGGACTGTACGGGCGGCCCGCGCAACCACTCCCGTGCCTGTCCGCCGGATTGGCGATCACGGTGGTGTGGGTGTCCGCGTACGCGTTCCACACCCGACGTGCGTATGTCGCCGAACTGGTCGAGCGGGCCGCGCGCCTGGAACGCGAGGAGGGCGAACGGGCCCGGCGGGCGGTGGCCGAGGAACGCCTGCGGATCGCCCGCGAGTTGCACGACGTGGTGGGCCATGCGATCAGCGTGATCGCGGTCCAGTCGGAGGCGGCGAGTCGTACCCTGGCCGCCGGGCGGGACGGCGTCGGGGACTTCCTGACCGCGATCAACGTCACCAGCCACCAGGCGCTCGACGAGATGCGTCGGCTCGTGGACGTGTTGCGCCCGGAGGAACCGCTCGAAAGGCCGGGAGCCTCAGCGGAGTTCACGCGGCAGCAGCCGGACCCGCTGCGCCCGCAACCGGGCCCGGCCGCGTTGCCCGAGTTGATCGCCCGGATCCGGGACGCGGGCGTCACGGTGCGCCTGGTCTGGTCGGGGGACGAACTGCGGGACCTGCCCGATGGGTTGGGGCTGGCCGTCTACCGGATCGTGCAGGAGTCGCTGACCAACGTGCTCAAGCACTCGGGCGCGGTCCACGCATGCGTCGAACTCACCCGCGAGGGCGGGCGGTTGCGGGTGCATGTCCGCGATGACGGCGGCAATTCCGGGTCCGCCGGTGCGCGGGGCCCGGAACGGCCGGGCGCGCGTGGGATGATCGGGATGCGGGAACGGGTCGCCGTGTACGGCGGGACGCTGCGTGCCGGTCCCGGAGCGGACGGCGGATTCCGGGTCGTGGCGACCTTCCCGGTGACCGGAACCGCCCCGGAGAGGCGGGAATCGTGACGGTTCGAGTACTCATCGCCGACGACCAGACCCTGGTCCGTACCGGCTTTCGGGCGATCGTCGGCCTCGAACCCGACCTCGAGGTGGTGGGCGAGGCGGCCGACGGCATCGAGGCGGTGGAGGCGGCCCGGCGGCTGCGGCCGGATGTGGTCCTGATGGACGTGCGGATGCCGCGCCTGGACGGGGTCGCCGCGACCCGGGCGATCGTCGGCACGGGTGCCGACGAGCGTGCTCCTCGGGTGTTGGTGCTGACCACGTTCGACCTCGACGAGTACGTGGTCGGCGCGTTGCGGGCCGGGGCCTCGGGCTATCTGCTCAAGGATTCGCCCGCGGACCGGTTGCTCGACGGCATCCGGGTGGTCGCGGCGGGGGACGCGATGCTCGCGCCGGCGGTGACCCGCAGGTTGCTGGAGCGGGTCGGGCCGGCCGCCGCGCCGCCGGACGACGAGGGTCGCGCGTTGCGCAGTCTGCTGACCGCGCGCGAACTCGACGTGCTGCTCAGTCTCGCGCAGGGTCGGTCCAACGCCGAAATCGCCGCGGCCCTGGTGTTGCGCGAGACCACCGTCAAGTCGCACGTCCAGGGCATCCTCGCCAAACTCGGCCTGCGCGACCGCCTCCAGGCAGTGATCGCCGCCTACGACGCGGGCCTGGTCCGCCCGCGCGGCTTCCCGGCCCGGCCGGACGACCGAGCTTGACAACACGCGGCGCCACTCCGACCTCGACCGCCGACGCACCGATACGCCAGCCGGATGGGGTGGGCGAACCCGGCCGGGCCGAAGCGGGTAGACCCACGCAGCCCAAGCCGAACCAGCCGCCTGGGCCACCCATCCCCGACCTCCCCCGCAGCACCCCTCACCCCCCACCCCCACCCCGCCAACCGCACCTCACTCCGCGTGGATCGCCGCCAGGATGTTCATTCGCGCCGCCCGCCGCGCCGGCCAGAAGCCGGCCACGATGCCCGCGCAGCCCGCGATCACCAGGAACAAGCCGAGTCGTGCCCACGGCACGATCGTCGTGTACTCGTGCAGATCCGGACTGATCGTGCGCCCGGCCGCCCACGCGATGCCGGTCCCGAGCACGATGCCGAGCGCCGCGCCAAGCAACGAGATCAGCAACGATTCGAGCGCCACCATCCGGCCCACCTGCCCCCGGCGCAGCCCGATCGAGCGCAACATGCCGATCTCCCGGGTGCGCTCGAACACCGACATCGCCAGCGTGTTGACGATGCCCAGCACCGCGATCACCACCGCCATCGCGAGCAGCCCGTACACCAGATTGAGCGCCAGGTCGATGGTCGCGCCGTACATCTGCTCGATGTCGCGCCGGGTCTGCACCGCGATCGACGGATCGTCGCCCAGCGCGGCCTTGATCCGCGCACCGATCGCCGCTTCCTGGCCGGGCGCCGCCGCGATCAGCACGGTGTCGTCCCGGGCCACCCCGACGTGCGGCGCAAGGGTTGCCAGCGCGATCAGATAGCCGCTCACCTGGCGGGTGTTGGTGAAGATCCCGCCCACCGGCAGGGTCACCCGCGCACCGTCGGGCATACGTACCACCACCCGGTCACCTGCCCGCAGCCCACCGGCCCGGTCCTCCGAGAGCAGGATGCCGTCGCCCAGCCCGGCCGCGGATCCGGCGATGTAGCCGAGGTCGATCAACCGGTCGACCGTCGCCGGGTCGACCGCACTCGCCTCCATCGCCGAGCCGTCGCCAACCGCCAAGCGGGTAGCGCGGATCGGGCTGGACGCCGCCACACCGGGCACCTTGGCCACCGTCTCCGCGACCTTCGGGCCGAGCTTTTGCGAGTGTTCGACCATGCTCACCGCATGATCGGCGCGCAGGCCGCCGAGGGTGTGTTCGGTCAGCGCCCGCTGGACCGACGCGCCGAACACGCTGAGCGTGGTGACCAGGGTGAGGCCGATCATCAGCGCGGACGCGGTGGCGGCGGTGCGCCTGGGGTCGCGTACCGCGTTGCCGACGGCAAGCCGGCCGGTGATCCCGAACAGCCGGCGCAACGGGCGTACGGTCGGGCCGAGTACCGGCTTGGCCAGCGCGGGGGTGACCACGATCAGACCGGTCAGCAGCAACAACGCACCGAATCCGACGGCCGCCCGCCCGCCGCTGCCCCGGGCCGCGCCGAATGCGCTCAGGGCGATGCCCACGACGACCACGGCGGCGCCCAACGCGGCCCGACGGACCGTACGGCCCGCCGGCGTCGGCAGTGCGGCCAGGCCCAGCGCGGCCACCGGTGGCACCTTCGCGGCCCGACGGGCGGGTAGCCAGGCGGCGAGCACGGTGACCACGACGCCCACCCCGAGCGAGGCGAGTACCGCCTTGGGCCCGACCACGAGCGCGCTGTGCGGCGCGTCGGCCAGGAACAACGAGCGCAACAGCGCGGCGATCGCCGGCCCGACCGCGAAGCCGACCAGCGCGGACAACAGGCCCACCAGGGCGGATTCGATCAGCACGGAACGGGTGACCTGACGTCGGGAGGCGCCGATCGCGCGCAGCAGGGCGAGTTCGCGGGTGCGCTGGGCGACCAGCATGGTGAAGGTGTTGGCGATCACGAACGCGCCGACGAACAGCGCGATTCCGGCGAACGCCAGCAGGCCGGTCCGGAAGCCGTCGACCAGCTTGGCGTTCGCCGCCCGGTCCTCGTCGACCAGTTTCGCGCGAGTCACCGCCTCGGTGCCGGGCGGCGCCAACGCGGCGATGGCGGCGCGCAGTTGCTCATCCCCGACGCCCGGCGCGGCGCGCACCACGAGGTGGTCGAAGCGTCCGGGGCGGGTGAACCAGTGTTGCGCGCTCGCCGTGTCGAACAGCGCAAAGCTCGAGCCGCCCACGAGTTTGTGCTCGTCGTGCGAGGTGAACACGCCGGACAGCCGCTCGGTGACCACCTCGCCGCCCACCACCAGGCGGACCGAATCGCCCACCCGATAGCCCCCGTCGTCGGCGGTCGCCCGGTCGAGCGCGACCTGGCCGACGCCGGGCGGGCCACCGGAGACGTACGCGCAGTGCGAGTCCGTACCGGTGGCGCAACCGGCGCCGTCCCCGGCGAACTGGTTCGCGCCGACGCCGGGATGATGCGGCCGGATCAGGTCGCCGTGTCGGTCGACCACGCCGGCGTACCCGCTGACCGCGCCCGCGACATCTCGCACGCCGGGCAACATCCGCAATCGGGCCGCGAGTTCGTCATCGAGTTGCGGTACCTGGTTGTTCTCGGTCGCCGCCTTCGTGGTCCGCAGCGATACCGACACCTGCGCGTGGCTCTGGGACACCGCGCCGTCCAGGCCGTTTTGGATCGTGTCGGTGAAGATCAGCGTGCCGGAGACGAACGCGACGCCGAGCACGATCGCGAGCATCGTCATCAGCAGCCGCGCCTTGTGCGCGAACAGGTTGCGCACGGTGGTTCGGAACATGGGTGGGCGCTCCGGGAATCCGAGGAGGAGAGGGGAATCCCGACGCCGGATCGGCGCCGTGCACTCATCCTCGGCGCGGAACACGCCCTGCGAATCGGCCTCGCTCCCGAGATCCCCGAGCCCCGGAGCGGGTCGCCCGAAGGGGTCGAGGCACCCGCACCCGGGTCTCCCGGCGGAGCCGCCCCGCCTCCCGTCCGCCGTCGGGAGGAGGAGCGCCCGCCCACTCTCAGGGTCGGCTCGGCTCACCCGCCGTCCAGGGCACGGCCGGTGTGCAACTCGCGGTATCCGGTGGGCCGTTCGGGTTCGGCGCGACATAGCCGATGATGCCGCCGTCGGGGGTGCGCAGGCAGCCGCTCCGACCCTTGCGGCGGCTGTCCTTGGCGGAGTCCCAAACCAGCGCGCCCGACGTGTCGTAGCCGCGGATCCGGGCGTCGTCGGACGGTTCGGACTCGCCCGCCCTGCTGTTCGACGACGTGCCGTACCAGAACCCGCCGGCCATCACCACGTCCCGTTCGCCACGACCGAAGTCCATCGTGATCCGCGTGACGGCACCCGTGTAACGGCCCCAGTGCTCCAGGGTCCAGCGACCCTGCGACGACTCGGACCCCCCTCCCAGGTACTCGACCGGACCGGAGGTCCAGGCGGTGTCCTCCGTCGGTCCGGACTCGGGCGAGGGGATCGAGTCGGGCCCCGCGTCGCCGCCGCACTTCACGTAGCGAGCCCGATCGTCGACGGCGATCGCGAAGTAACTGTCGGGTCGGCCCGCCCTGGGTGTCCGCACGGCGAAGTACGGCCGAAACGTCGCGGCCAACGCGGTCTGCGCCCGGCCCTCCGAGTTGGGCACGGTCAGCACGCAGCGATACACGAACTCCCGCGCGAGCGCCTCGGGCATGTCCCGCCCCGCCGGCACCGGCACCATGGTCGCGGGCAAGACGAGCGGCTTCACCATCGGGGCCGGCGAACCGGTCGCCGGCGGCGGCGGGTTCGTCGGCCCCGCCGGCGGCGTATGCCCCGATCGTGCGTCGCCGTCGGGCAGCGCCACCGCGATCCCGGTCACCAGCGCGGCCACCGAAGCGGCGGCGAGCAGCGGGAGCCGGTAGCGCGCGAAGACCCCGCGTCGAGGCAGCACGGGCCGCTCGTCGCCGATGTCCAGACCATCGGCCTCGTCCAGCAGGGCAAGCAACTCGGCCCGGCGGGTGGCGTGTTCACGCAGGTCGCGGTCGGCGGGCGGGCGGTTCGGGGTGGTCACGACGCCTCCTTGGCAATCGGGGAACGACGCCCGGCCGGCACCTCGTGGCTGCGCTCTTCGCCGGGCGGGCCCACCGGCACCAACCTGCGCAACCGAGCCCGGGCCCGATGCAGACGGGACTTGACGGTGCCGACCGCCACGCCCAATACGGCTGCGGCGGCCTGGTGGTCGAGGCCGCTCCACCCGCACAGTTCGAGCACTTCGCGGTCGCGCTCCGGGAGTTCGGCGACGGCGCGCAGCAGGAGCGCCATCGTACGTTCGTCGTCCAGTCGCGCGGCGACCTCCTCCGCGTGATCGGGACTGGGTACGGGCGCGGGCAATCGTGCCCGCAACGCCTGGTAGCGCTGCACGGCCCGCCCGCTGTTCGCGGCCAGGTTGCGCGCCACGCCGAGCAACCACGGCAGCGCGCTGTCCTGATGGAGCACGACCTCGGTACGGATCCGCCACGCGTGCAGGAACACGGCCGAGGTGAGATCCTCGGCGTCCGCCCACGACGCGGTGCGCCGGAAGAGGTAATTGTGGACCGCGCGCGCGTGTCGATCGAACAGGTCACCGAAGGCGGCTCGTTCGCCCCGACAGGCCCTGTCCCACAACTCGCGGTCGGTCTCGGTGGGAATCATCACGCCTTTACATGTGCACAGCCGGGGCCCGGGTTCCCGTCGGGTACGTTCCGCCTCGACCGTCTCGGGTCGCAAGCCGACCGGCCGGGAGGGGAGATGATCTTGCGGGGATCGGATCGCACGAGGAAGGGCGCAGATGACGGACGACGACGAGGGTACGAGGATCGCGTCGGCGCAGGACGCCGCGAACGACGAGCTGGTGCTCGCGTTCGGGCGATTGCAGGGGGCGGCGGGGCGCCTGGAGTATCTGCTCGGCGGGGCGATCGAGGCGGAGTTCGGGATCAGCCATCTGATGTACGAGGTGTTGCTGATCGTGGGCCGGGCGGGTGGTCCGGGCATGTCGATGCGGGCGATCGCCCAGGAGCGGGTACTGACCACCGGCGGGATGACCCGACTGGTGGATCGCATGGAGGCGGCGGGCCTGGTGCTGCGCGGCGACGACCCGGCGGATCGCCGGGGCAAGCTGGTCCGGCTCACCGCGCATGGTCGAGACGTCGTGGTGCGGGCCAGTCGGCTGCACGTGGAGAACATCCGGCGCTACTTCCTGGCGCCGCTGCCCGAGGAGGCGCGCGAGCAGTTCATGGAGTGCCTGCGCATCCTGTCCCACTCGGCGCGGGACGCGCTGCCGCGGCTGCGGTAGGGAGCCGGCGGGGGCGGCAGAAGATTTTCGCCGAGACGGGAATGCCTGACTGAGCAGATACTGTTGAGACAGACACATCTCCGCCTCGGGTGATCCCGCAGGCGGCCCCTTCGACAAAGGCTCCTCCCGTGAAACTGATCTACGTCTTCGACGCCTACTGCGGCTGGTCCTACGGCTTCGCGCCCACCCTGGCCGAGATCACCGCTCGCCATCCCGAGCTGCCCGTCGAGGTGGTGTCCGGTGGCCTGTTCACCGGCCCGCGGGCCGTGCCGGTGCGCGAGTTCGGCTACATCCAGGGCGCCAACGCCCAAATCGGCGAGCGGACCGGGGTCACCTTCGGGGCCGCGTACGAGCGACTGATCGCCGACGGGTCGTTCGTGATGGACTCGCTGGACGCCGCCCGGGGCGTGGCGGTACTGCGCCAGGCGGCGCCGGAGCGGGCGGTGCAGCTCGCCATGGACGTGCAGACCGCGTTCTACCGGGACGGCCTGAGCCTGTCGGCCGCCGATACGTTCGCCCGGATCGCCGCGGCGGCCGGCCTCGACCCGGCGGCGGTCCGCGCCGCGTTCGACGCACCCGCCGCCCGGCACGCGGCCGAGGCCGACTTCCGGCGCGCGGCCGAGCTGGGCGTGACGGCCTACCCGACGCTGCTCGTCCAGGACGGCGCACGCCTCGCGGTACTGGCCGTCGGCCACGCCGAGCCCGACCCGATCGACACGCTGCTCAAGCGTTTCGGCGCCGGCGCCGGCTCCTGACCCACCCGACCCCCATCCCCCTCCCCCGACCCACCTCGAGGAATCGATCATCATGAGCACGCTCGACTTCAAGGTCATCGACCTGGACTTCCCCGTCGGCACGAAGAACAAGACCGCCACCCTCGTCACCGGTGAGCGCGACGCGTTCCTGATCGACACCGGCTTCACCCGCGCCGACGGCCATCGACTGGTCGCCGAGATCCTCGACTCCGGCAAGCGGCTCACCACGGTGTTCGTCAGCCACGCCGACCCGGACTACTACTGGGGTGCCGAGGTCGTCGCGGACGCCTTCCCCGACGCCGAGCTCCTCGCCACCCCGCTCGTCATCGACCACATCCGGGCCGCCTACCCGGGCAAGCTCGCCGCGTGGGAGGCCGTCGGCGTGAACCGGCCGACCCGACTGGTCGACCTGAAGCCGCTGACCGGGGACCTCACCTTCGAGGGCTTCCGCTTCGAACCGAAGGCCGCCGGCGCCGAACTCCCCGACCGGCACTACCTGTGGCAGGCCGAGCACCGGGCCGTGGTCGGCGGCGTGCTCACCTTCCAGCAGGAACACGTGTGGGTCGCCGACACCGCCACACCCGAGGCCCGCGCCGCCTGGATCCGGGCGTTGGACGAGATGGCCGCCCTCGCGCCGGCCCTGGTCGTACCCGGTCACCGACTCCCGGACACCGCCACCGACGCGAGCCCGATCGGCTACACCCGCGACTATCTGACCGCGTTCGAGGCCGAGTTGGCCAAGGCGGCCGACGGCGCCGCGCTCACCGACGCGCTGATCGCCCGCTACCCCGACTCGGGCATGCTGATCGCCGCACAGCTGGGCGCGAAGGTGGCCATGGGCGAAATGACCTGGGGCTGATCCGGATGACCCACGAGACCGATCTCACCGCCTCCACGGCACCCGCCGACGTGGTGCGCCGGCAATACCTCGCCTCGGCGGCCGGCGATCTCGAAGCGCTGCGGGCCACGCTCGCCGACGACGTCGAGTGGACCGAGATGGCCGGCTTCCCGCTCGCCGGCACGTACCGCACCCCGCACGGCGTCACCTCGGCGGTGATGGAACGGCTGGGCGCGGACTGGCACGACTGGACCGCCCACGACGACACCTACGTCACCGAGGGGGAGAACGTCGTCGTCCTCGCCCGCTACACGGCCCGCAACAAGGCCACCGACAAACCGCTCGACGTCCGGGTGGCCCACCACTTCACCGTCCGGGCGGGCCGCATCGTGCGCTTCGAGCAGTTCGTCGACACGGCCGGGGTCCGGGACGCGATGACCCCCTGACCGCTCCCCGTCGGCCGCGCGTCAGTTCGAGATGCGGGCCTCGATGCCGTCGAGGAGGAAATCGAGGCCGGTCCGGAAGGTCTGGTCGGCGTCCAGGTGGGGGCCGTCGTGTACGACCCTGGCCAGCGCGGGAAATCGGCCGGTGGCGAAGATCCGCAGCAGATAGGGCCCGAAGGTGACTTGCCACTGCTTCGTGTCCATCCCGGAGGTGCGCTCCGCGCGCCGCTCGGTGATCTCCCGGCGTACCGCGCCGATCACGTACGCATTGACCGCGGCGACCGCCGGTACGACGGTGTCCAGGTCGACGCCGCCCATGGCGGCCAGCACGGCCTCTCCGCCGGCCAATGTGTTCGGCCCGAGCTGGGGCCGACCACCGATCAGGTCGGCGAGCCATTCGTGCCGGTGGGCAGCCTGCCGGGTGGTTTCGGCAAGGGAACCCAGCACCTCTCGCCAACCGTTGCCGGTCGGCCGGATCTCCGCGTGGACCGTATCGACCATCAGGTCGAGCAGTTCCTCCTTGGTGGCGATGTAGCCGTACAACCGCATCGGTCCGACATCCAGCGCTGCGGCGACCTTGCGTAGCGACACCGCGTCCAGGCCGTCCGCATCGGCGAGTCGGATCGCCGCCCGGACGATCCGCTCCCGGCTCAGCGGGGCCGGCATCGGTCGATCCGGCGGCTCCGGCCGCTCCCATACCAACATGCCGACGACAATACAGCGTCGGTAGCGATACAGTGTATTGACGGATACGCTGAATCGGGGGACAGCTATGACCATTGCCATTGTCGGAGCCGGCTTGGGTGGCTTGGCCCTTGCCCGGGTGCTGCACGTGAACGGCATCGACGCCGTCGTGTACGAGCGTGAATCCTCACGCGAAGCGCGTGGCCAGGGCGGCATGCTCGACATCCACTCCGGCCAGCGGGCGCTGCGCGAGGCCGGTCTGATCGACCAATTCCACACGATTGCCCGTGGTGAAGGCCAGGACATGCGCCTTCTCCAGCCGGACGGCACCCTGCTGCTCCAGGAGGACACACCCGACGACGCGCCACTCGATCGACCCGAGGTCGACCGCGCCGATCTGCGCAACCTGCTGCTGGATTCCCTCCCCGAAGACACGGTGCGCTGGGGGCGCGCGTTCGAATCCGCCGACCACGGCCTGCTGCACTTCACCGACGGCAGCACTGCGACGTATGACCTGCTGGTCGGCGCGGACGGCGCGCAGTCCCGGGTCCGCCCGCTGCTCACCGACGCCCGCCCGGCGCATATCGGCCAGAACGTCGTCGAGCTCGGCATTCCCGACATCGATCGCACGCACCCCGACCTCGCGGCGATGGTCGGGCGCGGCAGCTACTGGGTGCTCGGCAACGGACTGTCCCTGGCGGCGCAGCGCAACGGCGACGGCCGCGTGCGCATCGGCCTCAGCTTCTACCACACCGCCGAGAACTGGTTCGCCACCAGCGGGATCCCGTTCGATGACCCGGCCGCCGCCCGGGCGCGACTGATCGACCTGCTCCCCGGCTGGGACGCACGGTTCACCGCGCTGATCGCGGCCTGTGACGACGCGGTCGTGCCGCGGTCGATCAGCACCCTCCCGGTCGGCCTGACCTGGCCGTCGACGCCGGGCGTCACGCTGCTCGGCGATGCCGCGCACCTGATGCCGCCGGTGGGAGAGGGCGCCAACATGGCGCTCCTCGACGGCGCCCTGCTCGGCCTCGCGCTGGCCGCGCACCCGGACGACTTTCCCGCCGCCGTCGAGGAATACGAACGTGAGATGTTCGAACGCACCAGCGCTGCCGCCCGGATGTCCGCGGACGTGCAGGATTTGTTGACGTCGCCGGACGCCGCGCAGAAAATGCTCGCCTTCTTCCAACCCGGCTGAAGGCGACTCGGGTGAACTTCTCGCCGGCGGGCGTCAACCGCCGCCGGCCATCGCGCGGTACCTCGACGCTCAGGCGGCGAAGCCGATTGCGGTGGCGTATTCGTAGCCGCCCCAGTCGGAGCCCAGGTCGGCCAGGACCTCGTCGGTCCACAGGTCGTCCAGGGTGCGTTCGTCGCCGGCCGCCCAAGCCCGGATGATCGCGTCCCAGCGGCGGACGTTGACGGTGCGGTGGCGGGCCACGCCGACCCGGCGGTGCGGCTCGCGGACGCCGGATTGGTCGTGCGGGTGGATCTCGACCCGGGTGCCGCGTCCGTCCTTGTTCAGCCGGCGGATCAGCGAGCGGGCCACATTGCGCCGGCGCAGGTCGCGGTACGCGGCGTCGATCCGGCGCAGGTTGGCCCGGTTGGGGGTCTGCTCCTCGGCCAACCACGCGGCCAGGGTGCGGGTCGTGGCGGTGATCCCGGCGGCCTCCATCGCGGTGTAGCCGGCTCCGGATGCGGTCAGGTAGCGCAGCCGTGCCGCCAGGCCGCGTTCGGTCTCGACCGGGGAGCTGATGCCGTCGGCGAGTTCGTCCAGGCGCTCGGCCGCCAGGGCGGAGGAGCGGGTGCCGTGCATCCCGTACTTGCCGGGTTCCAGGGTTCGGAACGGCATGCCTGGTCAGGTCCTTTCCTTGGTTTGCAGGGTGTAGGTGTCCTTGATCTTGACGTCGCCGACGCCGCGGCCCTCGGTGAACACGGTGTGCCAGTCGCCGCCGGTGAGGTGGAGTTCGTCGGTGCCCATCATCCGCACGAGGGTCAGCCCGCCCTGGTGCGCCCGCAGTGCCTTGACCCACAGGTTGGCGAACGCCTGGGAGCGGATGATGTGCATCCAGTCCGGGCGGTGGATCTCCCGGTTGTAGTTGGAACCCCCCATCGTGGACACGAGTTTCGCGTACATCTGCTTCACGTAGTCCAGCGTGACGTCGTCGCCCTCGGCGATGGCGCGGTCCCGGGCGTCGCGCAGTGCGATCCGCAGCCGTTCCAGCAGGTTTTCGGTGGCCACCGCGGTCCAGGACTCCAGGATGCGCGGTTCCTCGCACAACCGGCCGTAGCCGCTCGACGCGCAGCGCAGCAGCAGGCGCAGGGTGGGGTCGGTGATCCACAGCGGGCCGGGTTCGTCTCGGTCGCCGAGTGGGTTGGGCAGGTCCTCGTGCTCCCACTTGGGGGGGTCGACGAGGTACACGCCGGCGTGTCGGCGCCGGCGTCCGCGCGGTCCGTCGAAGTCGTCCAGGTCCGGGCCCTCGCGGTGTTCGAGGGGGCCGATCGGCAGGAATGCCTTGAGCGCGGAGAGGTAGGCGGCGTTCGTGTCCAGCGCGGTCACCTCGTGCTCGCCCGCCGGCAGGTGGGCGTTGCGCCACTTCGGCCGGGCCTCCCAGACCGCGTCCGCCTCGTCCTTGGCCCGTTTGCGGAACAGCTCGGGTTGCGGCGGGTAGTAGGTGTGGTCGTAGCGGGCGCCCGCCCGGGAGAGCCGGAGCAGCTCCATCACATCCGGGATCGCCCGACGGGCCAGCGCCTCACCGGCGGCCTGCAAGTCGCCTCCGGCCGCGGCGAGTTCCGCCACGACGGCGTCCTCGATCGCACCGGGCAGCGGATCCTCGTCGGTGTCGGCCGGCACCCGGGGAGGCTTCGCCTTCGGCGCGGCCGACGTCTTCGCGGAACCGCGTGACGGACGGCTGGACCTGGACGCGGCCTCGGGCCCGGCGGGCGAAGCGCCGGGGCCGGGCTCGTCCACGGACTCCGTGGCGACGTCCACCGCGAGCCCCGCAGCCTTCCCGGAGCCACGTGGCACACGCGTGCGCCGGGGCACGGCCTCGGGCCCGGCGGGCGAAGCGCCGGGGCCGGGCTCGTCCACGGACTCCGTGGCGACGTCCGCCCCGAGCCCCGCAGCCTTCCCGGAGCCACGTGGCACACGCGTGCGCCGGGTCTTGGGCTCGGCCGACCGGGAGGCGGGATCGGTGGCCGCGTCGGGCGCCGGCCGGGTCAGGGGCTCCGGTTCGGTGGCAGCGGCGGCGCGGCGGCGCGTGATCACCGGCGGCGACTTCCGGGAGCCACGCGGAGCTTGGGCGGGCCGGGGCGCGGCGTCGGACTCGGCGGGCGGAGCATCGGGATCGGCAACCGCGTCGGCCGCAGGCTCCGGCTCGGGCCGGGTCGCGGGCACCGGCTCCGGCTCTGCGCCGGCGGCATCCTCGCGCGGCTCCCCCGTCGCCGGCCGCGCGTCCGTGAACCGTACATGCGGCATGTCGGCATGCAGCGCCGCCTGGGCGATCGGCCCCAGATCGCGCTCGGCCACGATCGCGAACGCCTGCTCCCCGTCGCGGGTCAACCGGACCACGGTGTCCGCCTCGTCCAACGCGGCCCCGACGTCCGCGTCCCGACCCGCGCCCTGCTCCCATACGGCCACCACGGCAATGTCCAGGTCGGCGGCCAATCGCCGAAGCGCGCCCACCCCTCGACGGACCGCGGCGGGTTCGGCACCGGCCTCGGCGGGGCCCGCGCGCAGGGTGTGGTTGAGCGCGTCGACGACCACCAGGCGCAGGTCCGCGATGTCGGCGGCGGTCTCGCGCAGGATCTCCAGGGTCAGATCGTCCCCGTCGTCGAGCAGCAGCCCGCCCATGCCGAGGCGGCGGGACACCAGGTCGGCCAGGCGTCGCTCGGCGTCGGTGAGGGTGCCCGCGCGCAGCCGTTGGTGGTCCACGCCCGCCGCCGCCGCGGTCAGCCGGGCAGCGATGTCCGCACGCGGCCGACCGGGCGTACAGAACAACACCGCCCCGGCGTCCGCGCCGCCATCAGCGGCGGTGGCGGTGTCGGTGTCGAAATCGGCCAGCGCCGCCGACAACACCGCGCCGGCCGCGAGCAGGCCCGCACCGGCGCCGGGTGCCCCGGTCACGAGCAACACCCGACCGGGCAGCGCCCCGCCACCCAGCGCCTCGTCCAGGGCGGCCACCCCGAACGACACCGCCCGCGCCCGAGCGGTGTCCGCTTCGTCCAACGCCGCCGCAAATCCGGCCACCCGCCGACCGGCCCCGGCCGGCACGGCACGCACCGCGGGAGCCACCGAGGCCACCCGAGCCTCGACGCCCGCGCGCGCCGGTACGTCCGGAACCGACACCGGCTCCACCACCACGGGCGGCGCGGCCGGCACCTCCCCGGCCGCACTCGCACCGTCCGTGATCTGCGCGTAGACCGTGCGATAGCGCAGCAACAACTGCGGAGTGCCCGCCGCCGCCCCCCGCACCAGGTCGCCCAGCCCCTGCCGGGCCGCGGTCATCGTGAATGTCGGCAACTCGCCCTGCGCGGCCAGCACTTCCTCCGTCGGCGGGCCGAGCACCGCCCGTACGCCATGCGGCGCGTGCAGCACGATCCGCGCACCACCCGCGGCGTCCCCGACCACCCGCGCCCACCGCTTCCGGGCCTCCTCGACGCCGAGCCCGATCTCGGCCGGCCCCGTCTCCGCTCGCCCGCCGGCATCGGAGGCCCGCGCCGCGTCACTCATCCGCCGACCTCTCCAACCCCGGGAAACCCAACACCCCCAATTCTATCGCGATCCACCCCGAAAACCTGCTCGACCTGCCGCGAGGCGTAAGGAAATCGAGCAGTTCCGGCCACCGCCGGCAGCCGGAACCGTCTCTCGCGAACCACTACCACGCGACCGGCAGCGTGAGCGGGAAGCGCCAGATCGACACCGTGTTCCACTCCACCTCCGCCGCCGGCACCGCCAGTCGCAGGTTGGGGAAGCGGGCCAGCAACGAGCCGATGCAGACTTCCAGTTCCATCTTGGCCAGGTGTGCTCCGAGGCAGTGATGCATGCCGTAGCCGAAGGTCATGTGGGCGGCGGGTCGCTCGCGATCGAAGTCGAGTTCGTCGGCCCGGTCGTACACGGCGTCGTCCCGATTGGCGGTCAGATACGACACATGCACCGTGTCGCCCGCCCGCACCGTGACGCCGTCGAAGTCGACGTCCTCCAGGGCCACCCGCGGAATGCCGACCCCCTGCCGGAAGGGGATGAAGCGCAGCAGCTCTTCCAGGGCCGTCGGCAGGTGTTCGGGGTGCGCGCGCAGTGCGGCGAGGTGGTCCGGGTGGGTCAGCAGCGTGTAGACGATATTGGCGATCTCGTACGTCGTGGTGTCGTGCCCGGTGACCATCAACAGCATGGTCAGCACCGCCAACTCCGCGTCGTCGAGCCGCTCGTCGTCCACCCGCGCGGTGGCCAGCGCGCTGATCAGATCGTCGCCCGGGTCGGCTCGCCGTGCCGCCGACAGGTCGGCGAAGTAGGCGCGCAACCGTGCCTTCCCGTCGGCCGCCCGCTCCCGATCCGCGGGTTTCATCGACATCATCGCCACGGCCCAGCCGCGGATCCGCGGCCGGTCCGCCGCCGGCACGCCGAGCAGCTCGCTGATCGTACGCAGCGGCAGCCGACCCGCGAGCAGTTCGACCACGTCGGCCGGTGCGCCGTGTTCGGCGATGCCGGCGAGCAGTTCGTCGACCACGCGCTGGGTGCCCGGCCGCAGCCGCTCGACCTGCGCGTTGCTGAACGCCTTGACGATCAGCCCGCGCACCCGGTTGAGCGTGGGCGGATCCATCAGGTTGATCGACTCGGACTGGGCGATCGGCGCGGGGGTGATCCGCGGGAAGTCGGTGTCGATCAGCGCGGCCCGGCTGAACCGGCGGTCCGAGGTCACCAGCTTCACGTCCGCGTACCGGGTGACCAGCCAACATCGGCCGTCCCCGTACGGCATCCGGACCCGCGCGATCGGCGCCTCGGTGCGCAACCGGGCCATCACGGGATCGACGTCGAGGGCCTCGTCGTGCCGGAACGGGCACGCCCATACCTTCTCGTCGGTACTCATCGAGTGCCTCCCAGGGGCGGGTCGCCCGCCGGCGGATCGGCGAACGGAGAACCCCGCCGCACACCCGCCAGCGTCGCCGCACCGACGTCCCGACCGCCTGAGTCACAGGTCCCCTGTCGGCCCCAGGCACGGCTCAGGCCTGCGATCTGACCTCCCACAGGTCGGGGAAGACCGGGGTGAACAGCGTCCCGCGCAGATACGCGGCGCCGGTCGAGCCGCCCGTCCCGAGCTTGGCGCCGATGGTGCGCTCGACCATCTTCATGTGCCGGTAGCGCCATTCCTGGAGGCCCTCGTCGATGTCCACGAGGGCCTCGCACACCTGCGCCGCGTGGCCGGTCTCGTCGCGGTAGACCGCCTCCAGCGCCTTCTGCACATCCGGGTCGGGCTGCCAGGCGATGCTCGGGTCACGCTCGAGCACATACTCGGGGATCGCATACCCCAGCCCGTCGAGGTGACGCAGCAGCGAGTCGAACACGGACGGACGCCGTACGGCCACCTCGAGGCGGGCGTCGGTGCCGGTCTCGTAGCCGCCGAACTCCCGTCGCCCGAGCACCGCTTCCAGTTCGCGGAACTGCGCCGACTGGAATCCGCTGGAGGTCCCGAGCGCGTCCCGGAAGGACGCGAACTGGCGCGGCGTCATGGTCTCCAGGATGTCCAGCTGGCCGACCACGGTCTTCAGGATCTTGGCGATCCGGCGGCCCGTATGCAGCGCGCCGGCGCCGTTCCCGCCCGTCAACTGCCGCTGGAGCAGCGCGGTTTCGTGCAGGATCTGTTTGAACCACAACTCGTACACCTGATGGATGACCACGAACAACATCTCGTCGTGTGCCTCGGTCCGGGGCTCCTGGCAGGACAGCAGGGTGTCCAGTCGCAGATAGTTTCCGTACGTGAGGACCGGTACGTCGCTCATCGTCGCTTCCTCTCCTGATGCGGGCGTTCGAGCGTTCCGATGGGGTCGGAGACGACGGGCACTATCCTGTGCCCGTCACGGACTTTCGGGAATGGCCGACACACGGCAGAAGGCCGGTTCGAGGTGACGAATGCAACCCATTGGGCGCAGTTGGCTTCATCTTCGTAAACTCCTTCGATCACAGCGGAAGATCGCCGGGGACCAGACGCGCGAGGTCTGCCTCCACTCGGCGAACAACCTGTCCGTGCACGCCCACCGCACCCCCACCGGCAACCTGCGATTCACCGGCCACGACCTGAACGGGCCCGAGTACGAGTACGTGATCACCGTCGCTGCCGCCGACATTCCCACGATCGTGCGGGCCCTCGGCGGCGCCGCGGACGCGGACGTACTCGAGCTGCTGACTCGACACCGCACGGCCATCGTGCGAAAGGGCGAGTACACCTGGCTCGGGGAACTCGGCATCACGGTCGAGCTCTGGTCGCACCGGGAGTGGTGACCGAGCGAGGCGACTCCCATCGCCGCCGCACCGATCCCGCCGCCCGGCCAGTGCACGGTGTGCACTGGCGCGCCCGGGCCCGACGGCCGATGCTCGATCGGTCGGCACCGATCAGTCGTGGGAATTCACCGCCCACGCCGACCGATCGGCCATCGACGAAGGGAACTCGCAGCCGATGAAACGAATATCACGCGTGCTCGCGGTCACCGCGCTACCGGGCGGGGTGTCCCGGTCTCACCCCTCGCCGTCCAGGATCCGCAGCGCCGCCGCGGTGGCCGGGTTCGCCGCCGCGTACGCGATCACCACCTGGTCGGGGTCGTCGGTCGGGAACAACGACTCGTAGGTCAGTGCCAAGGTGCCCACGACGGGATTCCGGATGCGGACCGTACCGTGGGCGAGGTCGAACATCTTCTGCGCGGACCATAATCGGGCGAAGTCCGGGCTGACCGCGATCAGTTCCCGGATGTGCCCGGTCAGCACCGGATCGCTGGGGCGTTTCCCGATCTCGGTGCGCAGGTAGGCGATCGTCTCGTGGGCCTTGCTCTCCCAGTCCACGTACAGTTCCTTGGTTCGCGGGTCCGCGAAGATCAGGCCGCCGATCGAGCGGCGCTCGGGCGGGACCTCGTCGAAGTCGAGGAACACCCGGCACGCGGACCGATTCCAGGCCTGGATCACCCCGTTGCGGCCGACCAGGTAGGCCGGTGCACCCCACGCGTCGAGCAGCGTCCGCAGGCCCGGCCGAACCGCCGCCTCGGGATCGTCGGGCCGGGCCGGCGGCCGGGCCAGGTTGCGGAGATAGCGGCGTTCCCCCGGGGTCAGCCGCAACGCGTCGGCGACCGCGTCGAGCACCGCGTCGGACACCCGCGACGCCTGACCGCGTTCCAGTCGGATGTAGTGGTCGACGCTGACCGCGGCGAGGGCGGCCACCTCCTCCCGGCGCAACCCCACGACCCGGCGCGGACCGTCTGCGGAAAGCCCCACATCACCCGGTCGCAACCGGGCCCGCCGGGACACGAGAAATTCACGTAACGCGCTGCTGGGATCCATTCGGGCCAGTATCCACATCGAACGGATTCCCGGGAAGTACAAGCGAGTTCGGGTTCATCGGGGCTGGCCGCGGCAGGTGTCGCGAGGCCACCGCGCCGGTTGATTGGCGTAGACCTATTCGATGATTGGCCTAGACCTTTGCATAGTGCGCGGATAGCATTCGAGCGCCATCGCACCACCTCCGACGACATTCGACGAATTGTCGAACGTCGTCCCCATTAAAAGGAGTTGGCACGTGAAAAAGCGCATTGGACTGCTCGTCGCCGCCGCCACGGCGGCGACCCTGGTTCCCCTCGCAGCGGCGACCAATGCGAGCGCCGCGGGCGAGTTCCGCGTGCGGGGCGTCTACCAAACACAGGAGCAGTGCAACGCCGCCGGCAAGGCCGGCTACGACCTGTGGGGCCCGAACTTCTTCTGTTCCGACGGCCCCGGGGGGCTGATCTACCTCTACGCCCACTGATCCTCCGCGCCGAACCCGCCCGCTCTCCGGCAGTCCCCGGAGAGCGGGACCCGGGCAAAGTGCACCCCGGGCAACGGGAAACCCAAAGGACCACCAAGCGGAATCCAAAGTACGAACATGGCCACCCCGGCGGGCTGCCGGCCGACGGAATATGCGGGCGATTTGTTCATATTTGCTCATCATTGACCCCCTGGGTCGCCGCACCGAAGGCGCCGGACCCGGGCGTAGAGTCGGCCGCCATGGGCCGTCCCATCCCGCCCCGGCCCCCACCCCCGGAGCCGCCATGTCCACCCACGCCGCCGCCGCGTCGCTCGCCGTGCACGCGTCGCACGTAGCCCCCTTCGACGCGACGCGCGTCGTCACGGAGTGGACCTTCGAGCCGCTCACCGCCGTCGCCGTGCTCCTGCTCGGCGCGACCTACCTGCTCGGCGTTCGCCGACTGCGCGCCCGGGGCGGCACCTGGCGGCGGTCGCACACCGGCTACTTCGTCGGCGGCCTGGGCACCTGGGTCCTGGCCACGATGTCGTTCCTCGGCGTCTACCAGGACGTACTGTTCTGGCCGCGCGCGGTGCAGAACATGCTGCTGCTGATGGTGGTGCCGCTGTTCCTGGCCGAGGGCGCGCCGCTGACCCTGCTGCGCGACAACCTGGCCCCGGACGCCGTCGCCCGACTGGGCCGGATCCGGCGGGGTCGGGTCGCGGTGGCGCTGACCTTCCCGCTGTTCCCGTCGGCGGTGTTCGTGCTCGCCCCGTTCGTGCTCTACCTGAGCGGCTGGTATCCGGCGACGTTGCACGGCGGCGCGCTCCCGCACCTGACCAGGCTGCTCCTGGTGGCGATCGGCGCGGTGTACTTCTGGACCCGGGTCCAGGCCGACCCGGTGCCGCGCCGCTACCCGCACCTGGTGTCGATGTGGCTGACCTTCGTCGAGGTGATCTTCGACGGCGCGCTCGGTCTGTACATCATGCTCGGGAACCATCTGATCGCCGCCGACCACTACACCGCGATCGCCCGGACATGGGGCCCGTCCCTGGAGCGCGACCAGGTGCTCGGCGGCGGCGCCCTGTGGTTCACCGGCGATGCGGCGGGGTTGCCGTTCCTGGCCATCCTGCTGATCCGGATGATCCGCGAGGACGCCCGCAATGCCGCCGCCATCGACCACGAACTCGACGCCCGGGCCGCCGCGGAACGCGCGACCGCGGCGGCGGCCCGCGCCGACGCCGCGCCGGACGCCGATGCCGCCGCGGCACCCGCCGCGGACGACGGGCCGGAGATGATGCGCCCGTGGTGGGAGACCGACCCCCGCTTCGCCAACCGCTACGGGCGCGCCGGAGGTTAGTGCTCGACGCGTTGCAGCCAGCCGTGCGGATGGCCGGTCACGCCGTACAGTTCCAGGTCGCGGCGGGTCGTGAAGGCGCTGCCCGGTTCGGTGCCGAGCCAGTCGGCGATCGCGGGCAACACGCCGCCCGGCATGCCCGGCGGACGCAGCTCGGGGTCGTCCACGATGCCGTCCTCGACGACGAAGAAGCCGCCCTCGGGCACCAGATGGGCGAAGTTGCGCAGTGCGGCGGTGGTGGTGGCGTAGACGTGCAGGGTGTCCTCGACGACCAGACAACGCGCCCCGGGTGGGACGAGTTCGCTCACCCGCTCGGCCACGCCGGGGTCGGTGATGTCGCCCTCCACCAACGTGATGTCGCGCGCGTAGTCCGGATCGGCGCCGCCGAGCAGGGTCGCCGCGCGGTCCTGGGCGAGGTCCACCGAGATCACCCCGATCGCCGCCGGGACCCGTCCGTATCCGGCCTGGGTGCGCAGCCGGTCCCGGAACCACAGGGCCGAGCCGCCCAGATGGGTGCCCAGTTCCACCACGACCTGGGTGCGGGTGACCCACAGCAGGTGTTCGAGGACGCGCAGGTCCTCGGGATACTTCTTGATCCGCAGCCCGGCGTACCAGTCGCGGATGTGCTGACGCCCACGGGCGCGCCGATACTCCAGGAGCGTCGCGTCGTGCTCGACGGTGACGGTCGGCGGCAACTGCCCGCCGTCGAAGTGATCGCTGATGATGATCCTCTCCTGTCCCGGTGTCTCGCCGGCGGCTCCGGCCCTGGCCGCGCCCTACATCCATACCCGGACCGCGAGAGCTCCCGCCCGCGCACCCGCCGCCGACACGAGGAGTTCCATCGACGAACGCCGAACCGTCACCCGCCGGGGGCGCACGCGACACCCGCCGACCGAGACGAGCCGGCCCGGCCGGGTCGCTCGGCTCAGTCCGGCAGGACCGAGCGGTAGTAGTCGATCTTGCGCCGCAGCCGCTCCTGTTGGGCCCGCAGCAGGGCGATCTGCTCCTCGACCGCCATGTCGTGCCGCTCCAGCAGGGCCATTCGCTCGATCAGCGACGCCCGCTCGCCGGAGCGGCACAGTTCGGCGTAGTGGCGCATGTCCGCGATCGGCATCCCGGTGTCCCGCAGGCAGCGCAGGATGCCGAGCCACTGCAGGTCGTCCTCGGTGAACCGGCGATGCCCGCTGGGCGCGCGGCCCACGTCGGACAGCAGGCCGATCCGCTCGTAGTAGCGCAGCGTGTCCAGACTGAAGCCGGATCGTTCCGCCGCCTGGGCCGGGGTCAGGTAGTGCGTCGCGGGCGTGGTCATGACCGCATTCTGCCGTGCCGGAACCGACCCGACCCCGGCGCCCGGCCGGCGGGTGGTCACGGGGACTTGCTGTAGCCCAGCGCCTCGACGATGCGCCCGTCCCGGATGTGCATGAGGTTGACGCCGGCCACGCCGGTGGACTCGGCGTGCGCGTCGCCGAACACCTCGTTGGCCTCGCCCGCCCCGAAGGACACGCGCCACTTGATCACCGCACGGTCCCCGTAGACGTGGACGTCCTCGGGTGCGAAGTCGATGTTCTCGTCGGCGGCCAGTTCCTGCCAGAAGGTCAGGCACGCGTCGCGGCCCTCGTAGCGGGTGCCGTCGGGTGCGGGTTGCACGCTGACCATCACGCAGTCCTCGGCGACCAGGTCGGTGAGCAGTTCGGGGTCGTGCATGAGGAACGCGTAGTTGAACCGGGCGATGACGTCGGCAGTGGTGGCGGTAGTGGTGGTGGCGGCGGACTCGGACATGGCAAAACCTCCGGCGGAGTGGGATTCGTTGCGGTCCGCGCGTCTCGGCGGGCCGTGGTGGGAATCCTTCCGCCGGGCGGCGGGACCGACAATTCCCGCGAGGGAATTGCCGGTGATACCCGCCGCCACATCGGCCGGCCCCGGTGGTCAGGTCAGGATCGGGGTGGTCTGCGCGGAGGTGATCCGCCACTGCCCGTCGTCCTTGACCAGTACGTAGGTGAGCCGGCCCGAGCTCGCGTGCAGCGCCGTCGCCGGGTCGTCCCGTCGGTCGAAGACCTTCTTGACGCTCGCGACGATCGCCACGTCCTCGCGGACCAGCCGGATGTCCTCGATCTCGACCGTGTTGACCACGTCCGCCAGCGGCGAGGCCAGGGCCTGCCGCATCACGTCGGCCAGCGTGTCGCGGCCGGCCACCCGTCGCCCGACGAAGTTGACGACGGTCGTGTCCTCGGTGTGCAGCGGGACGAATCGGTCCGGGTCGTTCTGGAACTCCACCGCGTCCGCGACGACGCGACGGATGGCGGCGAGTTCGGTCCTGGCGATCGCGTCGGTGCTCATGGGTGAGGTGCTCCTGGTTCGCGTCGGTCGGCGGGGACGGATCGCCCCGAACGCAACTATGGAACCTGAAGAGAACTTGAGGTCAACCGGTCCCCCGATCGCTCGGCGGGCCGGGCTTGCGGACCAGCGGCAGGTAGACCTCGTCGACGATGTCGACGATGATCTCGTCCGCGATCGGCGCGCCGAACAGCAGGAACTCGTTGCGCAGCAGGTCGGTGGCGACCGCGGCGCGTCTGGAGGTGAGGATCCGGCGGTCGACCTCGCCGCGTTCGACGGCCCGTTCGAGGATGAAGCGGATGGTCTCGGGGCCCATGGTGTGCACCCGCTCGCGGATCAGCCGGGCGAGTTCGGGGTCGTGCGTGGTCTCGGCGAGCAGGCCGCGCATGATGCCGCCCAGTGGACTGGCCATCTTGACGGACATCTGCCGCAACAATGCGATCACATCGCCGCGCAGACTGCCGGTGTCGGGCAGGTCGACCTCGGAGACGCCGCGCAACTTGCAGGCTTCCACCGCCAGTTCGGCGCGGCTGGACCAGCGGCGGTAGAGCGTGGCCTTGCCGGTTCGGGCCCGTGCGGCGACCCGCTCCATGGTCAATCCGGCGTAGCCGACCTCGGCGAGTTCGGCCATGGTGGCGCCCAGGATGGCCTGCTCGAGCTCCGTGCCGCGGCGACGGGGGCCCTTGCGGTGGTCGATCGGTTCCTCGACCGCGGGGCCGACGTTCGGTGACAGATTGACTCCCCAAAGTCAGTGAGAGGCCGTTGCGTTCTCTGTCGGATCAGCTTAGCCTCCCAATCAGAGAACTGTCCGTTCTCTGAACCGCCAAGGCTGCGAGGGGATCGATGACCGAGACCGCTGCACCCTTCCACACCGACGAAACCCCCGACACTCCCCCCTTCCCGAGCGACCGCACCTGTCCGTACGCCCTTCCCGAGGAGTACGACCGGCTGCGCACCCCGTCGACCGCGCTCCACCAGGTGACGCTGTACGACGGCCGCCAGGCATGGGTGGTGACCAAGCACGAGGCGGCCCGCACGCTGCTGGCCGACCCCCGGCTCTCCTCGGACCGGAACAATGTCGACTTCCCGCTCACCTCGGTGCGCTTAGAGGCGCTGCGCACCCGCCACCCGGGCTTCATCAGCCTGGATCCGCCCGAGCACGGCCCCCGGCGCCGGATGACGATCTCCGAGTTCACCGTCAAGCGCATCAAGGGCATGCGCGACGACATCGAACGGATCGTGCACGGCGCGATCGACGACCTGCTCGCGGCCGGCCCGCCGGCCGACCTGGTCAAGCATTTCGCCCTGCCGGTGCCGTCGATGGTGATCTGCGGGCTGCTCGGCGTGCCGTACGCGGACCACGAGTACTTCCAGGACGCGAGCCGCCGACTGCTCCAGGCCACCGACGGCGCCGACGCGATCGCCGCGCGCGATCACCTCGACGGCTACCTGGACGGACTGATCACCCAATTCCAGGCGAAGCCCGGCCCCGGCCTGCTGTCCCACCTGGTCGCCGACCAGCTGGCGGCCGGCGAGATCAATCGCGAGGAACTGGTCTCGACGGCAATCCTGTTGCTGGTCGCCGGCCACGAGACCACCGCCTCGATGACCTCGCTCAGTGTGATCACCCTGTTGGAGCACCCCGACCAACACGCCGCACTGCGCGCCGATCCCGACCTGATCCCGGGCGCCGTCGAGGAGTTGTTGCGCTACCTGTCCATCGCCGACTTCGCGGGCGCGCGGGTGGCCACGGCCGACATCGAGATCGACGGGCAGCTGATCCGGGCCGGCGAGGGGGTGATCGTCGCCAACTCCATGGCCAACCGCGACGGTTCGGTCTTCGCCGACCCGGACACCTTCGATGTGCGGCGCTCGGCCCGCCATCACCTCGCCTTCGGCTACGGCGTGCACCAGTGCCTGGGCCAGAACCTGGCCCGCCTGGAGCTGGAGGTGATCCTGACCGCGCTGTTCGAACGGGTACCGACCCTGCGCCTGGCCGTCCCGGTCGAACAGTTGACGCTCCGCCCGGGTACCACGATCCAGGGCGTCAACGAACTCCCGGTCACCTGGTGACCCCGGCAGGCGAACCCGCGCTGCACGTGAGCGCGGACCGCACGGTATGCGTGGGCGCCGGCCTGTGCGCCCTGACCGCCCCCGAGGTCTTCGACCAGGACGACGACGGCCTGGTCACCGTCCTGACCCCGACCCCCACCGAAAAGGGCCGACGCGCCACCCGCCAGGCCGCCAACCTGTGCCCCTCGCGCGCCATCCGGGTAACCGACGAATAGCCGACCCCCGAACCCGTCGCCGGGACCGGCCCTTCCCCCGGGGCCGGTCCCGGCGACGGGCGTGGTCACCCGTCGGCCCTCGGCGGCACCGCCGGGCAACGGGTGCCCGGCGGCGGCGTGCGCAGGTCGACGAGGTAGCGGTCGGCCACGGCCGCCGCACAGGGGCTCCGCCCATACGCGCCGTGCCCGACGCCCTCGTAGGTGAGCACCACGGCGCCGGGGATACGCTCGGCCGCCGCCGTGGTCCACACATACGGCGTATTGGAGTCGTACACATTCCCCGTGAGCAGGATCGGCGTCGATCCGTGCACCCGGTAGGGGCGTTGCGGGTTGACCGCGCCGGCCGATCGACCCAGGCACAACGTCATCGCGTACCACGAGTTGAAGGACCGGCGCATGTGCGGCGCGATCACCGCCAACCGCCGGTCCAGGGCCGCCAGTTCGTCCGCGTCGGCGAAATCCAGGCGCCAGTCGGCGCAGAACACCGCCTGGGCGTTGCGGATCCGCGATTCGGTCGAGGTGGGAGCCGGCGGCGTGGCGCGCGGCAACTCGGCGGCGAGCGCGGCGAGCCGGCGGGCCCGCCCGCGCCACAGCGGGTTCTTGAAGTCGGCCTGCGTCTCGTCCAGCAGGGCCATCGTGGTGATGCCGATGCTCGGATCGTCCGGGTCGTAGAGCGTACCCGCCACCGCCCGCGCGTACAGCTCGTCGAACACGCTGCCCACGTCCCGCCCGTACAGCGCACAACTCGGGTCGCCCGCACACCACTTGGCGAACTCGCCGAACGATGCCTCGATCGTCGCGGTGGCCGTCTCCAGAAAGCTGCCGACGGCCCGGCTGTGGTCCATGTTGCTTTCCAGGGCCAACGCCCGGAAGCGGCCGGGGAACAGCTCGGCGTACTGCTGTCCCATCAACGTGCCGTAGGACGAACCCCAGAACGACAACTTACGATCGCCCAGCGCGGCCCGGATGGCATCCAGGTCGCGCGCCACACTCAGGCTGTCCATGTGGTCGTACATCGGGCCGCTCCGGCGCCGGCAGGAGTCGATCAGTTGCCGGTTGTCCGCGACGATCGCCGCGAAGCCGGCCGGCGTGGTCGGATCGGCGGCCGGACGCGGGCCGCCGGCGGGGCAGTTCGGCGCGGCACTGGCGTTCCAGCCGCGCGGATCGAAGGCGACCCGGTCGAAGCGGGCGTCGATCTCTGCGGAGAAGTAGTTGCGATGCCTGCTGCCGATCACCTCGTCGACGCCGTTTCCGGGGCCGCCGAAGTCCAGTACCAGTGAGCCGATCCGGTGCCCGGGGTCGGTGGCCCGGCGCCGGGCGAGGGCAAGTTCGAAGGTGGATCCGTGCGGGCGGGCCCAGTCGACGGGCAGCGTGAGCGTGCCACAGTCGGCGGTCGGGTCCTGGGCGCAGGGCTGCCAGTGGATGACCCGCCGCGGCGCATCCTCGGTCACCGCGCCGGCCGGGGTCGGTACGACGACGCCGGCCGTGACCACGCTCGCCAGCGCGAGCAGCACCGCAGGCGCCGTGCGTCGGAACCACCGGCGCGCGCTCGACCCAAGCCGGTTCGTATCCGGAAACCCCTTACTGGGGCGTTGAGTTCGCATATCCGGACGCTAATCGCCCGGGCCGGTCGGAGCGTCCGTCCCGCGTACCCCCGGGGTCGGTCCGCAGACCCATCACGGCGCCCGGTACTTCGGGTGGGGCACGGTCGGCCAAGACCTCGAAGCCGGCCCCGGCGGTCCTGCGCAGGCTCTCCGCGAAAGGTGACGCCCGAGGGCCGCACACACGTCGGCCGCGCAGCGAGCGAACTCGATGCGCGGCCTCTGGGGTGTGCGGCCCGTCACCTGCCCGAGCGGCCTGATCCGGCTGGGGCGTCCAGGACACTCGAAGGATGCGCGGCTGCGAGCGGCGTCGGCACCCGCCCTACGGGCCGGGCTTCCATCGGTAGAGCATGGAGTCCCAGGTGTAGGTGTACGTGAAGTTGATCTGGAACAGATAGCTCCGGGACCGCTGCGGCTGCCCGGGGGTGTCCGGGATCAGCGTGGTGGTCACGTCGTAGGCACCGATCCGCGGCGACACGCACAGTCGCCAGGTGTAGCCGTCGGTCGGCAGTTGCACGTCCAGTGCGCCGGGGTTGCCACCCGGGGAGTTCAGGCTCCAGGCGTACGTGCCGACTTCCAGCGTCAGGTGCCGCTGGGTGCACTTCTCGGGCGGGGTGACCGGCGCCGGGAGCGGCACCAATACCCCGTAGTCGGTGAGGAATTCGTGTTCCGAAGCGCTCGCCGACGCGGCGAAGGGACCGAGTGCGAAGGCCAGGATCAGCGCGGGCAGGGCGAGCAACCAGGACAACTTGCGTAACATACGTGCCTCCCGTTCGTTCGGTAATGGCACGCTCATGACACCATGCACGACCCCAAGCGGGACAGAGGCCGCCGGGAGATGACCACAAATCCCGCGCGACGCGTCCGCGCGCCCGGTCATACGCGCGACGCGTCCGCGCGCCCGGTCATACTGAAGGGTAGGACCCGTCCCAGCGCGGGGCTGCCCCCATGACCCTTACCGGCACGACGCTTTTGGTGTTGCTGGCAGTGTTCGCGGTCGCCGTGATCGCTGCCACGATGGCGCTGTGGAACCGCTGGCCGGGCTGGACCGCCTTTCCGCTGCGCCTGTTGTCGCTGCTCCTGGTGATGCTCTCCGGGGTGTTGTTGGCCGCGGACCTGGTCAATCGCGAGTTCGGTTTCTACACGTCGTTCAACGACCTGCTCGGCCGCGCCCCGCCCCCGGCGAGCGCGGCCGAACTGCTGCCGACCGCACCCCCCGCGCTGCCCACCGGTCCGCAGGAGCACGGCCAACTCGTGCACGACCGACTGCCCGGTCCCCGGGCCCGGGTGGTCCGCAACGCGCTCGTCTACCTGCCCGCCGCCTACTTCGACCCCGCGCAGCCCAACCGCCACTTCCCCGTCGTCGAACTGTTCCACGGCCGCCCCGGCGGGCCGCACAACTGGGCCCGGCAACTGCACCTGGCGCACGCCCTGGACACCGAGATCGCCGCCGGCCGGATGCAGCCGGTGATCGTCGTCGCCACCACCGACGACAACGGCGCGCACGATCAGGAATGCGTCGACGCGGTGCGCGGCGTCCAGGACGAGACGTACCTGGCCGTCGACGTACCGGCCGCGCTCGCCGGGCACTTCCGGGTGCTCGACGCACCACGCGCGTGGGCCGGACTGGGCTACTCCACCGGCGGGTTCTGCGCGGTCAACCTGGCCCTGCACCACCCCGAGCGCTACGCGGCGGCCGGCTCGTTGTCCGGCTACTTCCGGGCCGTGGTCGACGGGGACACCGGCGACCTCTACCGGGGCCGGCAGGACGTCCGGCGCTGGAACTCCCCGCAGTGGCTGGTCACCCACCAGCCCGTGGACACCGCGCTCTACCTGGCGGCCGGCGGCGACGACCACACGGCCCACCGCGACATGCTGGACCTGCGCCGGGCGATCGGCACGCGCGCCGACGTGGTCGCGGTGACGCTGCCGGCCGGCGGCCACAACTTCCGGGTATGGTCCACGGCCGTACCCGCCGCGTTCGACTGGCTCGCCGGCAAACTCCCCGCCCCGCCCCCGGGAGCGGGCCCGACGCCGGCGCCGTGAGCGCCGCGCCGAACTGCTGAAATCGGTCCATTTCCCCGCGACACACCGCGCCCACGAAGCGGGTTGCGCGCCCCGCGCGCCTACGCTGCGGGCATGACCACCATGGTCCGAGCCCGCGCCGACGTATGGGGGCTGAGCCGGACCGCGGCGGGCATCCGGCATGTCCAGACGGTGGTCCTGGCGGCCGTGGTGACGGTGTTGCTGACCCGCCTGGCGCTGTCCGAGTCCGGCTATCCGAAGGTCGGCGTCAGCCACCTGCACATCGCCCACGCGTTGTGGGGCGGCCTGCTGATGCTCTTCGCGGTGATCCTGCAACTCGCCCTGATCGGGCCGCGGCTGGCCGAGGTGACCTCCGTGGTCGGCGGCGTGGGGTTCGGCCTGTTCATCGACGAGATCGGCAAACTGGTCGGCAAGACCAGCGGCTACTTCTACAAGCCGGCCGTGGCCATCATGTACGCGACCTTCGTCGCCCTGCTCGTGCTGGCCCAGTTGCTGCTGCCCGTCGAGCGGATGGGCCCCGGCGACCGACTCGCCAACGTCGCCGTCGCGGCGGCCACCCATCTGCGCCGGGGCCTGACCACCCGCCAGCGCGAGTTGGCCGAGGAACTCGTCCAGGACCAGGCGGGCACCGTGGAGCACGCCGCCGTGCTGAACCTGCTCGACGCCTGCCCGCAACACGTGTCCCGATTCGCCGGCGTATCCCACCTGGCCACGCAATGGTCGGCGCGGCTGCGCGAGGGCATCGAGGCACGCACGTGGTTGTGGCTGGTCATCGTGGTCGCCCTGGCGCTCCAGTCCGGGGCCGGGGTGCTGGTGCTGGAATCCCTCGGCATCGATCGCACGGCGCTGGGCTACGACGCGGTCGACTCGATCCTGCCCGCCGTGTCCTCGGTGGTCTCGTTGTCGCTGACCGTGGCCGGGGTGCCCGCGTTCCGCTGGAACCGGCTGCTCGCCTATCGGCTGTTCGCCGGGTCGTTGCTGGTGAGCATGCTGGTCACCCAGGTGTTCGTGTTCGCCGAGTACCAGTTCTTCGGGCTCTACAGCCTGGCCGCGAACGTGGTCGTCTACTGGATCGTCGGGGTCAAGATCCGCCAACTGCGCACGGGCCACCCGGACGATCCCGCGCTCGCGTAGCGCGGACGCCCGGTCAGGCCCGCGGCACCGGCGGCCGGTAGGACCGGCTGCCCCGAGCGGCGAGCGGACCCGCTCCGAGCGGCCCCCGGCCCGGGTCCGGGACGTCGGCCGGACCCGCCCGCACCCGCCCGGGCCGCGCCGCCACCGCCAGGAACGCCAGGCCGAAGGCCACATAACAGGCGGAGCGCAGCTGTTCGAAGTGCGTCATGTGCCACTCCTGCCCCGGCAGATGCGGCACGGACCAGACCACGAAGCTCGGGAAGACCAGCAGACCGGCGAACAGCAGCGTCTGGGCCCGGCTGTGCGCACCGCGCACCGTCGTCCAGAGCAACAGCGCGATCGGTACGCACCACACCCAGTGGTGGGTCCACGAGATCGGGCTGATCAACAGCCCGGCCACGGCACTCGCGGGCAGCCCCCACGCGTCGCCCTGCCGGCGGTAGGCGACCACCGCGCACGCCATGCCGAGCACGGCGACCACGATCACGACCAGCGTGCCGCCCACGCCCGGGTCCAGCGTGCGGGTGAGCCGGGTGAGCAGCCCGCGCATCGATTGATTGGCCGCGTTCTCCAGTCGGCCGACCCGGCTGGGGTCGAAGACCAGCCGGGTCCAGAACCGCCGGGTGGCATCGGGCAACACCGCGGCGGACAGCGCCACGGTGGCCGCCGCGGCGCCGATCGCGGTGACCGCCTCGCGGCGGCGCCCGGTGAGCAGCAGATAGACGATGAACACCGCCGGGGTGACCTTGATGCCGGCCACGATGCCCAGGCCGGCGCCGCGCCATCGGGCACCGGGTGGGCGGGTGAAGTCCCACAACACCACCGCGAGCACGGCCAGGTTGACCTGCCCGAAGCGCATCGTGGTGAACACCGGCTCGAACCAGATGGCGAGGGTGGTCCCGGCGGGCACCAGCACCGGGCTCAGCCGCCGCGCGGGATCCACGAGCCGCATCGACAACCACACCACCAGCGCCACCAGGGCCAGGTTCGTCGCCACGCCCAGCCCGAGCAGCACGCCCTTGGGCAGATAGGTCAGCGGTACGAACAACATCGCGGCGAACGGCGGATAGGTGGCGCCGAGCCCGTGTGGTGTGTTCAGCGGTCCGTACAGATCGATCCCGTCGCGCACCGCGAGCCCCTCGGCGCGATAGACGACAAGGTCGACCATCGACGGGTGGCTGAGGTGTCGAACGAACAGGTACATCACGATCGAACCGGCGCACGCGAGCAGCCAGGCCGCCATGCCGGGCTCCCGGAGCACGGCGACCACACGACGATCGAACCCGGCCGCTGCCTCGGCACCCGGACGGCTGCCGAACCCGATGGGGCGTCTCATGGCACGACGCTAACCCGCCGACCGGCCCCTCCCGGTGCTTGCGATAGGGCCATTCGGGTGGTGTCGGCGTGTCGTCGGCCACGGCCGCGGGGCGGGCGGGGTGAGCGGAACCACTCGACCAGGGGTTCCATTTTGTCCGAATTTACCTTAGATTCAATGGTGCGTGAGGCCAGTCGTGCACCCACTTGCAGCTACAAACGCACGTGTGCCTTTGATTCGAACCGGAGGTTAGTTCCATCCTCGGCACTGTGCGTGAGTACGTCCTGGCCAATCAGAACGCCATCGTGTGGATCGCCGGCGCGCTGTCCTTCGCGCTGCTGGTGTACATGCTGCTCGTCTTCGGCCGCTTCCTCGTCTACTGGGCCGGCACCCGGCACGCCTTCCGGCACAACCGGCCGGCCACCCCCGGCGACCCCGACGCCTTCGACTGGCACCTGGTGGTCCCGTGCCGCGACGAGGAGGCCGTGGTCGCCCGCACCCTCGCCGGACTGCGCCACGCCGCGCCGCACGCGCACCTGTGGGTGGTCGACGACGACAGCGACGACCGCACCCGCGAGCTGGTCCTGGCCGCCGCCGAGCAGGACGCGCGGATCCACCTCGTCCAGCGCCGGCGTCCCGACGCGCGGATCGGCAAGGGCGCCGCGCTCAACGCGGCCTACCGCGAGATCCGCGCCTGGCTGCCCGCCGACACCGACCCCGCCCGGGTGGTGCTCGGCGTGATCGACGCCGACGGCCGACTCGACCCGGGCACGCTCGCCCAGGTCTGCGCCGACAAGGCGCTGGGCCGCGCGGACACCGGCGCCGTCCAGATCGGCGTCCGGATGCGCAACGCCGACGACCGCCGGCCGCTGCCCGAACGTGGCCGACTCGCCAACGCCCACGCCCGCTTCCTGGTCCGCATGCAGGACATCGAGTTCCGCGCCAACAACACCGGCATGCAACTGCTGCGCCGGCGCACCGGCAGCGTGGGCCTGGGCGGCAACGGCCAGTTCGTGCGACTGAGCGCGCTCGACTCGCTCGCCGGCCCGGACGGCCGACCCTGGCCCGAACGCGCGCTGCTGGAGGACTACGAATCCGGCCTGGAACTGCGCCTGGCCGGCTGGCGGCTCACCCACGTCACCGAGGCCGAGGTCTCCCAGGAGGGCCTGCCCGCGACCCGCCGCTTCCTGGCCCAGCGCACCCGCTGGGCCCAGGGCAACATGCAGTGCCTGCGCTACACCCGACGGGTCCTGGCCTCGCCGAACTACCGCTGGTCGGGCAAGGCCGAGGTGATGTACACCTTCCTGCAACCGCTGGTCTGCGTGCTGCTGGTGCTGCTCACCCCGCTGTCCCTGGCGATCACCGCGGTCGGCCTGATCCTCTTCCCCGAGGAGACCGCCACCTTCCAGTTCCGCTTCGGACCGGTGATGGTGGGCGCCTTCGTGCTCGCCGCGCTGCCGATGGTGGCCTGGGGGCTCACCTACCGCAAACGCCTGCACCCCGACCGGCGTTGGCTCACCGGCCTGGGCTGGGGGCTGCTCATGTGGCTGTACACCTACCACCTGTTCGTGGTCGCCACCCGGGCCGCGCTGCGCATCGCGCTCGGCCGCAACGGCTGGGCCAAGACCCGCCGCAACGCCGAGGTGCAGCAGGCGGGTGCGCCCACCGCCCTCGAAGCCTGACCCCGGCCCGCTTCCGGGCCCGCTTCCCGGGCCGCCCCGCTCGTCCCCCAGCACGGAGATCCACTCGTGAACGTCCCCCGCCTGCCCCTGCCCGCCGCCAGTGTCGCCATCGTCCTGGGCACCCGCCCCGAACTGGTCAAGCTCGCCCCGCTGATCCACGAACTCGGCCCCGCCGCCCGGCTCCTGCACACCGGTCAGCACTGGGACGAGGCGATGTCCGGCCGCTTCCTGCGCGACCTGGCGCTGCCCCGCCCCGAACTGCTCACCGGCGTCGGCGGCCGACCCCGGGCCGGGCAGATCGCGCACTCCCTGGACCAGTTGGACGACGCGTTCGCCGACCGGCGGCCGGTCGCCGTGGTGGTCCAGGGCGACACCAACGCCACCCTGGCCGGCGCGCTGGCCGCCAACGCGCGCGACATCCCGCTCGTGCACGTCGAGGCCGGACTGCGCAGCTTCGACCGGGCGATGCCCGAGGAGCACAACCGGGTGATGGTCGACCACGTCGCCGACCTGCTGTGCGCGGCCACCGAGACCAACGCGGCCAACCTGCGCGCCGAATCGGTGGCCGAGGAGCGCATCGCGGTCACCGGGAACACCGTGGTCGAGGTGGTCCGCCGGCAACTCCCCGACGCGCCGACCCGCGCCGCGCTGCTCGACGCGCACGGCCTGCGGCCCGACACCTACGTGCTGGCCACCGTGCACCGCCCGGAGAACACCGACACCGCCGAAGCGCTGCGCGCCGTGCTGACCGAGCTGGACACGATCGCCGGGGCGGGCACGCCGGTGCTGTTCCCGATGCACCCGCGCACCCGGGCCGCCGCGGCGCGCTTCGGGCTGACCGGGCTGCTGCGCCGGATCACCGCGATCGAGCCGGTGGGCTACGCCGAGTTCCTGGCCCTGGCCCGGCACGCCGCGCTGCTCGTCTCCGACTCCGGCGGCATCCAGGAGGAATGCACGGTACTCGGCCGCCCGCTACTCGTGGTCCGCCGCTCCACCGAACGCCCAGAGGCAGTCGCAGCCGGCTTCGCCGCACTGGTCCGCCCCGGCCCACAACTGGGCGAAACGGCCCGAACCTGGCTGTCCGACTCCCAAGACCGCCTGGCCCACCTGGCCAACACCCCCAGCCCATACGGCGACGGCTCAGCCTCCACCCGAATAGCCCACCTGACCACCCACCTCGCCGAGGCAACACCGATCGCGGCCTGAGCGGACGCGGCCTGAGCTGGCGCGACGCGAGCAGGCGCGGCGGGAAGCGCGGCGCGAGCGGGCGCGGCGCGAGAGAGGCAGGGCGGGCGCGGCCATACGCCGACCACCGCCCGACCACGGCCGCACCACCCACACCCGCCCGGAACGGCACAGCCAATCCAGCCCGTCCGACGCTTGAGGACAAGCGGGCCACAGGCCGACCACGGCGACCACGGTCAGCACCTGCATCCGCCCGGATCGGCACAGCCAATCCAGCCCGTCCGGCGCTTGAGGACAAGCAGGCCGCAGGCCGACTGCGGCGACCACGGCCACCTCCCACACCCGCCCGGAACGGCACAGCCAATCCAGCCCGTCCGGCGTTTGAGGACAGGCGGGCCGCAGGCCGACTGCGGAACGACCCAGCCACATCAGCCCGTCCGGCGCTTGAGGACAAGCAGGCCGCAGGCCGACTGCGAGACGACACAGCCAATCCAGCCCGTCCGGCGTTTGAGGACAACCGACACCCGCACACCCCTACGCGCGGCCCGCCAACCTCGCCCTGTCCACCTGGCGGATCGCATCGTCGATGGTCGACTGCGCCGAGTCCAACCACACGTGGGTGATGTCGAAGCTCTCCCCCACCTCCACCGGCCACCGATGCAACCGCCGTTCCTCCCCCGCCTCGGCCGGCCGCGAGTGCAACAGCGCGTGGCTGATCCGGGCCACCGCCGCGAGTTCCTCCCCGGCCGTACGCAACCACTCGCGCACCCCCGCGTCGGTGACGTGGCCGACGTTGCCCGGGTCCTGGAGGGCCTTCCCGATCGCCCCGGCCGACCGGCCCGCCAGCTTGCGCGGTCGCAGGCCCGGCGGCAGGCCGGACAGCCGGGACAGCTCGGCCAGCACCAGCCCCTCGACCAGGGTCACGGAGTAGGTCAGCCGGCCGATCTTCAACAGGTAATCGTCATCTGGAAGCACCCCAGCATTCTGCGCCACCCACCACACCCCTCGCCGGTATCCCCGCCCCGCGTGTCTTGTGAATCCGCCGCCGTCGCGGCCGTGTTGTAAGGTTTTACAGACGTGTAGAAGTTCGACCCATCGGGTGGCTCGGGGAGGGGCGGCGATCGCCCGAATGGAGGCGGACGGCGTACTGGTGTCCGAGCATCGCATGGTGGACGGCCACAATCGACGGATGTATCGGGCGTCCGCGGCAACCCGGGAGCGACCGGCGCGCAAGCGTGCGCCCCGAGCCGAGGCACACCCGGGACCGGACCCGTCGTGATCGTTGGGGGAGAGACATGAGTCCGCTGGTGTATTTCGTGCTCGCCGCGGCGGGATTCGCCGCCGCATATGTGTACACGTACCGCGTGCGCAAGGAAGGGAAGTCGCCCCGCGGCCAGGTGCCTCGACTGGGCTCGCTGGACCTGTACGACACGGCCCTGCTCGCCGGCGGCCTCGGTCGGGCCGTGGACGTGGCCACGGTCACCCTGCACGCGCGCGGGATCGTGCACATCGACGGCGCCGGCCGGGTCACCGACCTCGGGGCGCACCCACCTACCGACCCGATCGCGGCCTCCGTGCTCGACGCGCTGCGCGCCCAGGGCGGTACGGCCTCGTTCACCGAACTGCGCGTGGCGGTGGCCCCGAGCCCGACCGTACTGGCCGTCGAGCAGCGCCTGTTCGCGCTGAAGCTGCTCAACCCGGGGGCGCGCGGGCCCAGGCCGCGCCTGGCCCGGGTGATCCTCGCCGCGGTGACCGCACTCACCCTGGCCGGCCTGTTCGTACCGGGGATCGCCGGTTCGCCCACCGAGCACACCGTGTGGTGGGTGGTGAACCTGGTGCTCTTCCTGGTCGGCGCCGTCGGGTGCGCGGGCATGGCGTGGTGGCTGTTCGAGCGCTACGACAAGCTGGAGGGCCCACTACCCGACCATGCCCGGATGTACCTGGAGCAGATGGCGTTCTATCCCCAGGCGGGTCTGGCCAACGTCGCCGCGGCGCAGCCCGGCGGCGCGGGATTGGCCCGCTTCGCGCTCGCCGGGCCCGAGTGGGTCGGCGATCCGGCGCTGGCGGCGGTGTTGTTCGAGGCGCTGCGCGGCGGTGCCGGCCGGATCCGCAGCCGGGGCTGGACCGAGGACCAGTGGCACCGGGCGGCCAACGCCCGTACCCCACTGGGCGGCCCCGGGCTGATCGACCCGACGCCGGCGGATCAGCCTCCGCCGACGTACGGCAGCCCGAACGGGGCGGCGGCACATTGGTCGAACGGCGGCTACGCACCCCCGCCGGGACCACAGCCCTTCGACGACCCTCGGGAGTAGTCCGTCCGGACGCCCGGGCGGGTAGGGGTCGCGGCGGTCGGGGGAGCGGCGAAGGGCCGTCCCCTCACAGCGGCGTCGCCGCGATCAGGAGCAGGACCAGGGCGATCCCGGCGTTGACCGCGGACAGTACGGACATCGTCGTCCCGGTGGCCGCGACCAGTGCCGCGACGCCCGCGCGGGAGCGGGGTTTGGGCCAGGCGGCGAGCGGTGCCGGGCCGAGCAGCGCGGCCACTCGGCGCGGTACCGGTCCCGGCGCGGCGAAGGCCGGTGCGACGAACGGCGGGCGGCCCTTGGCGGCCAGTGCGGCCTTGCCCACCGCGCGCGCGATGGTCCGCCGGTCGCCGAGCGCCTCGGCGGCGTCCTCGTCCGCCCAGCGCTCGACCGTGTAGGCGACGCTCGTGTGGATCGGCTGCAGCAGCGGATGCGCACAGGCCGCCAGGCGCGTCGCGGCGAGCGCCAGGTGGTGGCGTCCGCGCAGGTGGGCCCGCTCGTGGGCGATCAGCGCGCGGCGCTCCTCGTCGTTGAGCGGGATCAGCATCCCGGTGGACACCACGATGCGATCCGGCGGCCCGCGCAGCGCGTACGCGTAGGGCGTCGCGTCCGGCAGCACGGTCAGTTCGGTGGTCGCGGGCACTCCCGCGACGGCGTTCAGGGCCAGGCGGTGTTCGGCCCGGCCGCGCAGGTGGGTGATCACGACACTGACCAGGATGGTCAGGAAGGCGGGTATCGCGAGGATCCCGAACAGGCTGACATGCGGGATCGCGTCGCGTACCTCGGGGTCCGACCAGCCGTCGGGCAGCGGGTTGCCGGGCAGTTGCGCGGTGCCCACCACGACAAGCAGCGCGAGGCAGACGGTGCTGCACACCGCCAGGACCACCGAGACCACGGTCAACAACCGGGTGGCCGTACGCGGATGCAGATGGTCACTGGCCAGGCGCGCCACCGGAATCGCGGTCAACGGCAACAACAGCGGCAGATACAGCACCACGAGCATTGCTCAGCCCCGGCTCTCGGCCGGTGCGTCCGAGCTCAACAGAGCCCGCAGGGTCGACTCGTCGGCGGCGGAGAGTTCGGACACGAAGCTGGCCAGGACGGCCTGCCGATCGGCCTCGTGGTCCAGCAACTCGCGCATCCGCCGGGCCACCACGCCGGCCTCGTCGGTGACCGGGGTGTAGGCGTACGCCCGGCCCACTCGGGCCCGGGCCAGCAGTCCCTTGTCGTGCAGTCGGGACAGGATGGTCACCACCGTGGTGTAGGCCAGGTTGCCGGCCAGTTCACTTTGTACCCAGGCGGCGGTCTTGGCGCCGCGCGCCACCCACAGCAGCGCCAGCACTTCCGATTCCAGCTCGCCCGGACCGCGCCGGACACCGCGTGCCGACGGCTTGCCGGGATTCTGACGGACCGTCATGTCGCCTCCGGTGCTCGTTCCGCGCCAAGGTTCTACACATGTGTAGAGTATCGCCGCCCCGAGAGCCACCCGACCGCCATCGACGACAACCTGTTTTCGCCATATCCTTGACGTAGTCAAAAACCCTTGCCTATCGTTCCCGTGCCGACGTGGGTCGCGCGGGACGACGAGCACGAGGGGATCACCATGGCGGGCGGCGTGAGCGGCGAGGGCACGATCGACGGGTTCCAGGTGCATGGGCAGGACATCCCGTGGCTGCTGCGCCACTGGGCCGAACACCGACCCGAGCATCCCGCGCTGATCTGGGAACCGGCCGACGGCACCGCCCGCACCTGGACCTACGCGCAACTCCTCGCCGACACCGACCGATTGGCCGCCGGCCTGACCGAACGCGGCATCACACCCGGCACCAAGGTCCTGCTCCACAGCGAGAACTGCCCCGAAATGGTCCTCGCCTGGCTCGCCTGCGCCACCGTCGGCGCGGTCGCGGTGACCACGAACACCCGCGCCACGGCCGCCGAGATCGCCTATTTCGTGGCTCGCGCCGGCTGCGTCGCGGCGATCACCCAGCCCCGCTTCCGGACACCGCTGACCGAGTCGGGCGCAACACTCGACTGGATCGCGGTGATCGGCGACCCGGCCGCCGACGAAGCCGCCGACCCGACCACCCTCGACTTCGCCGACCTGTACGCGGCCGCCCGGGCCTGGCCGGGGCGCCCCGCCGAGCCGATGCTCCCCTTCGGCATCATGTTCACCTCGGGCACCACCAGCCGCCCCAAGGCGGTCGTGCACACGCACGCCAACGCGATCTGGGCAAGCCGCTCGGGACCGCGCAGCATCGACCTGGGCCCCGACGACCGATACCTGATCCACCTCCCGTTCTTCCATGTCAACGCACAGAGTTGGTCGTTCTTCTCGGTGCTGGGGGTAGGCGCCACCGCCGTGCTGATGCCGAAATGGTCGACCAGCCGGTTCTGGGACGTGGTCGCACGTCGCGAGATCACCCACATCTCGCTGATGCCGTTCTGCTTCGGCACGCTCGCCGCGCCGGACCGGCCGCGAACCGCCCTGCGGGTGGGCGTGTTCGGGCAGGTGGCACCGGCGCTGGACCAGATGCTCGGACTGCGCGTGTACGCCGCCTTCGGGATGACCGAGACGGTCACCCACGCAATCACCGGCAAGCCGGCCGAATACCTGCCCGCCCGTTCGATGGGCCGCCCCGCGCCGGGCTACGCCTGCGCGGTGATCGATCCGGAGACGGGCCGGGAATGCGCCGAGGGCGAGGTCGGCGAGTTGTGGCTGCGTGGTGCGCGGGGGGTTCAGCTGTTCCTGGAGTACTACGGCGACCCGGCGGCCACGGAGGCCGCGTTCGCGGGCGAGTGGTTCCGTACCGGCGACATGGTGATGCTCGGCGCGGGCGGCAACGTGTTCTACCGCGAGCGGGACAAGGACCTGCTCAAGGTCGGCGGGGAGAACGTGTCGGCCCGCGAGGTGGAGGACGTGATCACCGGTGTCGGCGGCGTCGGATCGGTCGCCGTGGTGGGCAAGCGGCACGACTTCCTGGACGAGGTCGTGGTGGCGTTCGTGATCCGCACGGCGAACGCACCGGACGAGGCGGCCCTGGAAAAGTCCATCCTGGAGTTGTGCCGGGAACGCCTGTCCGACTACAAGGTGCCGCGCGCGGTCTACTTCGTCGACGCGTTCCCGCTCGGCACGCTCGACAAGGTGCTGAAGAAGACGCTGCGCGAGATGGCGGACGCGCGCCCGGCGGTGTGAACCCGGCCGTCAGCGGAGCTGCGCCAGGAAGGTCGCGGGCGGCACGGCCTCGCCGGCGGCGTCCAGGACGGTCAGCGGCGTGCCGTCCCGCAGCACCGTCGGCGTGCCGGTCACTCCGGAGTGGGTGAAGTCCGCCTGGGCCCGCGCAACCCAGTCACGATGGGTGAACTCGCGTACGGCCCGGTCGAATTCGGCACCCCGCAGCCCACGGACCTCGGTCGCCGCGTCGAGCAGGAACGCGGGATCGGCGAACCCGTCCACCGCCTCGTCGGGCTGCCGGGCGTACAACACGGCCAAATAACCCAGGAACGCCCCCTGCCCGACCTCGGCCGCCGCCCGCAACGCATTCACCGCCCGATGCGACCCTTCCCCACCAAGCCGGCCATCGAGAAACGTCGCGAAGTGATACCGCAACACAAACCGCCCATCATCCGCCAACCCCCGAAAGGTCACCCCGAGCGCCAACTCCATCCGGCGGCAATAGGGACAACGCGGATCGGCATAAAAATCCAGACAACGAGCCAACTCGGCCGGCCCATAAACAAGCGCGGTCCCATGAACACCGAGGGCAGTACGAAAACTCATGCCCCACGTGTGTCCGCGAATCCCGATCCCAACGCGCAACACCCACCGTTCGGCCGAACTGACCCAACCCAGCCAACCGCGGGGCGACCCAGGCCATCCAGCCCGGCCGACGTTTGAGGACAAACGGGCCGCAGCCCGACTGCGGAGCGACCCAGGCACACCAGCCCGTCCGGCGTTCAAGGACAAGCAGGCCGCAGGCCAGCGACCCAGCAAATCCAGCCCGTCCGGCGCTTGAGGACAAGCAGGCCGCAGGCCCACTGCGCAGCGAGACAGGCAATCCAGCCCGTCCGGCGCTTGAGGACAAACGAGCCGCAACCCCACTGCGAGACGACCCAGCCACATCAGCCCGTCCGGCGCTTGAGGACAAGCAGGCCGCAGGCCCGCTGCGGAGCGACCCAGCAAATCCAGCCCGTCCGGCGCTTGAGGACATCGCGGCGCCAACCCCGATCGTGCCGGGGCCCGGTCGCCGACCTCGCGGTTCGGCGACCGGGCCCGGAACGACCCACCCGTCAGAGCTGCTGCGCCGTGGGCGTGGAGGCCCCCGGCTGAGCAAGCTGTTCGATCTCGGACATACACGCCACGCAGAACGACTCCCGCCGACGGGTGCCGTCCACCTCCCGGAAGCTCGGCAACGTCTCCCCGCACAACGCCGTGTCCTCGCGCTCCACCGCGTGCCACACGACTTTTTCCGGACTTTCGACCGCTCGCATCACGTGCATTTCCGCTCCCGCGTGGTGGGCTCAATCAGCCTCACCATGCAAGCCGCGCACGGGCCCGCGCGCATCTCAACGACACGGCCGACATCCACGATCGACCGGGTCGGCCGTCCGCCGTACGCGAAGGTGCCGAGGTAGCCGACTCGCCGGGCCCGATCGAGACGCGCGGGGCCGGGTTCGCCCGACCGGGTGAGCGGCGCAGGACCGGCGACCCGCGACGCCCACTCAGCCGGCCCCGCAGCGATACAGTGCGTGACGCAGCGCCTGCTCGAGCGCGCCCGCGTCGACGGACGGGTCCAGGTGGGTGAACGGAACACAATGGCCACCGGCTCCGAGGTCGATGGCCGGTACGCAATGGTGGTCGGGCGCGGGGTCCTGGTTCGGCACGAAGTGCGGATCCAGGCGGGCCAGGGTGTCCTCGATGGCCTCGGTGAGGATGGTCAATGCCTCGTCCAGCGATGCCGGTGCGGTCATGGACGGATAACGAGTGCCGGATTCGCCCGAAACGGCGCCGGGGCAAACGTCGCCGGGCGCGGCACCGGTGCACGGTGGCCCGACCGCCACTTGCCCGCCGTCGGCGGACCATGCACCGTGGCGCGCGCCACCGCGCACAGCTCCGTGAGGGTGCCCGGAAAGTCGGCGAACAGGTGGACCGCGACGGCCCAGGCCTCCGGATCCGTGCCCAGGCCGGGGTCGGTGACGGCGCGGACCTCGGCGCAGGGCTCGGGGTTCAGCCGGCGGCGGGGTTCACGTGGGTCGCGGATCAGGGTGGCGAGCAGTTTGGCCGGGCGCGGAGCGTGCCGGATCAGGTCGCCCGCGTCGAAGACCCGCAGTTCGCGCCATTCGCCGTCGTGCCAGCGGTTCAGACGCGCGGTCGCGGCCAGGCCGAACTCGCGGGTGCGCCCCCAGTGTTGAATCAGCGGACGGATCGTCGCCTCGGGCCAGTCCTCGGCGGCCACCGCCTCGGTCAGCGCATCCCACGGCAACACCAGGCATTGGCGCGCGAGTTCGGTCAGCGCCGCAACCGGGTCGGCGGCCTCCCGGACGGACCGCAACCGGTCGACCACCGTCCCCGGCGTGGCATGCGCGGCGAGCAGTGCCGCGCGGACCGGCGCCGAGCACGGCGTGTAGACCAGGAGATGTTGCGCGGTGCGTTGATCAAGAAAGGGCGCGAGAGCCACCACGACCGGCTCGGGTGCACACCGCAACAGGTTCAGCAACGCGAGTCGAACACCACGCGGATACACAACCGGAAACTCCGCCGGCCCACCATCCACCCACGACACCACCCCCACCGGGCTCGCAGGGCCGACGGACCCGGGCGCGGGAGCAAGCACAGGCGCGGCGGCGGAGGCGGGCGTAACATCCGGCGGCGACGCCGGCTCCGACCCGACCGAAGCCGCAGCAGCGGCAGCGGCAGCGGCAGCGGCAGCGGCAGCGGCGGATGCGGCCGCGATCAGTTCACGTGCCGACCCGGCAAACGTGCCCAGCAGGCGGGACAGCTCCGCCCACGCCGCCGGCTCCGCGCCCAGTGGGGCGCACAGGTCGGCCACCGCCCGGGTCACCGTCGGGCGGTCGCCCGGTAGGGCCTCCAGGACCGCGCGGGCCGGTCGTGCCTCGGTCAGCGCCCGCTCCGGGGTGAACGTCCCGTCCTCGATGCCCAGTTGCAAGAACCTGCCGAACCCGTGTCGCCGATGGTCGAGTCGTTTGTCGTGGATCAGCTCGAACGGCAGGCCGTGCGCGCGCGAGACGGTGCGGTCGAAATCGACCCGCAGCGCGTCCTCGACCAGTTCGCGCGGACAGTCGGCCGCGCCCGCGAGGTGGGCCAGCGCCCGGTTGCCGAACGGCGCGCGGCCATGTTCGCGCCGAAGCAGCTCCGGGTCGAGCGACGGCGCGTGTTGCAGCCACAGGTTGGACTCGCGCAGGCGCAGCCGCATCAGGACCTGGATCTGCGCCGGATCGGTCCACTCCCCGCGCGGCCGGTGGGCGGCCAACCGCCGGCCCGGCGAGGGCCCCGCGGCGGCGGTCCGCAGCAGGTCCGGCAGCCCGTCGTGGCCGAGTTCCCGCCCGGCCAGCCGGGCCAGCTCCGCGCCGCCGCAACGTTCGGCCACCTCGACGCACAGGTCCACGGCCACCGCGAACGGCAGCCGGGCGCAGTACTCCTCCGCGACGGCGAAGGTGACTTCCGGAAACGGCCCGCGCGCCGCGACCAGCGGATCCCGCCGCGCGCTGTTCCACGTTTCCGCCGCGAGCCCGAACTTCACGTGCCAGCACGGGTCGGCGGGATCCGCAACGCTCGCGAAGATGCTTTCGGCAAGCCCGGGACAGGACCACGAATAGGTACGGAGCAGTCGGGACGCGGCGGTCGGGTCGCCGATTCGTGCGGTGCGGACGAGCAGTTCGCTCGACCACCCGCCCTCCGCCGTGATCGCCGCGGCGGCACGGTCGGTCCCGATCAGCGCGTCGGCGACCGCGTGGGCCAGCCCGAGCTTCGTGCCGAACAGCCGTACCAGGTGCGGCCGAAACCGTTCGGCGAGTGCGTCGGCCACCGCCGGCGGGGCCAGCCGCAGGGCGGCGGCCAGTTCCAACATCGGGCCGAACCTCCTTTGGCGCGAGGGGGATTAGATCCTGCCACACCCCCGCACTCCCGCACCCGCGCACCCCCGCACCCCCACGCACAGGCCGTACGAGCCGTACGAGCTGTACGGCCGTACGAGCCGGGAGCACCGCCCCGGGCCCGGGCCCTCGACACCGCGCGAGTCCGGAGCAGCGCCCGGACACGCCGCCGTGCGGCGAACGGGTGACGGTCGCCGAGACCGGCCCGCCCGTGTTGTTCCCTGGACGGGTACATCCGGGCGCACGGTGCGTACGGGGTACGTACCGCTGTCCGCCATCCGTCCAGGAGGCCCTCGTGTCCATCGCTCCCGGCAAGTTGTCCGATCCCGTCGTCGGCGCGTTCGTCGCGGCCGTCAACGCGCACGACCGGGATGCCTTCGGCGCGCTGTTGACCCCGGACGCGGCGATGGCCGACGACGGTTCGGAGCGTGACCTGCACGATTGGGTCGATCGGGAGATCTTCTCCGCCAACGGTCACATGGACGTGCATTCCGAGTCAGACGGCGGCCGGGCCCTGGTGGTCGACTACCGCAACGACACGTGGGGCGAGATGCGCACCGCGTGGCGTTTCACCGTCTCCCCCGACAACCGGATCAGCCGCTTCGAGACGGGTCAGGCGTAATCCGGGACCCGGGCGGCCCTCGGTGAGGGCGAGACTTGCCCCCGGAATGGCAAATAGTGCAAATCACCCCAATCGCCCGCTCGGCAACCGACGCAGAATGGTAGGAGGAGCGGCAGCCCGCGTGGGCTGCCTGGACGGTGACGACGATGAGCATGATCACGACCCTGGCCGCGGACTACGCGCGACGCGGCGGGCACATGCACGACGAAGGCGGCCGGCACTGGGTGTGGGGGTCTCTGATGATCCTGTTCCTGATCCTCCTGGTGATCGCGGTGGTGTGGTTCGTCCGGACCCGCACGCTCGCGTGCCGTCCCTCGGCGGGCGGTGTGGAGAGCGCCGAGCAGATTCTCGCCGGCCGGTTCGCCCGCGGTGAGATCGAGGCGGACGAGTACCACGAGCGTCTCGCGGTGTTGCGCGCCACGCCGGACGGCGGAGGCGGCGGGGGTGGCGGAGGCGGCGGCCGATTCGGCCGCAAGGACCGACCCGAGGGCTGAGCCGACCCGAGGGCCGAGCCGACCGGGTGGCCGGCGTCAGGACGCTTCGAGTTCGAGGAACCAGCGGACCGCGGCGGCCGTGCCGAGCCGGTTGGAGTCGGTGTGCGTGACGTCCGCGCCGAACCGGGTCACCTGTACGTCCGTACCGCGCGCCCGCAGCGAAGCCAGGCAGTGTGCGGTGTTCGCGGGCGCGGCCTCCTTGTCGTGCACCGCCGCGAAGAGCCGTACCGGCACCCGGGGACGCCAGTTCGCGCACACCGAATCGGTTTCCCGAAGCGCTGCGGCGAACGCGCCGGTGGGCCGGGTCAGCAGCGCCCGGCCGCGGTCGGTCAGCAGGTCGTCGAGGGAGTCCGGGGTCGCCGCCAGGATCTCCCGGGGTCGGTGCGAGCCGTCCAGGAGGCCTTCGATGGTGTCCGCGTACGGGGCCTTGAACACCTCCGCCGGCGCGTCGTAGAGGTGGTGCAGGCGGTTGTAGGCGACCAGGAGCAGGCTCGTGTAGATCACGCTCGCCTTGGTGTCCAGCTCGCCCGCGAGCAGGGCCGGCAGTTCGGCGCCGGCGAAATCGTATGCCCCGCCGATCGGCGCGATCGCGCCGATCCGGAACCACGGATCCGCGCCGGATTGCAGCGCGCGGGCCAGGCCGAGCGCGGCCGACGCGCCCTGGGAGAACCCGCTCACGTACACCTCCCGCCGCATGCTCCGCCCCTGCGCGTCGGCGAACCGCCGGGCCGCGCGCAGCAGATCGACGGATGCGGTGGTCTCCGAGGGGACATCCATCCACGGGTGCGCGCCCGGCCCCTCACCCTGCCCGAGATAGTCGGGCATGGTGGCCGCGAAGCCCGCCGAGGCGTAGGTCAGCGCCGGTGCGCTGCCCCAGGGGTCGACGGCGGTGGATGGCGCGTCCCGGCGATACAGCTCGGTGCCGTGCGTGAACGACACCACGCGCAGGCGGCGTTCGGCGGTCTCGGGGAGGGCGAACAGGCCGGTGGCCGTGGTGGGTCGGCCGCCGGCGTCGACGGTGCGGTAGACGAGCCGGTACACCGCGACCGCGTCGCGTACCGCGCCGATGTCCCAACGATTGTCGGCGAGTTCCCGGCGGATCCGGTCGGCGGGCACGGTACGCAGCAGTGTGGCCCGCACGAGCGCGCCACGTTCCTGCCGGCCGTCGGCTGCGGCCTGCCCCGGGGGTGGGGTGTCGGCTCGGGCGGCGGTCGCGGTGACGGGCATCGCGAGGACGCCGGCGAGCGCGAGGGTCACGGTGATTCGGCGGGCCGCGGGCCGGCCTCCGGGGGTGTGGGCGCCCGCGTGGGGCGCCGTGCGCTTGGTCATGTCTCGACGGTAGGAATCCCGCGCGAGCGCGGACAGCCGGTCACCCGGGGGGCCGGACTCCGGGCCGGCCGGGGGCGATCGTGGGGCGCGCCGTCTTGACGCGAGAGCCCGGGTGTGCGTGTCGCCGATGCGGGTTCGACACGCACCATTTCCGGATATCTCCAGCCAAAGCCGACTCTGCGCTGCTGGAATGGGAGCCCCACCGCACCGTGCCCTCGACGTTGCACCGTGCCCCGACGACGAGGGATGTGACCCATGGCGGCCCAACTCCCGCCGCGACACCCGATGCCCCCCGGGCGGATCGGCCGGGCGCCCGGTGCCTGGCCCGTCGCGGGCCACCTCCCGCACCTGATGCGCGCGCCGTTGCGCTTCCTCGGCTCGCTGCCGGCGTACGGGGACCTGGTCGAGATCCGGATCGGCAGCCGCCCCACGTTCGTGTTGTGCCACCCCGAACTCGCCCGGCAGGTGATGAGCGACGGGCACACCTTCGACCGGCTCGGCCCGGTCTACGACGGCTCGCGCGCCGCCATGGGCAACGGGCTCGCCACCTGCCTGCACGCCGAGCACCGCCGGCAGCGGATCCTGTTGCAACCGGCGTTCCGTACCGACCATCTGAGCGATTACGCCGACGTGATGCGGCGGGACATCACCGCCATGGTGCGGCGATGGCGGCCGGGCGCGGTCCTGGACATGGTCGACGAGATGTTCGCCCTCACCACCACGACGGCCGTGCACACCCTGTTCGGGTCCGGTATCGGCGCACACGACCTCGCCGACCTGCGGGACAACCTGGACGTCTACCTCAGGGGCGTCTACCTGCGCGTCCTGCTGCCGGCGATGGACTCGCTGCCCACACCGGGCAGTCGGCGCTACCGCCGGAGCCTGGCCGCCTGGCAGGCCCACGTGACGCGCATCATCGCCGAACGCCGCGCGGCCGGCGCGACCGGCGCCGACGACACCGACGGACGGGATCTGCTGGGCCGCCTGCTGGCTGCCCGGGACGAGGCGGGCGAGCCGCTCACCGAGGACGAACTGCGCGACCAGGTCGCCGTGTTGATCCTGGCCGGCGCCGAAACCACCTCCTCGGCATTGGCCTGGAGCCTGCACCTGCTCGCCGCCCACCCCGAGGCGGAGGCCGCCCTGCATGCCGAGGTCGACGCGGTCCTCGGCGGACGCGTCGCCGAGCCGGCCGACCTGCCACACCTGGACCGGACGCGCCGCGTGCTCTACGAGGCGCTCCGCCTGTACCCGCCGGCCTGGGCGCTCACCCGGACCGGTACGCGCGCCGTCGAGGTGGCCGGACGCCGGCTGCCCGAGGGCACCACGTTCCTCTTCAGCCCGTACATCCTGCACCGGCACCCCGACTTCCACCCCGACCCGGAATGCTTCCGCCCCGACCGCGACTTCGCCGACGACGCGGGCACGGAAGGGCCCTGGGCACGCAGTACGTTCGTGCCGTTCGGTATCGGGCCCACCAAGTGCATCGGGGACGACTTCGCGGTGACCGAGGCGACGCTCGCCCTGGCCTCGATCGCCTCCCGGTGGCGACTGCGCCCGGCGTCCAGGTCCCCGATCCGAGCCGCGCCGCGCAGCCTGCTGACGCCGCGCACCCTGCCGATGCGGCTGATCCGCCGCTGACCCGCCGACCTGCCGCCGCCGACGTGCCGCGGCCCGGCGGCCCGCGCCCGTCGCGTCGGCGCCACCGGGCCCGGGCTCGCTCGGCTACGGCTGGTCACGCGTCGTCGGCAATGCCTTCCCCGATCGCACCGAACAACAACGTCCAATTTCCGGGCAGGCGTCCCAGGGCGAAGCCGAGGTGGAAGCGGACCACCGTCCACTCGTCCGACCCGGGCTCCGCCTCGCCGGCCCGGACGACGGTCAGGCAATGATCGAGGCATCCGACCGGGTCGTCCTCGTCGAACTCCAGCCGCCGGTAGGCCGCGAGCAGCTCCGGGGGCAGGGACAGTGATTCGTCCCACCCGGCCACCGCGTCGAGCAGGTAGAGCAGATGACCGTCGGGGGCCGGGAGTTCGGCACCCAGGTGGGCCGTGTCGAACTCCCGGTCGGCGTCCTCGGCGACCAGATTCGATTGTGTCACCGCCGCCTCGACCAGCTCCGCCCAGTAGGCCCGGTCGTGCTCGCCGTCGGTCTGTCGCAGGTGTTCGCTCGCGAACGCCGCCATCACGGCCGGGTCGTCGATCAGCGGCGAGACGATCATGTCGCTCCGGTAGTCGAAGCCGAAGTAGTACCGGCGCCCGTCGAGGACGAGCGATTCGACGCCGGCCACGTGGCCGATCCGTCCGGGCAGGGGCGCGGGGTGCCGCGCGGGGTTCGAGTCCATGCGCACGACGGTAGCGGCGGCGGCCGACCGGAGGCGGCCCGCCCACTACCGTGCGGCCCTGTGCCGGGTGAGATCGGTACCGTCGGCCGGACGCCCGGGGCTCAGCCCGCCGCCACCGCGTACCAGACCGCCGTGTCCGCCGGCAGCACACCGCCGCCGGGGAGGTCGCCGCTCGCCAGGAGCACCGTTCCGTACTCGGGGAGTCGGACCGGCTCCGGGGTCGGGTTCACCGCGCAGATCAGGTCCTCGCCACGCGCGAAGACCAGGGTGTCCCCGGGCGAATCGAGCCAGTGCAGCTCGGTCGCGTCGCCGAGGGACTCGTGGGTCCGGCGGATGGCGAGCGCGGTGCGGTACAGGGACAGGGTCGAGGTCGGGTCGTCCCATTGGGCCTCGACGGTCAGGTCCCGCCAGGCGCTCGGCTGCGGGAGCCAGGGGGCCGCGCTGCCCGGGGTGGCGAAGCCGTAGGGGGCCTGCCGGCCGGACCACGGCAGGGGTACGCGGCAGCCGTCGCGGCCCCGCTCGGTGTGGCCGGAGCGTTCCCACCTCGGGTCCTGGAGTACCTCGTCGGGCAGGTCGAGCACCTCGGGCAGGCCCAGTTCCTCGCCCTGGTAGACGTAGACCGAACCGGGCAGGGCCAACGTGGTCAGCGCCGCGGCCCGGGCTCGGCGCAGGCCGATCGCGCCGTCGCCGTAGCGGGTCACGTGGCGGTGTACATCGTGGTTGGACAACACCCATGTCGCGGGCGCGCCGACCGCCGCCGCGCCGGCCAGCGACGCGTCGATCACCTCGCGCAGCGCGGGCGCCGACCAATCGGTGCCCAGGTAGTGGAAGTTGAACGCCTGGTGCAGCTCGTCCGGCCGGACGTAGCGCGCGGTCCGCTCGGGGCTGGGCGTCCAGGCCTCCGCGACGGCTATGCGCGCGCCCGGGTAGGAGTCCAGGATCCGTCGCCAGGCGCGGTAGATCTCGTGTACGCCGTCCTGGTCGAAGAACGGCAGTTCGGCGCTGCCGAGCAGTTCGACCCCGGCGCCCGTGCCGATGTCCGGCAGCCCCGGCGCCTTGATCAGGCCGTGTGCGACGTCGACCCGGAACCCGTCCACGCCCAGGTCCAGCCAGAACCGCAGGATGTCCTCGAACTCGGCCCGGACCTCCGGGTGTTCCCAGTTCAGGTCCGGCTGCTCCGGGGCGAACAGGTGCAGATACCAGTCGCCGTCCGGCACTCGGGTCCAGGCCCGGCCGCCGAACACCGACTCCCAGTCGTTGGGCGGCAGTTCGCCGTCGACCCCGCGACCGGGCCGGAAGTGGTACCGCTGCCGCCCGGCCGAGCCGGGGCCGGCCGCCAGCGCCTCGACGAACCACGCGTGCGCCTCGGAGGTGTGATTGGGCACCACGTCGACGATCACCCGCAGACCGTGCGCATGCGCGTCGCGCAGCAACGCCTCGGCGTCCGCCAACGTGCCGAACAGCGGGTCCACGGCCCGGTAGTCGGCGACGTCGTAGCCGTGATCGGCCTGTGGCGAGGCATAGAACGGGGTGAGCCACACCGCGTCCACGCCCAGCGCGCTCAGGTAGCGCAGCCGGCTGCGCACACCGGGCAGGTCGCCGACCCCGTCGCCGTTGCCGTCCGCGAAGCTGCGCACGTACACCTGATAGATCACCGAGTCGCGCCACCAACCGGTGGTCGTACGGGTGTTCATGGTCGTGAGGGTCATTCGAGAACATCCTTCGGTGGAACCTGGCGGGAAAGGCGAAACAGGAACGGCACGCGGGACCTCAGCTCTTCACCGCACCCGCCGTCAGCCCGCCGACGATGAACCGTTGCAGGAACTGGAACAGCACCAACACCGGGAGCGCGGCGATCAGCACGCCCGCCGCGAACACGCCCCAGTTGCGGCCCACCCCATAGGAGATGAAGTGGTAGAGCCCGACCGCCAACGTCTGCTTGTCCGGGTCGCCCAGCACCAGGCTCGCGATCACGAAGTCGTTGAGCGTCGCGACGAAGGACAGCAGCGCCACCACCGCCAACACCGGTGCCACCAGCGGCAGCATGATCCGGAAGAACACCTGCGCGTGCGACGCGCCGTCGATCCGCGCCGCCTCGTCCAGATCGCGCGGCACGGTGTCGAAGAAGCCCTTCATCAGATAGGTGTTCACCCCGAGCGCGCCGCCGAGGTAGATCATCACCAGACCCAGCCGACTGCCCAGGCCGATCGCCGGGAACACCTCGTCGAACGCCGACAGCAACAGGAACAGCGCGACGTAGGCGAGCAGTTGCGGGAACATCTGGACCAGCAGCAGCGTGGTCAACCCCGCCTTGCGGCCCCGGAAGCGGAACCGGGAGAAGGCGTAGCCCGCGCACGCGCCCAGGAACACCGACCCGATCGCGGTGGCCAGGCCGACCGCCATCGAGTTGACGAACCACTTGCCGAACGGATGCATCGGGTCGTCGAACAACTCCCGGTAGTGCGCGCCCGTGGTGTCCGAGAACAGCTCGTTGGAGCCGGTGAGTGTGCCGCTCGGATTCAGCGACGCGGACAGTACGAACACCAGCGGGAAGATCGCCACCAGCACCGCGAGCACCCCGATCAGGTGCCGCCAGCCGGTGCGCGCGAACCAATGGATCATCAGGACTCCTCGAACGCGCGGCTGCGACGCAGGCCGATGACGGAGATCGCGGCGACCACCACGAAGATCAGGATCGAGACGGCGCAGGCCAGGCCGTATTGCCGGGTGCTGCCGCCGAAGGCGAGTTTGTACACCAGCGAGATCAGCAGATCGGTCGAGCCGACCTCGATCGGCGCGTCGGGATCCTTGGGGCCGCCGCCGGTGAGCATGTAGATGACGTTGAAGTTGTTGAAGTTGAAGGCGAAGGTCGCGATCAGCATGGGGGTGACGGACGTCAGCAACAGCGGCAACCTGATCTGCTTCAGCACCTGCCACCGGCCCGCGCCGTCGATCCGGGCCGCCTCGGTGACCTCGGCCGGGATCGCCTGGAGCGCGCCGGTACAGATCAGGAACATGTACGGGAAACTGATCCACACGTTGACCGCGAGCACGCTCAGTCGGGCCGGCCACGGATCGGTCAGCCACGGGATGTGCGCGCCGTCGAGCAGCGAGACGTTGACATAGCCGTAGTCGGTGTTGAGCAGGCCCTGCCACACCAGCGCGGCCAGGAACGCCGGGAAGGCGTACGGCAGCATGATCAGCGAGCGGTAGAACCGGTGTCCGCGCAGGTGTCTCCCGTTCAGGACGGCGGCCAACACCAGCCCGATCGCGAACGGCACGGCGACCGAGACACCCGCGAAGACGAACGTCCACAGCAGCACGCTCAGGAACGGGCCGCGGATGTCCCGATCGGTCAGGATCTTTTGGAAGTTGTCCAGCCCGACGAACACCTTCCAGCCGGGGCTGAGCCGGCTGCCGTCGGGCGCGGCGAACACGCCGTCGGAGGTGGGTCGGTAGACCGTGCCGCGGGCCCGGTCGGTGATCGTGTCGGCGGCGCGGTCGTAGACCAGGGTGGAACGATAGGCGGCGGCGCTGATCCCGTCGGCGGTACGCAGACTGCCGCTGTTCGGGTCCTCCCCGGCGGGCACCCGCAGTTCGCTGATCTCGCGTTGCCGGCCCGCGATCTGAGCGTACGTCAGCGCGGTCCACCCGGGTGCGGCGACCGCCCGGCCGCCGGCGTCGTACACCGGCTGCGCCACCGGCTCGGCCGGATGTCCCGGCCGGCCCAGTCGCACACTGTGGTCGGGCATGGTCAGCAGCAGCCCGACCCGGTCGCCGCGCGCGACCACCGAGGCCGGGAATACGGGCGAGTCGGGGACGCGCGTCTCGCTGTGCGCGAGGATCGCCGCGACCGCGTCGGGCTTGTCGCTGTTGTGGCCGTCGCCGTAGTTGGTGAAGGCGGCGACGCCGGTGTAGAGCACCACGTACACCTGGTAGACCAGAAGCAACGCGACGCCGGGGGCGAGGTATTTCGCGGGCACGTGGCGCTTGCTCGCGTAGACGACGTTCACCGCGACCGTACCCACGAGCAGGGCGCCGAACATCCCCCACGAGTGCCGTGCGGCCAGCGCGAACAGCCCGTAGACCGCGAGGGCGTCGACGGTGGACAGCAGGACGATCCGGGCGGCGAGGCCGGCCGGGCCCCGGCGGAGGGCCGGGGTCGGGCGGGCTCGGCCGGTGGGCCGCGGGTCCGGCGCGGGGGGCGCCGGTCGGTTGGGCAGGGTCTGGGTCACGACGGTCTCTCCTCGTCCGCTCCGCGTCAGCCCGCGGCGATCTTGGCGCGGATCCGGCTCGCCATCGCGGTGGTCAGCTCGGCCGGTTCACCGCGCCCCTGGACGATGGCCAGTTGGGTCAGTCCCCAGTCGGCCCACACGCTGTCCATCGCGGGCAGGTTCGGCGTGGGCACGCCGGCCTGCGCGGCGCGGGCGAAGCCGGCGACCACGGGATCGTCCTTGACCTGGTCGAGGACGGCGGTGGTGGCCGGGACCCGGCCGCCGGTGTCGTAGAGGGCACGTTGGGCCTGCGGGGTGGACAGGTAGTTGAGCACGAAGTCCTGGGCCAGGATCGGGTTCGCCGACTTGGCGCCGACGAAGAAGCCCTGCACGCCGACGAACGGGCGGGCCGGCGAGCCGTCGGCGCTGGGCACCGGGTCGACGGCGAACGGGACGTGCGCGTTGCGGAAGGTGGCCGCGTCCCACGGGCCGGCGAGCAGGTATGGGGTCTGGCCCTTGAGGAACGCGTCGGTGGCGATCTCGGCGGTCAGCGACGTGGAGAGCACGCCGTCCCTGCCGAGCCCGCGCAGCCAGGGCGCGAAGCGTTGGCAGGCCGGGCTGTCCAGTTCGAGCCTGTTGGCGTCGTAACCGCCGTCGGGCTTGGTGCCGAAGACCTGACAGCCGAACGAGGTCTGCAGCGGGTAAAGGTGGTACGGCGAGCCGCTCTTGGCGTCCACCGGCACCGCGACCGGCAGTTTCGCCTTGCCCTCCGCGACCAACCGGCGGCCGGTGGACAGGAGTTCGTCGAAGGAGGCGGGGGCCTGCGGGGCCAGTTCGGTGTTGCGGAGCAGCGCGATGCCGTCCACCGCGTAGGGCAGCCCGTAGGTACGGCCCTCGTAGCGCATCGCGTCGAGCGCGACCGGGGAGAACGCGGCGGCCCGGTCGCCGAGTTCGAGCGGAGCCAGGACGCCGTTGTGCACCAGTTTGCCGAGCCAGTCGTGCGGACCGACCACCACGTCGGGGCCCTGGCCGGTGGGCGCCTGGGAGACGAAGTCGTCGCGGATCTCGCCCAGGCCCTTCTGCACGACCTTGACCTTGACGCCCTTGTCCCGGGTGAACGCGGCGGCGATCTCCTGGAGCGGCTTGGCGCGGGCGTCGTCGGCCCAGACGGTCAGCGAGCCGGTGCCGGCCGGCGCGCCGGGAGCGGCGCCGGACGCGGCGGGTTTCCCGGCCCCGTCACCGGTGCCGCCGCTTGAGCCGCCGCACGCGGCGGTGGCGAGCACGGTCGCGGCGAGCACGGCCGGGAGCAGCAGACGCGTTCTCACAGGGTCTCCTCGGTGGGGGTGGACGACTCGGCGGGGGTCACCACGTTCAGGTCGCTCCAGGCCGGTACGTGCAGCCGGATGTGCCGGTCGCCGTCGTGGTGGAAGGGGTCGCGGATCGGCTCGCCGGTCGCGTCCAGGCCGTCGCAGCGCCAGCCGCGACCGACCGCGCCGTTCAGCCCGACGCCGCGCGGGAGCCGCCAACTGCCGTGGTAGGTACCGGCGTCGACGCGGGTGGTGACCAGGCCGGAGAAGTACACGGTCTCCTCGGCGGGCAGGTCGGCGGCGGTGGTCACGGTGACCTCCAAAAGCGCGTCGGCGCCGCCCTCGACCACCTCGACGCTGCCCTGCGCGGTGTGTCCGCCGGCGGTCGCGGTCAGCTCGACGGTGCCGGGCCGGGCCGGGGCCACCCGGGCCAGGCCGAGCGGGCGCAGCGCGTCGGCGGGGGTCCAGGTCAATTCGGCGTCCAGGACGGAGTACACGCAACCGTCGGCGCGTACCCCGACCGGCGCGACGCTCGCGTCCTGCTGCCCGGTGGCCAGCACCGGCCGCTCGGGCAACCGCAGTTCGGCCAGGGGTAGTTCGGCGTCGCCGAACAGGTGGAGCAAAGCGCTGGAGAGCCGCCGGGCCCAGGCGCTCTCGTGGTGCGGCGCCGACGGGTCCTCGTGGAAGCGCACCTCGCGGTCCGGCGCGTAGCCGACGTCGGTGATCAGGTGCTCGACCAGGTCGCGGGCGTGGCGCACGGTGATCAGGCCCTCCATGCCACCGATGTCCACCCAGATCCGGGCCGGTCCACGCGTGTCCTGTCGGTGGTGCACCGCCGTCTCGTCGAGGGTGATCGGGTCGACGAAGACCAGGAACGGCGAGAGCACCCCGGCCAGGCCGAACACGTCGGGGCGGCGGAACGCGAGGTGGTAGGAGGCGAGTCCACCCATCGAGGAGCCGAGCACGGCGGTCTGCGCGGGGTCCTCGGTGACCGCGTAGCGGGCCGCGATCAGCGGGCGCAACTCCTCGATCAGGAACCGCTCGTACAGCTCGCCCCGGGCCAATGCGCGCGGGTCGCGGGGGTAGGGCACATAGTGGCTGTACTCCGCACCGCGCGCGTCCCGGCCGTTGTCCACGGCGACCGCCACCAGCGGTGGTACCAGTCCCGCGCCGATCAGCCGATCCAGCGTCTCCTCGACCCGCCAACTGGGCTCGAGACCGGTGCGGGCGAACACGTGCTGCCCGTCGTGCAGCCACAACACCGGGTAGGGGCCGGCGTCCGGGTGGTAGCCCGGCGGCAGGTAGACGTGCACGTCACGGGTGTTGTCCAGGTGCTCCGAGCGCACGTTGGGCAACGTCTCGAGCACACCGGCGGCAGCCGCGGTCGCGGACATGGTCGGGGGTTCTCCCATCATGGGTATGGAGGTGGTCGACGCCGGCTCGAGGTCCATCACGCGCCCTCCACCCGCCAGACGTGGTACGCCGGGCCGTCGCCCGGCATCGGCTCGCCCGGGCGCAGGTCCGGGCCGCCGGTCAGGCTCTGCGCGGCGACCGGGGCGGCGATCGGGGTGTGGGTCGCCCGGTTGACCTGGACGAGGAGCGTCTCGCCGGGCAACCAACGCTCGTAGACCACCGTGTCGGCCGCGCAGTGCAACCAGCGCAGGCCGCCCTCGCGCAGTGCGCGGTGGGTCCGGCGCAGTGCGATCAGGTCCCGGTAGGTGGCGTATGTGTCGTGGTCCCAGCGGTTCGGATCCCACGGGAAGGGCCGGCGCCCGTCCTCCAGATGCACGCCCGCCACGCCGACCTCGTCGCCGGCGAACACCATCGGGAGCCCTGGCAGGGTGAACAGCAGGGCGGCGCCCAGGTGTTGGTGCTCACGCCCGGCCATCGAGCGAAACCGCTGGGTGTCGTGCGAGTCGAGCAGGGTCAGGTTGTGCGTGTACGAACGCCACGGCAGCAGGGCGGCGAAGTCCCGCATCACGGTGGCCAGTTCCGTACCGCCATAGCTGGGGATCGGACCGGGCACGCCCCAGAACTCGGTCAGCGGCGCATCGGCCAGCCAGCCCCAGACCGGCCGGGTGAAGCCGGAGTAGGCCATCGTGCCCTGCCAGCCGTCGCCGCGCAGCGACGCGGACGCGTCGTGCTGGTGTTCGGCCAGGAGCAGGGTGTCCGGCGCGGCGGCGCTCAGCGTGGCCCGAGTGTCGCGCGCCACCTGGGCGTTGCGGTCCTCGGTGCCGTGGCGCCCGGCGGATTGCGCGACGTCGATCCGCCAGCCGTCCAGGCCGAAGTCGCGCGGATAGCGCGCGACCACCGAGTCCGGCCCGGCGTACAGCCGCGAGCGCAGCTCGGCGCAGGTGTGGTCGAACTTGGGCAGGGTGTCCACACCGCAGAACGAGGCGTAGCGGCCCCGGTCTTCGGCGTCGAAGTAGTAGAAGTCCGCCTCGGCGGAGCCCGGTTCGGCCTGCCCGCGCCGGAACCACTCGTGCCCGTCCCCGGAGTGGTTGAGCGTCAGGTCGCCGATCACCCGCATCCCGCGCCGGTGCGCCTCGGCGGTGAGCGCGCGCAGCGCCTCGTCGCCGCCGAGCAGTGGGTCGACCCGGTCGAAGGTGGTCGCGTCGTAGCGGTGATTGGAGCGGGCCGGGAAGAACGGGGTGAGGTAGAGCACGTCGGCGCCCAGGGCCCGGATGTGGTCGAGCCGGTCCAGCACGCCCCACAGGTCGCCGCCGTAGATCTGCTGCAGTGCGCCGGGTGTGCCCCACGGCACCGGGTCGTCCCAGTTCGCCGCGCGGGCCCAGTCCGGCAGGGTGTCGGTCTGTCGGGCCGAGCGGGCGAAGCGGTCCGGGAAGATCTGGTAGACCACCGCGTCGGCGGCCCACGCGGGCGGCGCGGCGTAGGTGGTGAGCGTGAAGTCACCAGTGTCCGGCACGTCGCGGGCGGCGGTGCCGGCGCCGGTGAGCCAGCGGTTCCCGTCGGGGGTGTCGAGCAGGAATCGGTAGCCGAACTCGGTGCTGCCGACCTCGACGCCGACCCGCCACCAGGTCTCGTCGCCGACCACGCGGTCCACCTTCGCCTCGGTGAACGCCGGTTCGCCGTCGACCTTGGTGCGTACATGGACACGCTTGGTGCCGGTGGCGGTGTGGGTGCGCACGAACAGCTCGACGTGGTCGCCGGGTTGCGGCGACGGGTTGCTCACGTAGCCCGGCGAACCGTCGTGATGCGCCGCTGTGTTACCGAGTGTTTCCGGTGGGTGCATGGCGTTTGCGACTCCGAAACATGCCGTTCATCAGGTCGAATGCCGAGGAGCGTAAAAGCAATCGGCAAACGACTGCAACATTCTGCAACATGTTTCAAAGATTTTGTTGCAACGGCGAAACACGTTTCGGTAGCGTGGGGCACCTCGTGGACTCCTCGGGGGAGTTCCGCCGGGTGAGCCGTTTCAACGAGGGGGATGGGGTGACCGTCGCGTGACATCGGAGCGACCTTCGGTCCGTAGGATCGCCGACCGGATCGGAGTCAGCGCGGCGACTGTCAGCCGCGTCCTCAACGACAAGCCCGGAGTCGCCGAGCACACCCGCACCAAGGTCCTGGACGCCATCCGGGCGCAGGGCATGGTCGCCCCCGCGCCGGTCGGCCGGCCGTTCGTGGGCATCATCGTGCCGGAACTGGAGAACCCGGCCTTCGCGCTGCTCGCCGGGGCGGTGGAGGCACGCCTGGGCCAGTACGGCGTCACCGCGTTGATCGGCAGCTCGACGAAACACGGGCCGACCGAACTGGACTACATCGAAACACTGTTGCGGCGCGGCATCGAGGGACTCGTACTGATCTCCGGGCGGCACGCCAACCCCGAGGCCGATCACGGCTTCTACTGGCATCTGCACCAAAAGCACGTGGCGATGGTCCTGGTCAACGGCGGCGTATCGGGTCTGCCGGTGTCCACCGTCACCACCGACGAGGCCGCCGGTACCGCACTGGCCGTGGCCCACCTGCACAGCCTGGGGCACACCCGGATCGCGCTGGCCGGCGGCGAGGAGTTCTACCGCCCCTCACGTCACCGACTGGCCGGCTACCGCGCCGCGATGACCGCGACCTTCGGCGGTTGCGACGACGCGCTCTACGTGGAGTCCACCTACTCGCTCACCGGCGGCCAGGCCGCGGCCCGCCGACTGCTCGACGCGGGCGCGACCGCGATCGTCACCGGGAGCGATCTGATGGCCCTCGGCGTGATCTCCGCCGCGCGCGAGGCGGGCTGCTCCGTGCCGCGCGACGTGTCGGTGGTGGGCTACGACGACTCCTACCTCGCCGCGCACAGCGACCCGCCGCTGACCACCGTGCAGCAGCCGATAGAGCAGATGTCCACCGCGATCGCGACCGCGATGTGGCAGCGACTCCAGGGCTACCACACCCCCCACGTGGACCACCGATTCGCCCCGCGCCTGGTCGCCCGGGCCTCCACCGCGGCGGCGCCGCCGGCGGGGTGAAGGGGCGGGGACGGCCGGGCGGGGCCGAGTCGCGACCCTCGCCCCGCCGCCCCGCCGGCCGACCCCGTCACATCCCGCGCGCTCGCCCGAGCGAGTGCAGCATGTACCGCTCGCGGTCGTACGGATTCGCGCCGGTATGCTCCCGGGTCGGGATCGGTTGGCCGGTGTACGGACGGTAGCCGCCGAACTCGCTGACCAGGACGCCCTCACCGCGGGTCAGTTCGGGCAGCCGCGCGGTGAGCCCGTGCACCAGGTCGGCCGGGATCGTGCCGCACACCACGAACCGGTCGCCGCTCGCGGTCTGCTCCTCCGGGATCGCCCGCGCCGCGCTCAGCGCCGACAACACCGCGCCCAGACAATCCGCCGGCGTCTCGATCTCGAACCGGTGCGTCGGCTCGAGGATCCGGGTACCGGCCCGGCGCAGCGCGTCGCCGACCACCAGCGGTGTCACGCTGCGGAAGTCCCCGGCCGCGCTGACCGGGCTGAAGTATCCGGTGTGGGTCAGCGTCACCGCGCAGTCCAACACCTCCCAGCCGTGCAGCCCCTGTTGCAGCGTGCGATGTACCGACTCCTCGATCGCCCGGTGGAACGCCAGTGGCAGGGCGCCCAGTTCGACCCCGAGGCCGAACACGATGCCGCTGCCCACCGGCCCGGGTTCGATACGCAACCCCACCGTCGCCCAGAAGAAGGTGACGCCGTCCCCGTCGACCTCCTCCAGCGCCTCGCCGACGCCGACGGGCCGTTCGAAGTAGAGCGCGCGCGACCGCTCGAACGCGACCCGGAGCCCGAACGACTCGGCCAGCGTCGAGGCGATCACCTCCTTCTGCACCTCGCCGTACAACCGCACCGAGATCGCCCCGGTCGCCTCGTCGCCGCGCACGTCGATCATCGGGTCCTCCTCCGCGATCCGTTGCAGCGCCGCGTACAACGCGGGACGCTCGCTCGCACTCGCCAAAGTCACCTCGGATTCGAGCGTGGGCGGCGCGAACAGGCCCTGGGTGGGCAGGTCTTCGGCCGAACCGAGATGATCGCCGACCCGTACCTCGGCCAGGCCGCGCACCTTGGCGATCGCCCCGGCCGGCGCGTCCGCGTCGCGCACCGCGGTACCCAGGTCGAACACCTGCACCGCCGAGACACGCCCGCGCAGTTCGAGTACACCGCCGTGCGGATCCCGCCGGTGGAAGGTGACCGCGTCCCGGGCGCGCAGCACCCCGCCGCGCATCCGCACATACGCGATCTTCTCCCCCGCGCGGCCCCGCTCGATCTTCAACACCACCGCGCGCAACGGCTCCCCATCCACCGCCGCACGAGCCGCCGATTCCCGGCCCCGGGGCAGCAGTTCGACGATCCCGCGGATCAACGGGTCGACCCCTTCGCCGGTCATCGCGGAGCCGAAGAAGACCGGGTAGGTCCAGGCGTGCCCGACCTGCCGGCGCAACTCCCGTGCGTAGTCCGCCGCCGAGACGGTGACCCGCTCGTCCAGGTAGGCGTCCACGAACGACTCGCCGTGATCGGCGAACGCCTCCGCGAGCCGCTCCGCGAACGCCGCGCCGGTGTCCACGTCCGCAGCCGCGTCCACGTCGCCGACCTCGAACGGCGTGAAGCGTGCGCCCGCGGTGCCGATGTCCCGCACCGACCCCATCGCGACGCAGCCCGGCCCCAGTTCCCGGGTGAGCGCGTCGAGCACCTCGCCGTACCGCGCACCCCGGCGATCGATCTTGTTGACGAAGACCAGCACCGGGATCCGCAGCCGCACAAGTGAGCGGATCAGTACGCGCGTTCGCGCCTGCACACCCTCGACCGCCGACACCACGAGTACGGCGCCGTCCAACACCCGCAAGGCCCGCTCGACCTCGGCGACGAAGTCCGAGTGGCCGGGCGTGTCGATCACATTGACCTGGAGATCGTCCACCCGAAACGCCACCACCGCCGAGCGGATGGTGATCCCGCGTCGACGTTCGAGGTCCAGCGAATCGGTTTGGGTGCTCCCGGCATCGACACTGCCGACCCGGGCGATCACGCCCGCGTCGAACAGCAGACGCTCGGTCAGACTGGTCTTGCCGGCGTCAACATGGGCAAGAATCCCGATATTCAGAAAGTTCATGACGGCCAGTGGCTCCCGCAACTGCGCAGATCGGATGAATTCCGCAGAGACCGCTGGACTCTTGGCGCATGACGTTCCCTTTCCGGTTCATCCGATTCACACAGTGCGAGTCGACCCTAGCACCGGCCCCACCGCTGCGGCCGAGCCCGCCGAGCCCGCGGCGCAGCCTCGCCATACCGGCACAACACCGCAGGTCGGGCGGGACGACCGCGCCCGATCGCGCCCCCCGTGCCGCCCCCGCCGGGTCAGATCGTCGGTTGTTCCCCCAGCACGATCCGGGCGATCAGTTCGCGTCGGCTGGTCACCCCGGCCTTGGTGAAGATCGCCTTCAGGTGGTCCTGGACCGTGTACGGGGTCATCGCCAACACCCGGGCGATCTCCTTCGTATCGCAGCCGCGCAGCGCGTGCAGCGCCACCTCCTGCTCGCGGCCGGTCAGGCCGTAGGCGGCCAGATACATCGGCATGGTCTCGGCCGGCGACGCCGGGGAGGCCACCACTCCGACGCAGCCGTCCGCGAGGCCCTCGACGAGGGAGGCGTGCAGGACGAACCAGCGGCCGTCGGCGGCGCGGACCCGGATCTTGCCCTGTGCCGGCAGTTCCCCGCACGCCGCCCGCCTGGCCCGCTCCGAGGCGATCGCAAACGCGGTGGGTACGGAGAGCGCGGCCATCGCGTCGTCGGCCAGTTCGGCCAGCAGCCGCTGGGCCCGATCGTCGGCGGCGACCAGACCGTTCGAGGGGCCCAGGATGACCATCGCGGGCGCCTGCTCGGCCTCGGCGTCGGCGGACCGGGCGGGCGTGATGTGGCAGGCGCGCAGCGCGTTGCCGATGTGCCGCGCGGCGATGTCCGCCAAGTCCCGGTGTCGGCCCAGGTAGGGACCACGATCGGGGACCCGCAGAAACGCCGCGCAGCCCCACATGCCGCCCTGCGTATCGAAGACGGCGCGCAGTTCGTCCCCGAAGCTGGCCGGCGCGATCTGCTCGCGGAACCTGATCGTGCGCTCCGGCCGCCCCCGGGTCACCCGGCTCAGCGTCTCGGCCCGCAGTCCGCTGCGCCGGATGTTGGGGAAGGAGGCGGCGTCCTCGTGCCACACCTCGAGCCGAACCGCCTCGCGAAAGCCCGCCAGGCTGAGATCGTCACTCAGCACCGAGGTGACCAGTCCGGTGGCCGGATCGGCGGTGTGCCAGCACACGGCGTCGAACTCCAGTACGCCACGCAGCAGTTCGTCGGACCGGCGGAAGATCTCGGGAGCGGTCAGACCCATCCCGGCAAGTTCGCGTAAGCCCTCGATCGCCCGCTGCGCGCTCGCCCCGCGTAGTGCCATGGCGCGAAACGTAACACGCAGGCATCAAGCCTGTCCGTAGGGCAACCGTCAAGAATCCGGGCCCACTTGGCGCCGGCAATCGGGAACATCCCAGAAATATGGGATTTCGCCTTCCGGATGTGATCGCGAGGATACGACAGCGAGTTCCGAACCGCGTGCCATCGCGGGCCGGCCGCCCCCACCGATTCCCGCACCATGAAAGCGAGTTCACCCCCATGAGCATCCGTCGAATCGCCGGCGCCATTGCCGGCGCGGCCGTCCTGGCCCCCGTACTCGTAATGACCGCCGGTTCCGCGGCGCAGGCGGGGCCGCCGTGGCAGCACACCAAGCGCGAGCAGTGCACCATCGACTACGACAACACCTACTGGACCGTCGGAGCGGCCTTCGCCCGCGCCCAGTGGGCCAGGTGCATGGCCGGGTAACCGACTCGGTCACCGGTTGACCGAATCCGCCGAGCCGCCCTGTGGGTCCCCACCCCGAACCGGGATCCGCAGGGCACCTCGCCGTCCGACCCCCCTCGCGCCGACCACCCGTATGGTGCGAGGATCCCGATGGACGACGATCATGGCGGCAGCGGGAGGGGACCTCGATGGGCTCGGAAGACAACGGGCGGCGCACCGTGCACATCCGGACGGTGGGCCCGGAGGCCGTACCGATCGTCGTCGCCATGCTCGACCGCGCGGTGGCCTGGCTGGCCGCCGACGGCCGCGCCGGCCAATGGGGCACCGAGCCGTGGTCCACCCGCCCCGAGGCCGTGCAGCGGGTGGAGAACTACCTTCGCCAAGGGCACGCTCGCCTGGCCGAGATCGACGGCGAGCCGGCCGGCACCTGCGTCGCCTCGGCAACCCCCTCCACCTACATCCCGACCGTCGACGAGCCCGAATGGTTCGTCAACCTCCTGGTCACCGACCGACGGTTCGTCGGCGCGGGCGTCGGCGCCGCGCTGATCGAGGACGTCCGCCAGGAGGCCGCCCGCCGCGAGATCGACCTGATCCGGGTCGACTGCTACGCCGGCGGCGACGGCGCGCTGATCCGCCAGTACCAGGCGCTCGGCTTCACCCCCGTCACCCCCTTCACCGTCGAGCGCCCCGAGCTCCCGGACTGGCCGGGCCAATTGCTGGCACTGCGGCGGAGTGCCGAACAATAGTCGCCGGCATCATGTACGAATGATCACCATTCATCTGAAGTACGAGATCGACGCGGACAAACTGGCCGACTTCGAGGAGTACGGCCGTCGCTGGATCGAGCTGGTCAACCGGTTCGGCGGCACCCACCACGGCTACTTCATGCCCAGCGAGGGCGACAGCGACATCGCCTACGCCCTCTTCTCGTTCCCCGGCTTCGCCTCCTACGAGCAGTACCGTACGGACGCGGCGACCGACCCGGACTGCCTGGCCGCGGTCGAACTGGCCCGCCGCACCGGCTGCATCAAACGCTACGAACGCCGCTTCCTGCGCCCCCTCGACGGCGGCGTGTCCCGGAACGCGTCCCAGGACGTGTCGCAGAACGCGTCCTAGCCCAGCACCAACCACTGCCGCCCGTCGATCAGTTCGCGGGCCGCGTCCAGGTGGCCGGCATGGCACGCGGTCTCGGTGATCACATGCAGCACCACCTCGCGCAGACTGTGCAGGTGCGGCTCGCCGAAGAGGTCGTGCGGCCACCAGGCCAGGGGCACGTCGGCCGCCGTGCCGGTGATCACCGTGTTCGCCAGAGCCACCTCGGTGCGATACCGGTCCAGCACCTCGGCGGCCGACCGGTCCGGGTCCACCTGCCAGGCGTCGTCGATCTCCGCGAGTCCCGCGATCACGCCCGCGTCCCCGGTGACCACGGCGCCGAACCAGAATCGCTCGACGTCCAGTGCCAGATGCCGGACCACACCCAGGCAGCTCCACCCGGACGGCAACACCGGCCGCCGCAGGGCCGGTTCGTCCAGTCCGTCGAGGATGGCGAGGACATGCCGCCGCTGTGCCTCCAAAGCAGCCGACAGCGCGCGAATCTCGGGGTCGGTCGGCACCGCGATCGGCACTCGAGACCGGTTGTCGTATGTAGTCATGGCAACAAAGTCTCCACAACCGGTCCGACATCGCCCGACAGGCGCGCCCCCGCTACGCGAGCAGCAACGCCCGGTCCCAGCTCGGCGGCGTGCTCGTGGTCGCGGCGAGCAGGGCGAGGATCACCCCGGCCGCGCCGTCGAGCAGACCGGGGCCGGCGGTGGTCGGGTGGCGGTCCAGGAGTTCCTCGGTCAGCCGGGTCGCCGCGCCGCGCAGACCCGGGTCGCCCGTATCCACCGCGAAGCGCAGCGTGATCTGCAACAGTCCGGCCAGTCCGTGGCACAGCCCCGGCGCCTTGTCCACCAGCCGTTCCCGGGCCGGCCGGGCCAATACCGCAGCGAGCGCGTCGGTGGCCGACGTCCGCAGGTCGGCATCGCCCAGCGCCTCACCCGCCAGCCACAACGCCCGAGCGATCCCCGCCGCACCGACACACCACGAGCCGTGCGCAATCCGCGAATCACCGTTGATGGCAGGCCAGTTGGGCCCCCAGTCGTCCGCCACACAACACTCCACCAACCGCGCACCGGCCCGCTCGATCGCGGCGGCCTGCCCCGGCACCCGAACGCCGGCGCGATACGCCAGCGACATCAGCGCCAACGGCCCGGACACCCCGTGCGCCAAACCCGGTTGAGGCCACTCCCCAACACCGACGGACCGAACCAGCACGGCCAGCCCCGCCCGCAACGCCTCCCGACTCCCCGGCTCCGCGACCCGACACAGCAGGTTGGTGCACACCCCGGTGAGCCCGTACACAAGGTCGAACTCGCGCCCCACGCCCGCACTTCCGGACGCCCGGTCCCACCCACGCCCGACCTCCGTTCGGGGCACCGGGTCGAAGTCGCGCCCAAGCACCCACCCCGCGAACTCGAGCCCACCCGAACCACCCCACAACCCCGACGCAACGCCCCCCGACCGCAAGACACCAACACCAACGCCCGCACCCGCCTCCGCCGCGGCCAGCCAGCGCTCCGCCATCGCATCCCAGCCCTGCCCCGGCCGCCACCGGTGCAGCTGCCGACACACCACGGCCAGCCCCGCGCCCCCGCCGCCCAGGTCGTACCGCACCCGACGCGGCGTGGCCCGAGGCTCCCCGGCCAGCACCGCGACCCGCGCCAACGCCGCGGTCGCGACGGAGCCCGACACCACCGGCATCCACCCGGTCGGGACCGCGTCCACCACCATCTCGCCCCGATCCCCCATCCCCGATCCCGACGCCAAAGGCTCCGTACGAACGGCCGAACCGCTCGCACGGAGCCGTCATCGGCGGATCAGTCGAGCGCCGCCACGCACACATCGGTCGGCTCGAAGCTGTGGTGTCCGGTGTCGCAACACATCATCGGCTCGAGGCCCTGGTGTTCATCGGTCTCCGGCAGTTCCTGAAGTTCGAGAACAGAACTCTCCACGCCGCATCTCCCTGTCCGGACTTGACGTACTGCCTGGTGACGGGCCGGTCGACCAGCCACGAACGCAGCCTGCCACCGGCACACCGGATGAGACCAGAGAAATCCACTGATATGTCAGGCCGTTCCGGGACGCATGGCGCAACAAAGGCCCACCGACAAACAAAAGCCGCCCCCGGTGCATCGAGCACCGGGGGCGACGATCTCTCCTGTTGTTCCTACCGTCGGCCTACTTGCCGAAGTCCTTGCCCACCACGAGCGCCTGGCCCGCCGTGTCCGCCGACGCGATGTCGCGCCCGGCGTCGATCCGCCCGTTCACCGTGTACTGGTAGCAGGGGAACCGGATACAGACCACCGGGCGACTCACGCCGTGCAGCACGTCGAACCCGGTGCGGTTGGCCACCGACAGGACCGGCCGGTCGATCGTGTACCCGGCATCGCTGCGGTCCTCGATGAGCTGCGCGGGGATCACGGTGCGCGCCCCGGTCAGGTTGTGCCCGCTGTAGACACAGAGGTTGCCGGTGGGGCACGACGTCGTGGGAGCGGCGTCGGCCCGGGCCGTCGGGGCGAAGGCGACCGCGCCCACCAAGGTGGTGGCGGCGGCGATGGTCCCGAATATGCGGATCATGCGAGTGTCCTAACCGTGTGATTGGTTGGCGGCTGCCAACGCAGGCCAGATTTCCGTATCGACAGCGGTGTGTGAAACCCCATTTACAGACAGTTGCGGCACGCTCTGTTTCGGCCTCGTTACCGTCCGCCAACAGCCCTGCCGCCCGGCCTGCGGCCGAATCGCCGCGAAGCCACCGGAAGTCCCCGATCGATCTCGGACAGCACTCCCTGGCCGAAACCGATCGCCGCACCGATCCCCCATCCAAGAAAAGTCCATCCCCGCATCGCCGAATAGATGTACATATCAGGCAAAAGATATTAGGCAAGCCTTGCCTTCACCAGGGGTATTAATCGGTAAGCGGCCCATATGTTCTGTCCAGCCGCCGCCGATCGTGTCCACACACCCGGCGGCGACCGCTCGACGTCCGCGTCACTCGGCCTCTGCCTTGGGGAAGCCCATGTCCAGTGCCCAGATCACCCTGCTCGGCGCGATCGCCGGATTCACCATCTACCTCGGCCTGCCGATCGGTCGGCTCTCCGACCCCGCGCCCCGCCTGCGCGCCGCGCTCAACGCGCTGGCCATCGGCATCCTGATCTTTCTGCTGTGGGACGTGCTCTCGCACGCCTGGGCACCCACCGACAGCGCCCTGACCGACCACCGCTGGGGTCGCGCGGCGGCCGACACGTCGGTCCTGTTCGTCGGGCTGGCGATCGGCCTGGGCGGCCTGGTCTGGTACGACCGCTGGGCCGCGCAGCGCCGGGCCAAGGCCGCGTTGCCGGCCGGGCCGGGCGCGGCCGGTGTCGCCGAGCGGGCCCCCGCGCCGCGTACGCAGGCCGCCGAACTGGCGCTGATGATCGCGGTCGGCATCGGCCTGCACAACTTCGCCGAGGGCCTGGCCATCGGCAACTCGGCCGCGCGGGGCGAGCTTTCCCTGGCCGTACTGCTGATCATCGGCTTCGGCCTGCACAACGCCACCGAGGGTTTCGGGATCGTCGCCCCGCTCGCCGCCGAGGGCGAACGCCCCTCCTGGGCCTCGCTCGCGCTGCTCGGCCTGATCGGCGGCGGTCCCACCTTCGTCGGCACGCTGCTCGGGCAACACCTGGTCAACGACGTGCTGAGCGTCGCGTTCCTCGGCCTGGCCGCCGGGTCCATCCTCTACGTGGTGATCGAACTCCTCGCCGTCGCCCGCCGGGCCGCGGTCAAGGAACTGACCACGTGGATGATCCTGGCCGGGCTGTTCCTGGGCTTCGCCACCGACGCGGTGGTCACCGCCGCCGGCGTGTGACCTCCTCCGCATCCACCGATCCCGCCGCCCGGCCCGCCTCGAGTCGAGCGGCGGGCAGGCGGTAGGGCGAGCAGGAGAGGTAGTCCACGCCGACCTCGTGGAAAAAGTGGATCGACGCCGGATCGCCGGCGTGCTCCCCGCAGACCCCGATCCGCAGGTCCGGCCGGGCCCGCCGACCCTCCTCCACGGCCAGCCGGACCAGACGGCCGACCCCCTCGCGGTCGATCGTCTCGAACGGCGACACGGTGAGGATCCCCCGGTCCAGATAGTCGGCCAGGAACGCGGCCTCCGCGTCGTCGCGGGACAGGCCCCACGTGGTCTGGGTCAGGTCGTTGGTCCCGAACGAGAAGAAGTCGGCCGCCGCCGCGATCTCCCCGGCGGTGAGCGCGGCCCGGGGCAGTTCGATCATCGTGCCCACCGGGCAGTCCACCGGGATGCCGGCCTCCTGCCCGACCTCGGCCAGGACCCGCTCGACCTCGGCGCGGACCAGGCGCAGTTCGGCGACGGTGGCCACCAGCGGGATCATGATCTCCGGGTGCGGGTCACCGCCGGCCCGTACCCGCGCCACCACCGCCTCGCCGATCGCCCGCACCTGGGTCGCGATCAGCCCCGGGACGAGCAGCGCCAGGCGTACCCCGCGCAGGCCCAGCATCGGGTTCTGCTCGCGCAGCCGTTCGCTCGCCTCGTACACCCGGACCTCGTGCGGGTCCGGCTCCTCGCCCGTCGCGCGTGCCACCGCGAGCCGGACCGCCGCTTCGGTGTGGTCGGGCAGGAACTCGTGCAGCGGTGGGTCGAGCAGCCGGATGGTCACCGGCAGGCCGTCCATGGCCGCGAGGATCTCGGTGAAGTCCGCGCGCTGGAACGGCAGCAGGGCGTCCAGCGCAGGCCGCCGGTCGGCGTCCGTGCGGGCCAGGATCAGCTCCTCGACCAGTCGGCGACGCGGGCCCAGGAACATGTGCTCCGTACGGCACAGCCCGATCCCGCCCGCGCCGAAGCGCCGGGCCCGGGCCGCGTCCGCCGGCGTGTCGGCATTCGCCAACACCGCCAACCGGCGTGCCGCGTCGGCCTGTTCCAGACACCGCGCAACCGCCTCGACCACCCCCGCCGAACGGATACCGGTCTCCAGATACCGGGTCACCGCCGAGGCCACCAATGGCAGCGCGCCCACATACACGGTGCCGGCCGTACCGTCCACGGAGACCGTCGTGCCCTCCGCGACGACCGTCCCGTCCGCCCCCGTACACCGGCGGCCGGCCACGTCGATGTCCAGGTCCGCCGCGCCGCACACGCAGACCTTGCCCATCCCCCGGGCCACCACCGCCGCATGGCTGGTCTTGCCGCCTCGCCCGGTGACCACCGCCTCGGCGGCGATCATCCCGGGCAGGTCGTCCGGGCTGGTCTCCGGCCGGACCAGGACGACCGGTTCGCCGGCCGCGGCCCGCCGGGTCGCCTCGGGCACGTCGAACACGACCGCGCCGACCGCGGCCCCCGGCGAGGCCGGCACCCCGCGGGCGAGCAGCGTGGCGTCCCCGTGCGCGTCGAAGCGCGGGAAGGTGAGTTGGTCGAGTTGCCCGCCGTCCACCCGGCTCAGCGCCTGCGGCCAGTCGATCAGTCCCTCGTCGACCAGCGCGCAGGCGATCCGGAAGGCCGCCTCGGCGGTCCGTTTGCCGACCCGGGTCTGCAGGATCCACAACCGGCCGCGTTCGATGGTGAACTCGACGTCGCACAGGTCGCGATAGTGGGTCTCCAGCAGGCCCAGGATCCCGGTCAGCCGTTCGTACGAGCGCGGATCCAGCGCTTCGAGCTCCTGGAGCGGCAGCGCGTTGCGCACTCCGGAGACCACATCCTCGCCCTGCGCGTCGGGCAGATAGTCGCCGTAGACGCCGGCCCGGCCGGTGGCCGGGTCGCGGGTGAACGCGACGCCCGTGCCCGAGTCGGGTCCGGAGTTGCCGAACACCATCGCCTGCACGGTCACCGCAGTGCCCAGGTCGTCCGGGATGTGCTCGCGCCGCCGATAGACCCGGGCCCGTTCGCCGGTCCAGGACCGGAACACCGCCCGGACGGCCCGGTCGAGCTGCGCGCGGGGGTCCTGCGGGAACTCCTCGCCGGTGTCCTGGCCGATCACCGCCTTGAACTCCTCGACGATCCCGGCCAGATCCGACACCTCGAAACCCAGATCGTCGGCGAGGCCCCGTTCCGCCCGCCGCCGGGTGAGCACGTCCTCGAACCGCGCGGCGGCCACGCCGAGCACGGTGGTGCCGTACATCTGCACCAACCGGCGATAGGAATCCCACGCGAACCGCTCCCGGCCGCTCGCCTTGGCCAGGCCGAACACCGACGCGTCGTTGAGGCCCACATCGAGGATGGTGTCCATCATCCCGGGCATCGAGAACCGGGCGCCGGAACGCACCGACACCAGCAGCGGATCGTCCGGCTCCCCCAGCCGCCGGCCGATCGCCCGCTGCAATCCGGTCAGGTGTTCGGCGATCTCGGCGTCGAGCCCGACCGGCACCTCGCCGGTGCGCAGGAACACCCGACACGCGTCGGTGCCCACCGTGAAGCCGGGTGGTACGGGCAGGCCGAGCCGGGTCATCTCGGCGAGGTTGGCGCCCTTGCCGCCGAGCAGTGCGGCCTGCTCGCGGGAGCCGGCGTCGAAGTCGTGGACGTACGCGGTGGCCATGAGCGCCCCTTCCCGCCCGGTGGCCGTCGACGAACGGGCTCTTCCGGTGGGGGCGGCGCCGGCCGCCTAGGAGGCCCGATCGCCGGCGTCGTCGCCGGCCCGGAGCGGGCCCGCGCACTCGAACACGAGGTCGACACCGGCTGCCTCTCAGGGTAGCCCCGGACCACCGGGCGGGCGGGGCCGGCGACCCACCCCCGGGCGGCCTCGGCGACGCCGACCTGAACCTCCACTTCAGGTTGAGAGTTGACCGATAGTGCAGGATTTGCTCCGTGCTCCTCTCCCCGCACTCCTCCCCCGGCGCTCAGCCGTCGGTCAGCCGTCCGTCAGCCGCAGCACCAGGTTGGCCCGGTCGATCGCGTCCAGGACGGGGGTGGGCGGGATGGCCGCCGCGTCGGCCGCGGCGGCGAGTTGCCCGGGATCGGAGCGGGCCAGGTCGGCCACCGTACGATCGCCGAGCAGTTCGGCCAGATGCGGAGTGTCCGCGATGCCCAGCAGGGCGCGCGCGGGCAACGTGCGGACGGCGGCCGGATCGGGTGCGCTCAGCACGTCCTGGGTGTGCGTCGCGGCGAACACGTTCGCCGTGGCCTGTCGGGTCACCTCGCTCCATCGGGACGCCGTGGGTGCGGCGAGGGTGGGCTGGCCGCAGTAGTAGCCGAAGCCGCCGAACGAGGCCGCGAAGCGCCGGTTGCGCAGCGGGTCCACGCTCACCGTGCCGTCGGCCGCTACGGTGAAGTCGGCGAGCACCACCCACGGTTGGCTGGGACACGGCGGGCAGGCCCGGGTGCCGGCGTCGGTGATCCGGGACGAACAGCCGGTCGTCTCGGTGCGGGTGTCGTCGTTCCGATGCACGTAGGGGTCGGGCAGCGTGTCCAACACGCCGAGCCGGAAGCCCTCCCGGACCCGGCTGTACTCACACGCGGTGTCCTCGCAGTCGCACCCGGCCGCCGCCACCGGAGCGGTCAAACACTCGTCGTAGCGCACCGCGAGATAGTACGTATGTCCCGGTTCGCGGCGTCCGCGCACCGGCGCGCACCACGGGTCGGTCGGCGGCGGGCAACCGTCGCCGCCGGCGGGCAGCGAGTCGCGCACGTCGACCCGGATCGGGTGGTCGACGACAATCTCGTCACCGTAGGGACCCAGCACATAGCCGGCCGACACGTCCAGGAGCCACGGCAGTCGGCCGCCGTCCCCGAACGGCACGGTGCGCACCGTCACCCCGCACACCACACCCCAGCCGTGCAACAACCGGTTGTGCCGGCGCATACGTTCGAGCAGCCAGACGCCGGTCTGGGCGAGGTCCTCGGGTCCCACCAGTTGGCCGCCGAACCAGCGGGGGCGCAGCCGCCCGGTCGCGTTCCCGGCCAGGCAGTCGCCGCAGCCGCAGGACGCACTTCCGGCGCCGGCCGCGCCTGCGCCGCAACCACAGCCGCAGCCGCCCTGACCGGCCACCACGATGGGCCGGATCGTTTGCTCGTACCCGGTCAACGTCCCTCAGCTCCTCGGTATGCGTCGTCTCGGTGGCGCCGCGCGCCCGCTTGGCTTCGCCGGCGGCCCGCGCCGGGCATCCCGCTCACTCCGGTGCCACCGCGAACGCGATGTGCAGGAACCCGCCGGGGTTGTCGCCGAACAGGCGCTCCCCCACGGTCGATCGGGCGCCGACCACCGAGGGCGGCAGCGGCCTGGGCAGCTGCTGTCCGGTCCAGATCGAGAACAGGGCGTGGTTGTCGAGGGCGGTGCCGAGGAAGTCCGCGTCCAGGGGCAACGTCGGCGTGTCCGCGCCCACCGGCGGCACGGGGGCCGCGGTCGAGGAGCGGATCTGGAACAGGAACACCGCGTCCGGCTCGTGGCCGGCCGGCGGCCGGATCCCGCGCACGTCGAACGCGTAGGTCACCGAGTCGGCCGGCAGCGGCCGGTCCGATTCGGGCATCGTGCGCGCCCCGGGGCCCAGTTCGAGCGGCCGGAAGCCGCCGATCCAGTCGCCGTCGTGGACCGCCTGGAACAGCCGGATCCAGCCGGTGGGGTCGGCGAGTGGGGCGTCGGCGAGCGGGGCGTCCAGCGTCAGCTCGATCCGCGGGGTGCGGACGAAGTGTGCCCACTGCGGTGCGGACATGCCCGCACGATCGAGCCGCGAGCCGCCCTCGGGCCAGACCCGGAGCAGCCGCGGCCCGTGCTCGATCGTCTCGGGCGCGAACGACGGCGGCGGCGGTGGGGTGAACACGTGCAACTCGCCGCCCTGATTGCCGTTGCCGGTCGGGAACGGCGGCACGTTCGGCAACGGCGCGCGGTCCACCAGGGCGGTCAGCGTGGTGTCCTTCGCGCCGCCCGAAACCTGCGCCCACAGCGCGTCGCGGTCGGCCTGGGTCAGCGCGGTGCCGATCAGGTCGGGGTCCAGGGCCAGGCCGTCGGGGCCCTGGGCGCGCGGCGGTCCGCTGACCGGGACCCGGGAGCCGACCACGAACACCGTCGAGGTGGGCAGCCCGTCGCTCTGCAGCCCGACGGTGTACGCCACGCCCTCACCGCCGGCGGGCACCGCGATGTGGGTGAACGCACCGCCGGCCCGGGTCAGCGTGAGCCGGCGGGCGCCGGTGTGGTCGAGCTGCCACAGGCCCAGCCAGGTGTCCGGGGCATCGAACGCGGCGTCGACGAGCGGTCGGTCGAAGGCGATCTCTAGCCGCTTCTCGGCGACGAACGCCCGCCAGGTGGCGCCGGTCGCGGCGGCGCCCACCTGCGGCCACAGTGCGGTGATCCGGGGCGGCACGGTGGTCGCACAACACGTGTCCACCCGGGCGGCCAGGCACATCAGCAGGTCGAACAGCACCCGGTTGGAGTACACGACCGGGCGCGATGTGGTGGCGTCCAGATCGGGCGCGGCCGGTGGTGCGTAGGTCACCGTGCCCAGGACCACGCAGTCGTCCGCGCACCCGCAGTCGTGCCCGACGGTGTCCGCGACCACCTCGCGGCGGTCGAAGCCCTCGCCGCGCCGGGGCGGGAAGATCGTCGCGCACTGCTTGTCGGTCAGACCGACCGGGGTCGGGTCCTGGGCGACGATTCGAATCGAGAACCGCTCCAGGGTGAGCGAGGGTACACACTCCTCGCGCACCTCGCAGTCCACCACCGGCATCCGAACGAACTCGGTCCCGCACTCGTGCCGGCACACCAGGACCGCGACCGTGCCGGTGCTGACCGGGCTGCCGGTCGCCTGGCCGGCGCAGTCCGTGGGCTGGTTCGGCTTGTCGATCCGGACCGGCCGGTCCACCACGATCAGCTTGCCGTGCCCGTCCACCGCGACGCCGGGCGTGACGGTCAGCGCGCCGTCGGTGCCCAGTTCGACGTCGAGGCCGCACAACACGCCGGTGCCCAGGCCCAGTCGGGCCAGCGTGGCCGCGGTCTGGCGGTGGTAGTCCTGTTCGACGTACCAGTGCCGGACGTCCATCAGCTTGCCCGGGTAGAACCGGTTGCGCACCGGCGGTACCGGGGCCGGATCGCTCCCGCCGCAGCCGCAGCCGTCGTCCGACGCGTTGTTCCGACGATCCTGACTCACTTGTGCTCAACCCCTTGGAGATGGTCGGGAGGTCGACCCGCGACCGCCTGGTATGGGAAGCGTGGCGTCGAGGCGTGTCTCGACGGGGCCGCCGACGTGCGCGGCGGCCTGCCCGGGCAGCCGTACGTCCCCGCCCAGTGCGGGGCCGACGCCCGAGGCCCAGGCGGGCGCCGGGCCGGCCACGTGGGTGTCCAGGCCGACCCGGCCCGGGATCCGACCCGGGTGGGCGATCCGTACCTGCGCGAACACGTGGGCCGGGCGCTCCCGTTCGACCACGCGGGCGATCTCGGGCAGCGCGTCCGCGTGGTCCGGTGGGACGTGTACGCAGACCCGGTGTGCGTAGCCGGCGTAGAGCGGCAGGCCGCGGTCCTGTGCCGGGACGAGGTGGGCGCCGTCGAGCACGGCGGTGGTGTCCAGGGCGGGCGGGCCCGGGTCGGCGATCCGGGTGGTGGTGTCCCGGCCCAGGCCGCCGGTGCCCAGTTGCCAGACCTGGGCGCGCAGCAGCGGTTCGGCGACGGTGACGGTGACCCCGGTCTCCCGCGCCACGGCCTCGACCAGGCCGGCGGGGGTGCCGCGGCGGCCGTGCGCGGCGTAGGCCCCGGCGATCTCCGCCCGGCGGGCCGATTCGTCGGCGGTGCCCGGGAGTTCGGCGTCCACCCAGCCGGCCAGCCGGTCCAGCCACGGGTCGTCCGGGCGGTCGGGGGCGGAGCCCGGGTCGAGCGAGGCGGGCAGGTCCTCGAGTTCGCGTACGGAGTCCTGGTGCGCGGAGGCGAGCAGGCCGAGCAGCCGGCCGAGCGTGCCGGAGCCGTCGTCGTCGCCGGTGTAGGCCGCGGGCAGCGCGTCCAGGAGCCCTCGGCCGAAGTGCTCCACGCGCACGTCGTCGACGCGGGGTGTGCCGCTGCCGTCGCCGAGCAGTTCGACGCCGATCCAGAGCCGGCTGCCGGGGCCCGCGGGTCGGGCCAACACACGTACGTCCAGGCCGTCCAGCGGGCCCGCCCGCCAGCGGTCCGGGGCGGTCGGCACGGGCGCGTCGTCGGCGTCGGCGTGCGCCGGATCGGGCGGATCGGGGGTGCCGGCGCCGCCGGCGAACATCGTCCACACCCGCACATGCGTCCCCGGCGGCGCGGGCTCGGCGAGCAACACCCGGACCCGGTCCCAGTGTTCGATGCCGGCCGGCTCGACCGGCGCGGGTAGCACCGCAACGCCGCGCGGGTCCGGGCGGCGGGGTCCCAGTCGGGCGATCCCGCCGGGGCCGGCCACGAACACCCGGCCGCATCGATCCACCGCGACCCCGGCCAGGTCGCCGGTGGCGAGCAGCCGGACCGCGCCGCCACCGTCCGGCACGAGCAGCACGCCGGGGCCCGGTACCTGGCCGGCTCCGCCGACGACGAGCACGCCATCGGACACCCGAACGGCCGCCAGTCCCCCGACCCGTTCCCGAGCGGCCCGCAGCCCGGGGTCCTCGGTCGGCGGCGGATCGGCCCAGGGGGTGAGATATTCACCGGTGTCCGCACGAACCACGACACCACCGGAACGACCGTGGCCGGGACACCGGTTCGGCGCGGCGGGGGTGGTCGGCCCGCCGGGGGTGGTCGGCCCGCCGGATGCTCCGGACCCGGCCGGATCACTCGACTCGGCCGCGGCGCGCGGAGCGTCCGACCTGCTCCAGGCAACCGAACTGCCGTACGTGTCAGGGCCGTACGCGTCAGGGCCGTTCGATTCCGCCGCCGGCCCCGTCGCGGCCGAACCACCCGACCCGGCGGAGACGTTCGGCCCGGTCCGGACGTTCGGCCCGCCCGACCTGCTCCGGGCGACGGAACTTCCGGACCCGCCACCGGTGTTCGATTCCGACCCGGCCGAACCGCCCGAACCGCCCGTCCCGGCAGCCACGTTCGAACCGACCCACCCGCCGCCGGCGGCCGGTCCACCCGAACCGCCGCGTCCGGTCGTCGGTTTCGGCTCGTCGCCGAAGATCAGCAGGCGTTCCGCGTCGAGCAGCCACAGGCCGCGCGGTGCGGCGAGTGCGGCCGGGTCGCCGCCGGCCACGTCCAGGCAGCCGAGCACGCAGACCACGTGGTCGCAGCCGTCGACGCGCAATACCCGGCCGTGGCCCGGGTCGGTGACCACGATCGTGCCGTCGGCCCGGACGACCAGGCCCAGCGGCCCATCCGCCGGGGCCAGGTCGGCGGCGGCGATCGGTTCGAGCGAGGCGGCGCCCGGGCTCAGCTCGATCCGCTCGCCGACGGTGTGTACGCCCTCGAACCGGGCCCCGGGCCAGCGGCCGAGCGTGTTGACCCAGCGGTAGCCGCTCGCGCCGGTCACGAACCCTCCACCCCCATCCAGGAGATGTGCCAGCCGAGCACCGTGCGTACCAGTTCGGGGGTGGCGATGTCGGCCAGTACCGGCGCCGGATTGAGCGGCAGCGTGGTCGTCCCGCCGGTGACCCCGCCGATCCGCCCGGCGGGCAGCGGCACCACGACGGTCAGCCGGCCCGGCTCGGGGGCGTCCACGTACGGCGTGCCGTCGAGCACGCACGCCTGCCCGCCCGGCGCCTGGGTCGCGGTCAACTCCCGTACGCCGTCAAGGCGGACCAGGTAAGCGGGCGTGTCGCCGAACCCCGCGGCGCTCGTGTCCACGACGGTGCGCAGCCCGAACACCACACCCGACGCCGGATCCTTGACCGCCGACCACACCGTCCCCCACGCGCCGGAGTCGCCGGTGGCCACATACGGCGTGGGCACCACCGGCAGGATTCGCCGGCCGGCCGGGTCCGGCGGCGCGGTCAGCGCACAACCGCGCACCGCCACGGTGGCCAGCAACACGTCGAGCCCGTCCCGCAGTTCGGCCGGGGCCCGCCAGGCCGCGGTGGGCCCGTCGGCGAGTCGTACCGCACCGACCACGCCGCACGCGCCGGTCCGGGTGCGCACCGCCGCCTCGTCGTCCTCGGTCCAGCGCAGCGTCAGGCAGAACACCACATCGCCGCCGTCCGGGCCGGCGGCGACCGCCGGTACGTCGAGGGCGGCCCCCTCCGGCAGGATCAGGTCGCGCCCGAGGGCGTCCAGCGCGTACCCCGCGCCGATCGTGACGACCTTGGCGCCGCGCGTTGCGGTGACGTCCAGGCCGAGCGCCACGCCCCAGCCGTGCAGCACCCGGTTGTGCAACCAGCGCCGGGAACGCTCCACGGTGACCGCGTCGTTCAGGTCGGCGGCGGCGAGCACCTGCTGGGCGAAGAAGGTCGGGCGATGTGTCGACGGCAACGCCGCGCCGCTCGTGGTCGGGCCGGTCATCCGGACTCCCCCCTCGATTGTTCTCCCGGTCGGCGGACCGCTCGGGGACTGGTTCGGACATCGACGCTCGGCACGAATACGACCGGTGGTGAGCACGGCACGGGACCCGGTGCCCGGGCCGCCTCGGCGCGTACCGGCACCGGTTCGGCGGTGCGCACCGCGGTCCAGGTGAACGCCATCGGCACCGCCGACACCTTGGCCAGGTCGGGGATGTCCCCGGTGCCCGGCAGCGCGTGTCGCACGGTGATCCGAAAGCCGCCCACGTCCACGCTCGACACCTGCACGGTGGACGAACCGGCCCCGCCGGCACCCGGCGCCGGCCCCTCGGCCGCCACGAAGACCTGCGGCACATCCGCGAACGGCCGGGCGAAGTCGACCCGGGCCGACCACTGCCCCCGGGAGCCCTCGGCCGCGATCGCCCCCCGGGCCACCCGCCCGGCCCGCAGCACGGTAGGTCCCGGCCCGTGCGCACTGCGCCGAGCCCCGTCGCCGAGGTCCACCGCCTGTGTGTCGGGGTGATAGACGGCGAGCGGCACGTCCTCGGGCCGGGCGACTTCGCCGGCCGGCACGAAGTGGATCCGCCCGCGCGGTCCCCCACACTCGGCGCGCAACACCACCGTCGCCGGGCCGGGCGCATCGAGCGCCGCGGCGGACCCGAGCACCACCAACTCCCCGGCCCGGGTATGCGCCACCCCGGGCTCGACCAACACCCGCCCGCCACCGAGCGCCCACACCGTCAACCCGGCCCCGACGCCCCAGGTGCGGTGTGCCGCCCGGGTATGCCGAGCCGATACCCGGGTGTCATCGGCGTTTTGGTCCCGCAGGTCGACGGCCCGGAGCCGAACCCCCGGCTCCGCCACCACGCGGTCCGGAATGGTGTTCATCGCCCCACCCCCGCCCGGACAGCCACCACGTCGTGGGTGCCGGGGACCACCAGGGCCGTGGCCGGCACGCACAGGCCGCCGCAGCCGGGTGGGCCGCCGTCGGCTCGCAGGGACAGCGCGGTGACGTGGTCGACGCCCGGAGCCTCGTCGATCACCCGCAGCACCTCGCTGCGGTAGACGTCACGCCCGAACGGCCAGCCCGTACCGCGCGGGCCGCCGGTGATCGGGTGGAGGAACGTGTTCAGCGCGGTACGGACCGCCGCGCTCGTGGCCGTCGGGTCGGCGCCGGGCAGCAGGGTCACCGTCACCTGTGCGCCGACCCGGACATAGCTCGGGCCGGTGACGAAGAAGCGGGTGCCGGCCGTACGCCGCCCGGCCAGGTGGCCGCGGACCGCGCGCAGCAGGCCGGGGGTGGGCTCGGGGCGTTCCTGCGGGAGGTACGGGACGACCACGGCGGTGACGCAGCCGGACGCGACCAGGCCCGGCAGGCGCGGGTCGGTCTCGGCGAAGGCGCGGACCCGGGCGATCCGGGTGCCGGGGGTGTCGAGGGCGCATCGTTCGACGCCGGCCAGGGTCACCGCGCGCTCCGGTGCGGCCAGGCGCAGCACGGTGTCGCGCGGCAGGTCGTCGAGGGAGTGCGCGTCGGCGGCGGCGAGCGCGTCGACGAGGCGTTCGTGCGCCCACAGGGCCCGTTCGGCGCGGGCCGCGGCGGCGGCGGTGTCCTCGGCATCGGCGCCACCGGTGGCCGGGCCGACCAGGGCGGCGGCGAGCGCGCCGGGGGCGGGTGGGCCGCCGAGCAGGACACGGGTACGGGCGTCGGGCGCGACCACGACGGGGGCGGGCGGGGCGAGCGCGCCGCCCTTGGCCCCGGAGGTGCCGCGGTAGCCGGCCAGGACGGTACGGCCCGCCTCGGGCACCCGGCCCGCCCGGCCGTCGCCGAAGGTCAACGTCCCGGTGGCGGCGTCGAGGACGGCGTCCAGGTCGGTGCGGCCGGCCGCGTCCAGGTCCGGGACCAGGCGTACCGGTTCCACCCCGCCGGTCGGATCGGCCAGCCACACCAGGCCCTCGGCGACCGCGCCGCCCGGCAGGGTGAAGGTCTGCTCGGGCCCGCCGTCCCCGACGCCGACCGCGACCAGTTCGGCCACAAGCCGGCCGGGATCGACCGCCGTCGGCGCGATCCAGCGCAGGATCCGGACCACCGGCGCGGCCGGATCGCCGGTATGCACGGTGCGAATCACGCGGGCGCCGTCCACCGTGACGGTCAGCGCCGTCAACGCCCCTTCGACCGGGGCCGTCCCCCCGGTCACCACCGTCCCCGGCGCGACGTCGTAGGCGCCGACCGCCGCCGTGGCCGACTCGGCCTCGACCGCGTCGGCCACCACCCGGCGCAGCCTCGGCGGCGCGTCCGGCCGGCCGGACCCGAGCCGGGCGCGCAACCAGGCCCGGGCGCCGGCCGCGCCGAGCGGCTCCACAGGCAGTCCGCCGGGCCCGATCCGCAGGCGTACCGCGCCGGATCGGGTCAGCGCCCGGGTGCGGTCCTCGACCTCGGCGAGCGCCGTCCAGTCACCGCCCACCCGGGCCTCCCAGACCGTGCCGGCGCCGTGATGCGGGGTGCGGACGTCGTCCTCGGCCCCGTCGGCGTCCAGCCACAGCGCCACCGCCGCACCGGCCGGCAGTGCCCGGTCCAGGCCGAGGACCAGCGCGGCGCCCACGACCGGGTCGGGCCCGAGCGCGTCCACCGCGGTCCCGGCGAGCAGCGTGGGGGTGTGCTCGGCCCACCCGGTGGTGTATCCCGACGCCTCGGCCGAGCCGTCGTCGGTGCCCGCCACGACCACCGCCGCGCCGGTCAGCGGCAGTGCCTCGACCGTTTCCAGGCCGATCGCCGCCGCCGCGCCGTGCGCCACGAAGCCCAGCCGGGCGGGCAGTTCGGCGGGCGCGCCCGGGCCGGGCCGGATCGCCAGGACCACGTGCGCCGCACGCGGCGGTGCCGGTCGTACGCCCAGCAGGGCGAGCAGTTTGCGGCGGTGCCGGTCGGTGACCCGGGAGGCCCGGTAGACGTCGGTGTCCACGACCCACGCGAGCATCTCCAGGATCGCGATGCCGGGGTCGGAGTAGTTGTGGTCGGTCCACTGCGGGCTTTCCAGCGGCAGCAGCGCCCGGACCTCGGCGACCAGGTCCGGCCAGCGTCGGGTGTCCAGACTCGGCGGGAACAGCGGCATGGCTCAGAACTCCTTTCCCGGGGATCCGGGGGATCCCGAGGATCGTCCGGACCCGGACCCGGACCCGAACCCGGACCCCGACCCGGACCCCGACCCGGCCGGTCCGGCCAACCGCACCGCGAGCGGCCCGGCGCAGACCACCGCGTCCGGATCGACGGTGACCACGTCGCCGGCCGGGACACCGTCCACGGTCAGGTCGAGCGAGGTGACCACGTCCACCCCCGCTACCTCCTCGAGCAGGCGGGCCGCATCGGACAAATAGACGCCGCGTCCGAACGGCCAACCGGTGCCGGTGGGGCCGCCGTCGAGCGGGTGCAGGAAGCGGCCCAACGCGGCGAGCACCGCGCCGCGTACCGGTCCCGCGTCGCCCGCCCTCGCCGGTCGCACGGTGACGCTCACCCCGACCGGGAAGTAGCGGGCACCCTCGACCACCAGGCGGGCCGCCGCGGGCAGCCGGGCGGAGACCGCGTCCCGGACCCGGCGCAGCAGTTCGCCGGTCGGTTCGGGCCGGTCGGTCCCGTCGCGCGGCACCACCACGAGCCGGACCACGCCGGGCAACACCCGCCCGTGCCGATCCCGCGCGCCCAGCGCGCGGGCCGCCGCGATCGCCGGGACGGTCTCCCGAGCCAGCGCGGCCACGTCCGTCTCGGTCAACGCGAGGCGTCGATGCCGCAGCAGCGCCGGGCCGCGCCGCAACACGTCGGGGAACGACTCGGCGTCGGTACCGCCGCTCGCGCTGCGCGGGTTGCTCACCGCGCCGACCGCGACCGCACTGATCGCCTGGGTGATCGCGCCCGCGGGCACGTTGCCCACGGCGCCGCCGCCGGTGCGGTAGCTGCGCAGTCGTACATTGTCCGGGCCCACCGGCGGCACCCGGCCGTGGCCGTCGCCGCCGAACAGCACACGCCCGGTGGCGTGGTCGCAGACGTAGACCCGGTCGCCGGGTCCGGCCAGGCCCAGGGAGGGCAGTTCGTCCCAGCGCACCCACACCTGGCTGACCCGGCCGGTGCGCGGGTCCGCGACGGTGCGCAGCGCGGCGGCCGACCGCGCGCCCAACTCCCGCTGTAGCAGCGGCAGATCGACCGCGGCCCGGTCGCCGTCGAGTTCGCGGATCTCGATCACCGCGCCGTCCAGGACCGGGATCCGCAGTGCCTGGAAGACCTGGGCGGCGCTCCCGTCGGCGGAGCCGAGCAGTTCGTCGGTGATCGTCTGCACCTGGCGCACCTTGGCCGCGTTGGGCACCAGGGCGGTGAGCGCCGCCCGGGGCGGGTCGGCCTCGGCCGGGAAGGCGGCCCGGATCCAGGTGCGCGGCGTGCCGAACCGGGCGGGCGGCGCGGCGCGCAGTTCGCCGCCCGCGAAGGCGCGGGAGAGCGGGTCGCGCAGGGTCAGCGTCTCGCCCTCGGCGGCGGCCACCGTGACCGGTTCGCCGCCGCGCAGGTCGGTGAGCAACAGCCGGTCGCCCGGCGCGAATCGGGCCGCGGCGCCGCGCCCGAGCAGAGTCACCGTACGGCCGACGGCGCCGGCCACGGGGGCGCCGGGCGCGCCGCCGGTGCCGGGCCAGAGCAGGCCGATCACCCCGGTGCGGGTCAGGCCCTCGGTGCCGTCGTCGGTGGCCAGGGTGACCCAGGTGGTGCCGTCGTAGCCCTCCCAGGTCGGCCGGACCGGGACCGCGTCGGGGTCCTCGCCGGCGGGTTCCACGTACAACCCCAGGCGGTCGGCGGGCAGTTCGCCGTCGAAGCCCAGATAGAGGGTCGGGCCGGGTTCGGCCGGTGCTCGAAACGGGGTGGCACCCGGTCCGGGGAAGGCGAGTTCGCCGGTCAGTTCGGTCCACGTGTGGTCGTCGAGCGCGATGGTGTGGCGCGGGTCGTCGGGTCCGGCGACGTGCCGGTAGAACACCTCGAACCGGTCGAGCACCGGCGGGCGGGGTTCCACCACGGGCAGGAAGTTGAGCACGCCGGACTTGTCGGTCCAGCTCACCTGGCGCAGGAACGAGAAGCTGCCGCGTTCCAATCGGGCGCGCAACCAGCGTCGTTCGTCGCCGGTGACGTCGGTCCGCGCCCAGTCGGGCGGCACGGTGAAGTGCAGTGCGCCCGAGCGTTGCAGGGCCAGTACGGCGGGCGCGCCGGCCGCGCCGATCGGGCGCCAGCTCGCGCCGTCGAAGTATTCCCAGGTCACCTCGGGGGCGGTGAGCTGGTCGGGGGTCTGCGACCCGGCCACCGCCTTGAGCAGGTCCTCCGGCGACAGGTTGGCCAGCGCGTCGGCGATCGTCCGGGCCTGGGTGACCTGGGTGTCCACGGCGGCTTTGGCGGTGTTGATCCGCGCGGTGACGTCGGTGACGAACGCGACGGGATCGCCGGAGAGGAAGGACGGGAGCGGGGTGTCGGCCAGGTAGGGGGTGGGCGTGGCGAGCACCGTGGCCAGCGCGGACGCGAGCACGTCGTGTGCGCTGACCACCTGGGCGTCGGTGCCGCTCGCCAGCGCCTGGGCCAGTGCGGCGCGCGGCGCCGCCAACGAACTCGCCCCGGCCGACAGTTGCCCGGCCACATCGGCGGTGGCCAGGAGTAGTCCGGCAGTTGCCTTGGGCGCGCCGCCGAGGGCGGCCGAGGCGGCGGCGAGATCGGCGGCCGGATTGCTCGCGGTCTGCGCGGCCTTGACGTGGTCCCGGGCGCTGCCGACGTTGGTGAACAGTACCGGTTCGGCGTTCGCGGCGGAGCTCAGTGCGGTGAGCGCGTCCCTGATGTGCCTCTTGACCGAGGTGTACCAGGCGACCGGGTCCTCGCCGGACAGCGGCGAGACCACGGCGCGGCCCAACGCGCCGGTGACCGCGGTCAGTTCGGCCAGTCTGCTCGCCACCGCGCGGATGTCGGCGACGGTCTTGTCCCGGAAGTCCTTGGCGTTCTGGACGCCGCCGGTCAGCTCGCCGGTGCGCTGGTCGGCCTCCTCGGCCGCGGTGCGCGGGCGGCCGATCACCAGGGTCACCCGCGCGCCGGGCTTGCCGAACGCCGCGTCGCACGCGACGTGGAAGGCGCTGCCGCGGACCGGCGCCGGGCCCAGCGGGTTGAACGCCCGGGTCAGGTCCACCGCCTGGGCGTCGGCGACCGCCTTGTCCGGGGCCAGGCCGGGGCGCAGGGTCAGGTCCACGTGTACCGGGCTGTCCGGGGTGAGCGGCGCGGTGAGGTCGTCGGGGTCGTCGAGCGGGAAATAGTCGACGCCCGGCTTCGGACCGTCCTTGCCGGTGCCGAACGTGTCGGCGGCGGTCGGCGGCACGGTGACGCCGAATCGTACGGTGTGCCCTTGATGCGCGGCGGCGAGGGTGACCGGCTTGCCGGGCTCCGCGGGCACGTCCTCCTTGGTACCGGCGGTGGCGTCGGCGACATGCAGGGTCACCGCCGCCGGTACGCTCGTCCCGATCGGGGTGCGGATCGTCACCGTGTTGCCGGCGCCGCCCGCCGGGCCCACGAACCGCGCGATCCGGGCGTGCGTGGTCACCGCGGACAACCGCAGGTGGGCCAACTCCGGGACGACAAAGCCGGGTTCGCGGCTCAGCCCGGTGTCAAGCCGAGCCCGCAGCCAGTACGCCTCGACCCCCGCCACCGTGGTGGTCACCGCCGTCGCACACGGCGCGACCAGCCGCACGGTGCCCGAGCGGGTGAGCCCGGCGGTGCCGTCGAACGACGCCTCGTCGCCTTCGCCCCACGGCGCGAACGGCCGCCATGCGGAGCCGTCCCACCAGGTCCAGGTCAGCCGCAGCGGTGTCGCCGCCGGCCGGCGCAGCACGATCGCGACCTCGACGGTGGCCCGCCCGGCGAACGCGAGCAACGTCTCGTGCGCGAGGTACAACTCCCGTACCGTCGGCCGCAGATCGGTGAACAGCGTGACCGGGCGCCGGGCCAGCACGTCGGCGGAGTGGTCGGCGGCGGCGTCCGCACCCGGGTCCACGCTCCACACCTCGACCAGCGGCGCGCCGGCGAGCGCGACGGTGTCCTGCGTCTCGAACACCAGCGGCGCGTCGTGGCCGGGCACGGTGGCGCCCAGGCGGGAGCCGGCGCTCACCCGGGCGCCGGGCACCCCGGGCAGCGGTTGCAGCAGCACCGTGCCGTCCGCGCCCTGCGCGGGCAGCAGCGATACGCCCACCATGTCCAGGAGCGCGGCGAGTTGCCGATCGGGCAGGTGGGCCAGCCGCTCCTCCAACGCGGCGAGCAGCGCGCCGAGTCCGTGTGCGACGCCGAGCGACGGGCCGCCGGGGGTGGGATGCCAGTCGGGCACCCAGCCGGTGCGGGCGGCGAGCAGGGCGGCGACCACGTCGGCCCGGCCGCGCGGCGCGCTCATGTGGCCGCTCCCTCGTGCAGGTAGAGCGGGTAGACCAGGTTGTAGAACGTGTTGGTGGCCCGGATCCGGTAGTCGATGCTCACGTCGAGCCGGCCGCCGGCCCGGTCGGCCACCGACACCTCCACGCCGAGCACGTCGATCCGCGGCTCCCAGGCGGTCAGCCCCTGTTCCACCCGCAGTCGGACCACGGCCGCGGTGGCCGCGGTGATCGGCTCGAACAACATGTCCTCCAGGCCCGCGCCGAAGTCGGGGCGCATCACCCGCTCGCCGCGCCGGGTGCCCAGGATCAGCAGCACCGACTCGCGGACCTTCTCCGGGCCGGTCGCCTGGGCCGCCTCGCCGAGCGGGTCCAGGCGCGCGGGCGCGGTCCAGCCCCGGCCGAGCACCGCGGCACCCTCCGGGGTCCGCTGCGCGGGGTCGGGATCGATCGGCGCGTTCGGTGCGACCACCGTCAACCTCCGATCAACACGGTCGGGGCGCCCGCCAGTACGGGTGCGCCGCAGCCGGCCAGGTCGCCCTGGCGCAGTGCGCCGCGTCCGCCGATCAGCACCGTCGCGGAGCCCTTGGTGAACGGCGAGGGCGGGTGGGCGGCCGGTGGCGGGAAGGCGCAGGCGTGCATGTCGCCCTGTACGGCGGCGGGCAGGCCGCCGATCAGCACGGTGGCCACGCCCGGTCCCGCGACCATGCCGGGGTGACCGGTGGGGTCGGTGACGCGCGCTGCTGCGGGCACGGCTGCCTCCTCGGGGGTACGCGGTGTCGTTTCGTACGTTCGTCGCCGGCTCGGCCGGTCGCCGCTCAGTTGATCTTCACGATGGCGCCCTGGATGTTGCACGTGGCGGCGGCCTGGATGTCCGCCCGAGTGGCGTTCACCGCAAGGCCGTTCCCGGCCTTGACGGTCACGTCGAGTCCGCTCACCGACACCGATCGGGTGCCGGTCACGGTCACCTCGCCGGAGACGCTCAGCTCGATCTTCGCCGCGCCGCCCGCGACGGCCAGGGTGATCCCGTCGGCGGCGATCTCGATGGAATGGCCCAGGGTGTGGGTCAGGGTGAGTTTCTGGAGCAGGTCGTCGATGGCCACCTCGTGACCGACCGGGGTGCGGATCACCCGCTTGGCGACCGAGTCGATGGGCAGGGCCACCGGGGGCCGCGAGGTCATCGTCCACAACCCGCCGAGCACGTACGGCTCACGCACATCGCCGTTGCGAAACGCCACCAACACCTCGTCGTCCGGCTGCGGCATGAACCACACCCCGGAGCCGTTGCCCGCCACCGTGGCACACACCCGGGCCCACGGTTCGACGCCGGGCAGCCACGCGTACTTGACCTGCACCCGACCGGCGCCGGTCAGATCCAGGTTGTCCACCACCGTGGCCGGTGCCACGCCGGTCACCCGGGGGCTGTCCGACTCGTGGATGTCGTCGAGAGCGTCGAAGAGCGGTTCGAACACGCCGGGCCTCCCGGGCAGTCGCGTCGTGGAGCAAACGAGTCGTGGATCGGACGAGTCGTGGATCGGACGGGTGGACAACTGCCGTGTGCGGATCACGAGTTGGGCGCCGGCAGCGACAACAGCCCGCCCTGGACCCGGACCGCGCCCTGCGCGGCGGGCGGGATGCCGCCGAACCAGATCTCCTTGCGCAGCTCGAACGAGGTGCGATAGCCGCCGCCGTCGAGGGTGTGCTCGGCCGAGACGACCCGCCACAGGCCGCCGTACGTCTCGCCCACGCCCTCGATCCGCAACACCCGCCCGGCGGTGATCCGGGGATCGCCGACACACGAACCACTCGCGGTGGTCCGCCGGTTCAACCGGGGAATGAGCTTGGCGACGATCAGCCGCGGGGCGGTGGCGATGGTCACCGGCTCGTCCACCAGGAACGCCTCGCTCCCCGACGAGCCGCCGCCCTGCGGCCGCTCGAATCCCGGGGACACCTCGATGCTCAGCGACTGGCGATCCCAGTCGTAGCCGACCGAGATGGTCAGTTCCAGGTGCACCTCCGGCCGCCACACCCGCACCGACACGCGCGCGACCTGGCCGACCGTACTGATCCTGGGGGTGAACTCCATCAGCGAATGCCCGTAGCGCAGCGTCACATCCGGCGACAGGAAGGCGGCCGGCGACATCAACCGAAGGACGAAGCCCGAGGGTTCGCTGTCGTGTTCGACGATCAGCTCCCACGCGTTCTCCGCGGCGATCTTCTTGAGGAAGTCGAGGGTGGTCTCCGAGTGTTGGCGGCGGACCACCCGCTGGCGCATGCTCGGGTCCTCGGCGGTGGCCACCACGTCCACCACGCCCAGCGCCGCCGACAGGAACGCGCCCAGCGGATCGAGCAGCGGCACCATTCCGTGCTCGACCGCGAGCAGTGGTGCGACCACCAGGTCCGGCAGCGGCAATACGCCGAGCTTGGGAATCGGTACGCCGAACCAGCGCGCGGGCGAGGCGGCGGCCAGCCGGGTGCGCCGGTCCTGGGCGATCACCCGCAACATCGGCATCCCGTCCGCCGGGAAACTCGCCTCGCTGCCGACCACTTCGCCGGTGAACAGCCGGCGCGGCTCGTCCGGCGCGTAGCCCAGCGCGATGCTCACCTCGGTGTCCAGCCGAAACAACGGATCGTCGAGCCAGCGCAACCCCTCGTTGGCGAGCGAGACTTCGAGCCGGTCGGCGTCGCCCATGCCGGTCTGGCAGGTCACCCCGGTGACCGAGCCGCGCAGTGTGGCGGGGGCCGGTCGGCCGGCGAACCGCAGCCGCATCTCCGGGGCATAGCTGGGGAATGCGGTCATGCCGGCACCTCCGGCGGCGGCGCGTCGAAGACCTCGTTGGTGGCGCGGTCGCGATACGGCAGCCGGGGCAGGTGCAGCGTGCTGCCGACCGGCAGTACGCGCGGATCGTCCAGGCCGTTGTGCAGCGCGATCGGCCGCCAGGCGGCGGCGGAGCCGTACTCGCGCCAGGCGATCAGTTGCAACGTTTCCCCGGCCACCACGGTGTGCGCCTTGGTGTAGTCGGAGGTCTGCCGCTTGACCTCCTTGGCCTCCATGTCCACATTGCGGAACTCGCTGAAGGTGACCGTCAGTCGGGCCCGCACCGGGGTGCCGTCCGGCTTGAACATCACGAACTTCTGTGCGACCCGGGTCAGTACGCAGGTGAAGGTCAGGCTCGACCAGGCGAAGACCAGCGGCGGCGGGGCGTGCAGCGTGGGATCGATGTCCATCAGGTCGACGATCCGGCGCACCAGGAGCCGGACGTCGCTGCCCGCACCCGCCTGGTCGTTCTTCTCCAGCGAGTCGAGGAACAGCTCCATCTCCAGGGTCTGCGCATTGCCGTGCACGAACTGCACGACCGGCGCGGACAGCCCGGGGACCGGGAGTTGGGCGTAGGTGGTCTCCCGGTTGACCGTGTAGTCCTCCGGGTTGAACAACACCCGGGTACGTTTCCCGGTGACCGTGTTGGTGATCGTCGCGCGCTCCATGACGGTCATCGGCTCCACCCCCGGCGCTCCTGGCGGGCCAGCACCCGACGGTCGATCTCCCGGACCACGCCGTCGACCAGGCGCGGCAGGTCGGCCGAGGTGAGCGCGTCCCGGGTGGCGGCGTGGCCGGGCGACGGCGGCCCGGTCCGGTCCCGCGGCGCCGCGTCGACGAACCCGGGCGGATGCCCCGGCGCGGTCGGCGCGGGCGCGGGGCGGGCGGGGGCGGCGAAGGTCAGCGGGGCGCGGGGGTGGGGGGCGGCGTACCCCGGCGCGCCGGCGGGTGGACGGGTACCAACCGCCGCGCCCGGTCGGCCCGCATCCTCGATCCGTCGCCCGTGCCCGGCTCCGCGCTCGGCCAACTCCCGGGTGGCCCGCGCCCGTTCGGCCGCCGCGCGGCCCGGCCCGAGGAAGCCGGTACGCAGCACCGGGACCAGCGGGCCGCCCCCGGTCGGCGCCGGCCCGCCCGGCCCGACCGTCTCGACCCGGGTCGGTGCCACCATGCGCGGCACACTCACCCGCACGTCGAGCCGCACCCGCGCCGAACGCCGGATGTCGAACACCCGGGTCGGCGCGGTCCGCGGCGCGCGCGACCCGATCGCACGCGGCAGCGTATGCAACACGAGGCCGACCCTCGGCATCCACGGCTCCACCCGACCGGCGGCGCACCGACCACCGCCCTCGGCCCGCGCCCGAACCCCGGCGAGCATGGCCGCCGCGGCCGACCGCACCGGCCAAGCCGCCACCGGCGTAGGCACTCCCGTGACCGTCACGGTGCTCTCCCCTCTCATTAGGTGCCCGCCGCCTCGTTCAGCCGCTGGTTGATGGCCGACACCTGCTCCACCCAGCGCCGCCGTTCGGCGTGGTCCAGGCCCATCACCTCGGCGTGCGACCAGTGCAGGTGGTACGCGACGAAGGCCATCTCCTCCCTCAGCCGATCGAGCGGATATCCACGGATCCCCCCAGGCGCTCGTGGCCCGGTCGGACCTCCTCCCCGCAGTGCGGACACGACCCGTCGACCGGCGCCGGGCCGGGTTCGTCCACGGTGTTGATCCGGTTGTAGAGGTCCTGGAGATAGGCCAGATCGGCGGCGAACAGGGTCTCGATGGTGCGCGGCGTGACGCTCTCCACCCCGCCCACCCGGGTGACCACCCGGCTGAGCAGGATCACCGACAGGTAGGCCGGGTTGCGCTGCACCCGGGGGTCGGCCAGCGGCAGGATCTCGTCGGCGGCGGTGGCCAGCCGCATCGTGCCGTCCCGGTGCAACGCACCGTCCTCGCCGAGCAGTCCGACCGGCAGCGTGAAGTCGTGTTCGATCTGCAACATGGTCACTGCACCCGCGCCAGGCCCTCGTGGACCAGTTCGAGGGTCTCGATCGCGATGTCGTTCGACTCCGCGGTCAGCGCCGGCGCGGTGTACTTGGTCGGCCAGGCCCGGACGAAGTTCCACCGCGAGGTGACCACGCCGCGCCGATCGAGCAGCAACACCGCGCCGTTCTTGCGGACGATGTCGCCCTCCACGATCTGCTGGTGCCAGTCGTAGAGTTCGGTGTCGGTGGTCATGCCCCACTTGAGCACGATGTTGGCGAACTTGGCCTGGCCGGGGAACTTGTACGGGGTGATGTTCCAGCCCCCCTCGCGGTGCTCCACCACGTCCACCGTCGCGTCGAGGCCGCTCACCTCGTGGAACCCGACCCGGATGATCCCGTCGAGTTCGACCTTGAAGTTGAAGTTGACAAAGGGGTCCTGGATATCGCCCGTGCTCACCGCGTCCTCCGCTGCCTGTCCGTTGCTGGTCGGGGGTGCTGCGCACCCGCGCGGGTGCCCGGATGCGTGGGTCCGCGCCGCCGCGCGGGGTCGGCCGCTACTGCTCGCTCACCTGGGCGCCGCCGTCCCAGATGCCGATCCGGACCACGATGAACTCCGCCGGGTAGACCGGCTGGACGCCGATCTCGATATAGAGCAGGCCGAGCTTGCGGGTGCTCGGCGGGTTCAATGCCTCGTCGATGCGGACGAAGAACGCGTCCTTGGCCTTGGCGCCGAACAGCGCGCCGTCGCGCCACACCCGGGTGAGGAACTCGGTGAGCGTGTGCTTGAGCTTGCCCCACAGTTCCAGGTCGTTGGGCTCGAACACCGAGCCGCGCAGCCCGAGTTGGATCGACTCCTCCAGGAAGAGGAAGAGCCGGCGAACGTTGATGTACTGCCAGTTGCGGTCCCCGGTGGTGGTCCGCGCGCCCCACACCACCGGCGAGCCGCGGCCGGGCAGGATGCGCAGCGCGTTCACCCCGTCCGGATTGAGCAGGCCCTGGTCCGCGTCGCCGAGCCGGCGCTCCAGGCCCAGCGCGCCCGCGATGCCCACGTTGGCCGGCGCCTTGTGGACTCCCCGGGTCGCGTCGGTGTGCGCGTAGATCCCGGCCAGATGTCCCGACGGCGGCTGCAACGCCACCGCCTGCTTGGCCGGGTCGCGCAGTTGGATCCACGGGTAGTAGAGGGCGGCGAAGCCCTTGTCCAGCGCGCCGGTCAGCTGGGCGCGCTGCGCCTTGACGGTGACCACGTCGATCCCGGGCGCGCTGTCCAGGATCGCGAACCGGTTGTAGAGCGATTCGCAGTGCTCGACGATGGCCCGCTGGGCGCCGATGTCGGTGCAGCCGGGGGCCAGCACGAGGCTGATCTCGTCGATCGGCCGAAGCAGCTTGAGGTGGTCGTCGATCCGGCCGGCCACATCCGCCCAGGAGGTGGCGGGCACGTCGGCGGTCGCGCCGGCCAACCCGAAGGTGCCCGCCTTGGGGCGCGGATCGCCCACCGGGGTGGGCGCGTTGGCCGGCAGCACGAGCCGCAGGTAGTTGCTCGCCACCGCCGGGCCACCCCACCAACGCGGGTGCGACGGGGTCGTGGACAGGTTGGGGTAGAGCACGGCCGCGCCGTTGCGGTCGGTGATGGTGAGGTCGAATTCGGCGGTGGACACCCGGGTCGGCGCGGCCGGTTTGTATGCCTTGGTGAGCGGCTTGCGCAGGGTGATCGAGTCGTTGGTGACCGACGCCACGATCCCCCACTCGGTGTTCGTGCCGTCGGTGACCTTCACCGACGACCCCACCGGGACCAGCGGACGCAACGCCACCGCGGCGGGCACCGTCAGGCGCAACACCGAGTCGCCGGCCGCGAGATCGTCCGAGGTGACGGTGCCGCCGGCGAAGTCGGTGGCACCGGACAGGCCGGTTTCGAGCACCACGGTGTCCGGCGCCTGTACCGACTTCACCCGGACCGTCTGGCTGTCCGCGCCCTTGGCCACGATCACCCGCTCGCCCGCCGCCAGGTTGCCGACCGCGTTGACGGTGAGCAGCCGCCGGGTGGCGTCGACGGCGGTGATGTTCGCCGCGCCGCGCACGACCGGCAGATCGACGCCCGCGCCGGCCGCGGTCAGCGCGGTGGCCAGGGCGCTGGAGTCGACCACCTTCACCTGGCCGCCCTCACCGTCCGGACCGTCCAGGCGGGCCACCGCCCGGCCCACCGCCGGAGCCCCGGTCGCGCGCCCCGACAGATCGACCCCGGCGGGCTTCGCGGTGCCCACGCGCAGGACGAAGCACTGGGTGCCACCGTTGCGGAAGAACCCGTCCACCGCGAGCGGCAGGTAGTAGGGCACGTCACCGCCGTCCACCGGCGGGCCGAACAGCGCGGTGAAGGCATCCGGGCTGGTCACCAGGGTGGGTTCGGCGATCGGCCCCTGCGCGCTGATGCCGATGAACGCCGCGACGCTGGTCGACACGCCCTGGATGGGCGCGGCGGGCTCGGTCTCTTCGATGTAGACGCCGGGGTACGAGACCTGCACGGCCATGGCGGGTGTCCTCTCTCAGGTGAAGCGCAGTTCGATCAACGCGTCGGGTGAACCGGGGACCTGAACGGCGGTGGGCGGGGGTGGCGGCAGCCCGGCGGCGGTGACCAGCGCCCGGTACGCACCGGGGCGCACATCGACGAGCACGAACCGGCCGTCCTCGCGGCTGTGGGCCCGGGCCACCTCGCGGCCCGCCGGGTCGGTGAGCACGATCGCGGCGTCGGCGACGGGGGTGGCGGGCACACCCGCTCCGGCGGTGGCGTCGAGCACGATGCCACCCACGTCGGCGAGTTGCTCGACGGGCCCGTCCGCGCCGCCGGGCGAGCTGCCGTCGTAGGAGGTGAGCACGGTGTGCACGACGCCGTCGATCCGCCGGTCGAGCTCGGGGAACGGCATGGTGACGATCAGGTAGACCGCGGGCCGCCATGACGTCGCGCGCCCGACCGTGCCCCAGAACTCGGCGAGTTTGCCGAAACCTTCGGGCGGGACCACCTCGATCGGCAACTCCGTCTCGCGCAACAGCCCTGGTGCCTTGGCCAGTTGATCGGGCGTCAGCACGGCCGAGGCGACCAGCGGATCGGCGTCCAGCAGCGTGCCCAGGACCGCGCCGAGCACCGTGTGCTCCTGCTCGGTGGCGGGCATCTGGGCACTGTCCTTGGCCGCGTTCCACGCGGTGATCAGGTAGTGGCAGCGGATCCGCGCGGGCTCCGGTCGCTCCACGGTCACCGCGCCGGTACTGCTCCGCCGCCGGATGTTCTGCCGCAGATGCCGGTCCTCGCGCAGGTCGACGAGCGCACAGTTGACCCAGACCCCCTGACCGGCGCCCACCCGCTGCCGCCAATCGTCGTCCGGCGGCTGAAACCCGATCCGGGCGCTGGTCAGCCCCGGCACGCCGGCGACCAGCGTCTCGCGGATGATCAGGTCGAGGATGTCGATCATTTGGACGTCTCCCGCACGGCGATCGTGGGCCGACGCCCGGTCATCTTCTCGAACTGGGCGGCCAGCAGCGCGAGGTTCTTGATCGTCCCGTCACCGGCCTTCGGCATGATCACCACGGCTCGGTCCCGGGCCACGAGATCCCGCCAGACCTGGTCGAGTTCCTCCGAACCCAAGTCGGTCATGTGCTTCGCCTCGTAGCTGCCGATGTCGCCGATCCGCGGCTTGTCCGCCGCCTCGTGGCGTTCGCGATACGTCCCGCCGCCGAGGAGGTCCTCCTTCAGTGCACGTTCGAAGTCGTGCCCCTGCTGCTGCGGGGTGTCACCGGTGACCGGGGCGACTTGGCTGCCCAGCGGGTCGTGGAAGACCGACACCCGGGCATCCGGGTTGGTCCGCACCCCGGTATGGCGATCCACCGCGGCGAGGTCGGTGAGCCCACGCAACGACGGGCGCCGGAGCTTGGGATCGAACGGGGCATTCGGGTCCTGCCGGGGCGCCTCCGGGGCCTTGCCCTTGCCGCCGGCTTTGGTGGCCTTCGGCGCCTTGGCCGCCTTGGGCACGCCAGGGGTGGCCGAGGGGGCCGGCTCGACCTTGATCCCCGTGGCGGCCGGCTTCATCGCTTCCGTGCCGGGCTCCTGTGTGGTCGTGGCGGGGGCCGCGGGGGCGGCCTGCTCGGCTGTTGCCTTCTTGGCCGTCGTCTTCTTCTTGACCGCCGTCTTCTTGACCGCCGGGTTCGTCGCCGTGGCCTGATCGAGCAGGGCCTGCTCGGGCGCGGTCTGCTCGGGTGTGGCCTGCTTGGCGGCGCTCTTCTTCGCGGCGCTCTTCTTGGCGACGCTCTTCTTGGCGGCACTGCTCTTGGCCGCGCTCTTCTTGGCCGCGCCCTGCTGCGCCGCCGCCTTCGTCCCGGCGGCCTGCTTGCCCGCCGCCGGGGCCGGAGCCGGGGCGACCGGTTCGGCGGAACTCGCCTTGGCCGCTGCGGTCTTGGCCTGCGCCTTGCCGGCGGCCTGCTTCGCCGCGGCCTTCTTGCCCGTCTTGCCCGCGGCCTTCCCCGCCGACTCGGCGACCGGTTGCGGTGCGGCGCCGGGCGCGGTGGGCGGCGCGGCGTGCGGGGTGGCGGGGGCGGGTGTGCTCACGTGCGGCGTGGGGTGCGCCGGGGCCGGTGGGCCGGCCGGGGCATGTGTCGGTGGCGTGCCGCCGGCCGGGTGCGCCTCGGCGGGCGGCTGCGGCTGCTTGGCGCGCGGCGGACCCGCGTGCTCCTCGCCGCCCGTACCGCCACCACCCTTTCCGCCGGCCGGCGGCGCGGCACCCGGAGCCTTGGAACGCCGATACGTGGCGGCATGCAACACGATCTGATGCAGCACCGAGATCAGCGCCCGGACCACGTCCTTGAGGTCCTGGCGCAACACCGCCTCGCGGTCGGCACCCTGGGCGCCCTTCCGGTCGGTCCACAACTTGCGTACGGCCGGCGCGACGGACAGCGTGGTCAGCGCCGCGTCGATCAGCAGCGCCGCGAGCTTCCTGCCCGCCGAGGACGCGCCGAGCCCGGCCACATTGAGCACCGCGCCGACCACCTGCGCCCAGAAGTGCACATCGTGCGGCCAGTCCTCCGGGTTGAGGTTGATCGCGTCCAGGATCGACTTGGCGGAACTCGCCGGCCCGACGACCTTCGCTGCCAGCGCCACCTCTTCGACGCCGGTGAACGCCAGGATCGTCTGCACCCCGAGCGAGCCGGCGATCTGCGACAACTCACGATCGGTGAACAGGTCGTCGGACTCCGGCGCCTTGCTCCCGGTCGCCTTGTCGTAGTGCGCCTCGAGCCAGTCGCCCGCGGCGGTCACCTTGGGCGAGATGGCCGGCGCCCCGGTATAGGGGTCCACCCACCCGGACGCCTTGGCCTTGTCCCGCAGCGCGTCCAACGCGGCGCCACCGGTGAGCAGATCGGACGCCAGGTGCAGGACGTTCTTCTCCTCGTCGGTGAGGCCGAGCGCCGAGGCAGCCTTGTTCAGCGCGCGTTCCTCCACGTCGTGCGCCGCGTACGCGAGCCCGACGACGGTGTCCGCGAGGCCGGTGACCTCCTGGACCACACCCTCCGTCACGCCCAGCGAGACCATCGCGTCGTGCCGGTTCTCCGCCTTGAGTCGGGCGAGTTCGGCCTCCTCGTCGCTCTCGCCCTTGGGGGCCCGGGACACCCCCGGCGCGGTGCCGCCCGCGACCGGAGCGGACATCCCGGCGGCGGCCCGCGCCCCGGCGCTGTGCGCCGCGCCCTCGGCGGCGGTGCCGGCCGGGTGTACGCCGCTCGGTCTCGGCTGCGCGCCACCACGTCGTTGCTGCACCACGTGCGCGAGTTCGTGGCCGATCAACGCCCGGCCCGCGTCCGAGTGCGGGTCGTAGCGGCCGGGGCCGAACACCACATGACGGCCGACCGCGTACGCCTTCGCGTCCAGCCGGTCGGCCGAAGCCGCCGCGTCGGTGTCGGTATGTACCAGCACGTCACCCAGCGACGCCCCGAACGAACGTTCCATCGGCGCCCGCAGCGCCGCGTCCAGCGGCCGGGCCCGCTCGGTCCGCGACTCCAGCTCGGCGGGCAGCCGCGCCGCGCTCTCCCCGGCCGCCTTCGTACCGGACGCCATCACACCACCCCCATCCCGACGGGGGCCTGCGGGGCGGGTCCGATCTTGTCGTACTCGCGCTCCATCGCCCGCAACACCGCCGCCCGATCCACGATCCGGCCGGCCGCCGCCGCCAAGTGCGCGGCGGCGACCGCCACGTTGTGGATGTGGCCCCCGGACAGCGGGTAATGCTCGGCGAGTTCGCCCGGATCGACGTCGACATCCAGGGGCAGCGCCGGCGGCCAGACCGTCTCCCAGATCCGCCGCCGCTCGGCCGCTTCCGGAAAGGGAAAGTGCACGCAGTAGGTCAACCGCCGGACGAACGCGTCGTCCATGTGATGCAGCAGGTTCGTGGCGAGTACGGCGAGCCCGTCGTGCTCCTCCATCCGCTGGAGCAGGTAGGCCACTTCCAGGTTGGCGTAACGATCGCGCGCGTCGTGCACCTCGCTGCGCTTCCCGAACAGGGCCTCGGCCTCGTCGAACAACAGCACGGCGTCGGTGCGTGCGGCGGCGGTGAACACGGCGTCCAGGTTCTGTTCGGTCTCGCCGATGTACTTGGACACCACCGAGGCGAGGTCCACCCGATACAGCGGCAGCCCGAGTCGGCCCGCGATCAGCCGCGCGGCCAGCGTCTTGCCGGTCCCGCTGGGCCCGGCGAACAGCACCGACACCCCGCGTCCCTGGCCCGGTCGCTCGGCGAAGCCGTGCCCGTCGAGCACGAGGCGATGCGCCGCGACATGGGCACACACGTCGTCGAGCCGCTCGCCGACCTCGCCCGGGACGATCAGCGCGGACCAGTCGGTCGAGGTGGTCAACCGCGAGGCGAGGCGGCCCAGTTCGCCGCCGCTGACCCGGGCGGCCACGTCGGCGACCTCGGCCGCGGTGGTGTGCAGCGGCGTCCCGGGCTCGACCCGGCCGCGAGCCCGGGCGGCGACCGCGTCCAGGGTCTGCCGCAACTCCGGCCCGGCGAGGTGGGTCCAGCCGGCGAGTGGATCGGCCCCGTCCGCGCCCGCGACCCGCACCCCGTGGGCGGCGAGCGCGCCGGCCAAGCCGCCCGCGACGCCGACCGACGGCAGCCGCGACACGGCGAGTGAGACCACCCGTTCGGCCGGCACCTCGGGCCCGCCCGGCGGCAGCGACCCGGGGCCGCCGACCACGATCGTGTGCGCGAACCGCTCCCAAACCGCGTCGGGCGGCATCACCGCATGCGCGTCCACCACCAACACCGCGTCCCGCAACAACGCCTCGGCGGCCAGCGCGCGCACGAGCACCGGGTCGGCGAACGCCTCGGCCCGCACGGTCAACGCCCGCCGGCCCGCCCGGACCACGCTCCACCAGGCCACATCCAGGCAGCTCGGCGGCGGTGCGCCATGCAGATGGGTGAGTGTGGCCGCGTCCCCCACCAGCCGCGCGACCAGCGCCTCCGCCACGAACGGATCGGGCACCTCGGCCGGCGCGTACCCGTCCAACGTCGCGAACGGCACCAGCACATCGGCGAGTCGGCTCACCGCGAACACCCGCCGCAACAACACGCCCGAGGCCCGTACGGCGGTCGCGTACGACGGCCCACCACGCCCCCCGTCACCAACGGCCTCGACCAGCCCGCAGCGCAACAACGGCCCGGCTGAGGAGAGCCGCACCGCCACCGCCGCCCGATCCTCCCCGGTCTCACAACACAGCCGAGCGAGCAGATCAAGCGTCGGGTACGGCTGCCCCGAGTCGCGCTGCAACCAGGCGATCGCCCGGCCGAAAACGGGATCCAGATCCGGCCCGAGCACCAACGCCAACACGGCCAGATCGAACGCGTCGAACCCGTATCGGCGCAACGGCAAGGCCAGATGCGCCGGCAACGGCGGGCCGGCAACCACCACCGGCACGCCCCGCGAACCCTGGTCCGCCAAAGCGTCCCGAACCTCCCCGTAGGAGGGGTAGAGCCGCTCCAACGAACTCTCGCCGGCCTGCGCCCCGTTCACGTCACCCGCCGCCACCGCGCGGATCAGCACATCGGCGACCCACCGCTCCAACTCGGAGAGATCGGGAAACCCGGATGTACCGGATGTACCGGACCCGCCGAGAGACTCACCGGGAGACTCATCGGGAGACGCGTCTGGAGCCGCGCTGGGCACGCTCGAACCGGCCGAGGCTATGGAGGCCATGCCGCGATCCTTGATCAGGCCCCGCCACCCCGTCATCCACCCGACAGGCCGATCTTTCCCCTCCGGAGGAGTAGACCCGGGACCCCCACCCACCACCCACCTCTCCACCCGGGTTGGACCCCCACATCCACCCCCGAGGACGTCAGCCACCCGCGCAGCACGTCGACGCCCACGCCCAGGAGCACCGGGCGAGCCCACAACCGGCACGTCGACACCCACACCCCGGCCATCCCCGCGCGCCCACCGTGACACGTCGGCGCCGCGGACGCGGCCCCCTCAGGTCCACCCTGGCGCAGCGCCACCCACGAGCCCGGCCACGCTATGCGGCCACTCCTCGGCGCGTCGGCGCCCACGGCTGTGGCCGCCGACCCGACCCCGGCCGCGCCGACCCGCTCCGCCCACGATCAGCGCGCGCGCTCAACGCCCCCGACCCCGCCTCGGCACCACCCCGCTCGCGACCCCACCACCTACCGTGCTCCCGCGCCGTCCTCCGTCGGTTGCTCGTGGTCCGGGGTCGGTCGGGTGCGCGGTGTGCGCCGGGTCCACGGTTGTGTCGACGCCGTGCCGTACGCGCCGTTCGCACCACCCCGGCGGCCCGAGGTCGCGTCGGCGATCCGGGCCAGGCCGAGCGGGTCCGCCGTCGGCGCCGCCCGCAGCAGTGTCGCCGCGGCCTCCCGGTGCGGAACGCCCAACTTGCGCAGTAACGCGTGCACATGCGTCTTGACCGTGGACAGGCCGATGGACAACTGCCGGGCGATCTCGTGGTTGGACATGCCCTCGGCGACCAGGAAGAGGATCTCGCGTTCGCGCGCGGTCAGCGTCTCGGGCAGCCCCGCGACCCCCCGCTGCGGGCCGATCGTCGGGGACTGTACGCGCTGCAACAACAGTGCCGCGATCCGCGGACTGCACGACGCCTCGCCGCGCACCGCGCCGACGATCGCCGCGGCGGTCTCCAGTACGGAGTAGTCGAGGCCGATGAAGCCGGCCACACCCGCCTCCGCCGCGGTGATCACGTCGTCGCGCGATTCGTCCACGCCGAGCGCGATCAGCCGGGTGTCGGGCGAGCCGCGCCGGATCGCCCGGATCGCCGGGATGCTGTCGGGGGTGGCGAGATCGAGCAGTAGTACCGAGGGCCGCAGGCGCCGTGCGCCGGTCACCGCCTCGGCGGCGGAGCCGCCCGAACCGACCAGGCGCAACGACGGTTCGTCGGCCAGCGCCCGCACGGTCGCTTCGCGATAGATCCGGACCGGGGTGATCACGATTACCTCGATCGCCGCACTCATCGGCTCTTCTCTGCCCCCCGCCGTGGCACGCGCGCAGCGGGCGCTCCACCCGCGAAACCGTCGCCCGGCGTGCCGAAACCGGCGACTGCGCCCATCGACCATTGACCATTGACGACTCAACGTAATCGATCGGTCGCGCTAAAGCGTAGCGTCGTGGTCGATATCTCGCCACAAGTCCGCGGATCGCCCCACAGATCACAGCACGACCCACGAACCACCGTCACCCGAACGGAAATCCGCAGCCGCCCTCGCGCCGGCGGGGGTCCCCCGACCGCACCGTCGCACGACCGTCCGCACGCACGAACGGGAGTCCGCGACCGCACCGACTCGCGGACTCCCGCCCGCACGCGGTCGATTCGGCCACGCGCGGGGTCGCGCCGGCTCAACGGGGGGCGCGCCGGCTCACACGAGGGTCCGCACGGGCCGCTGCGTCGTGGCCTCGATCTCGCCCGCCGCCTTGTCCAGGAGTTGTTGGGTCAGCCCGGTCAACGCCCGTGCCGCGGCGATCTCTTCGCCGACCTTCGGCTGATCGGGATCGTCCGGGTAGCGGCTGGCATGCGCGTGCGAACGCAGCTCCGTACCGTCCCGCAGCCGGAGCAGCGCGGCGGCCTCGGTCCGCTTGCCGTCCTCTTTGAACTCCATCTCGATGTGCCATCCCACGACCTGCATAACCGCCGCCTCCAAGCCCCCCTTGTCCACTCGGATTCACCTGTGCCCCTCCCACCAGCATCCGTCACGCCGCCGAAAATCGATAGTTCTCCCACCTCCCTTCCACCGGCCCTCCGCCGGCCCTCCGCCAGTCCTCCGCCGGCCCGGCACGGGCCCGTTGCTCAGCCCGGCCGCGGCATCGGCGTGGCCCGAATCTCGAACCCGCCGAGCCCCTGCGGGATTTCGTCCTCCTCGAACACGTACACCCGATCCACGATGGCTCGCGACGGTCCCTGTCGCGCCCACGCCACCAGCCGGTCCACCTCGGCCGGTTCGCCCTCGAACACCGCCTCGACCGTGCCGTCCGGCAGATTGCGCACCCAGCCCGCCACGCCGTGCAACATCGCCGTACTGCGACAGGTGTCCCGGAAGTACACGCCCTGCACGTCCCCGGCCACGATCACCCGCCTGCGGATCATCACTCGCCCGCCACCGCCGGCGGCGCCGGCGGCCCGGTCACCGTCACCCGGGCGGGCCGCAACAACCGCTCGCCCACCCGATAGCCCGGCTGATGCACCACCGAGCAGATCGGCGGATCGACATCGGCCCGAACGGACAGCGCCAACGCATCGTGCACATGCGGGTCGAACACGTCACCGATCGCGCCGAACGCCCGCAGCCCGAGCGCCGCCAGCGCGTCCTCCAAGCCGTCGACGACCCCCGCGACACCGGTCTTCAGGTCGCCCGCCGCCCGGGCCCGGTCGAAGCCGTCCAGTACCGGCAGCAGCGGGGTCAGCACATTGGCCAGCGCCGCCTCCCGCACCGCGAGCCGGTCCCGCCGCACCCGGTCGCGATAGCCGGCGTAGTCCGCGTGCAGCCGGCGCAGTTCGTCCGCGTGTTCGTTCGCCTGACCACGCAGCGTGGCGATCTCGGCCAGCAGCGTGGCCAGGATCGGCGACTGCGGCTGCCCGGCCGGGACCGGCAACAGCCCGGGGCCGGGCGAGATCCGGTTCATGGGGTCCCACCTCCGCGCTTGTCCTCGTCGACGATCTCGGCGTCGACGATGTCGTCCTCGGCGGCGGCACCCGCGCCTGCCGCGCCCCCGGCGGCGGCGCCACCCGCTCCGGCGCCGGCCGCACCCGCCGCGCCCGGCTGCGCGTTCGCGTACATCGCCGCGCCCAGCTTCTGGCTGGTCGTACTCACCCGCTCCGCCGCGTCGCGGATCGCGCCCAGGTCCTCACCCGCCAGCGCCGTCTTCAGCTCGGCCACCGACGTCTCCACCTCGGTGCGTACCTCCGGCGGTACCTTGTCGCCCTCGTCCTTGATGAACTTCTCGGTGCTGTACACCAGTTGCTCGGCCTGGTTGCGGGTCTCCGCGGCCTCGCGACGCTGGTGGTCCTCCTCCGCGTGCGCCTCCGCCTCGCGCATCATCCGGTCGATGTCGTCCTTCGGCAGGCCCGAGCCGCCGGTGATGGTCATCGACTGCTCCTTGCCCGTGCCCAGGTCCTTCGCGGACACGTGCACGATGCCGTTCGCGTCGATGTCGAACGTCACCTCGATCTGCGGCAGCCCGCGCGGGGCCGGCGGCAGCCCGGTCAGCTCGAACATGCCGAGCCGCTTGTTGTACGCGGCGATCTCCCGCTCACCCTGGAACACCTGGATCTGCACCGACGGCTGATTGTCGTCCGCGGTGGTGAAGATCTCCGAACGCTTCGTCGGAATGGTGGTGTTGCGCTCGATCAACTTCGTCATGATGCCGCCCTTGGTCTCGATCCCCAGCGAGAGCGGCGTCACATCCAACAGCAGAACGTCCTTGACCTCACCCTTCAGCACACCCGCCTGCAGCGCCGCGCCGACCGCGACGACCTCGTCCGGGTTGACGCCCTTGTTCGGCTCCTTGCCGCCGGTCAACTCCCGGACCAACTCGGCGACCGCGGGCATCCGGGTCGAGCCGCCGACCAGGACCACCTGGTCCACTTCCGACAACGAGATCCCGGCATCCTTGATCGCCGCCTCGAACGGTCCGCGGCAGCGCTCGAGCAGATCCCGGGTCAGCTCCTGGAACTGCGCACGCGTGAGCTTCTCGTCCAGGTGCAGCGGGCCCTCGGCCGACGCGGTGATGTAGGGCAGATTGATCGAGGTCTCCGTCGCGCTCGACAATTCGACCTTGGCCTTCTCCGCCGCCTCGCGCAGCCGCTGGAGGGCCATCTTGTCCTTGGACAGATCGATCCCGTGCGCGTTTCGGAACTGCTTGACCAGGTGGTCCACCACCCGCTGGTCCCAGTCGTCGCCGCCCAGGTGGGTATCGCCGTGCGTCGCCTTGACCTCCACGACGCCCTCGCCGATCTCCAGGAGCGACACGTCGAACGTACCGCCGCCCAGGTCGAACACCAGGATCGTCTGGTCGCGCACCTTGTCCAGGCCGTACGCCAGCGCCGCCGCCGTCGGCTCGTTGACGATCCGCAGCACATGCAGCCCGGCGATCTCGCCGGCCTCCTTGGTCGCCTGCCGCTGCGCGTCGTCGAAATACGCCGGCACCGTGACCACGGCGTCGGTGACCTTCTCCCCCAAATACGCCTCGGCGTCGCGCTTGAGCTTTTGCAGCACCCGCGCCGAGATCTCCTGCGCGGTGTAGCGCTTGCCGTCGATGTCGCCCGTCTCGGGGAAATGCCACGAGTTGTCACCCATGTGTCGCTTCACCGACCGCGCGGTGCGCTCGACGTTGGTCACCGCCTGGCGTTTGGCCACTTCACCGACGAGCACCTCGCCGTTCTTCGCGAACGCGACCACCGACGGTGTCGTCCGCGCCCCTTCCGCGTTCGTGATGACGGTGGGTTCACCGGCTTCGAGAACCGCGACCACCGAATTCGTCGTACCGAGGTCGATACCAACCGGACGTGCCATGACGGCGCTCCTCGAACGTCACACGCTCCGATGGCACACCCGCGCCGCCGCGACACCGAAGGCACCGCAACGACCCCCGACCCGCGAAACCGCCACCGAGCTCTCGTACCTTGCGGCCGTGCGGGTACTACCCCCGAAATATGACCCAAGATCCCCCCAACCAACCCACCCACCCCCAACAACCACCCCGAGCCCCGACCCCCCTACATCGGGTAACCGAACCTCCACGACCTGCGTATTGCACCGGGCCGGCGGTGGGGTGATTCGTGGGTGTGGCGGGTGGGATGGGTGTAGGTCGCAGATAGTTCATCGGGGAAGGCTTGGCAGGGGTGGGTGATAGGGGGTGTGCTGGTCGGGTCCGTGTTGGGATCGTGTTGCAACTGCCGTTGCCCTGGCGGTGCTTGGCCATCCGGGCGCGGCCTGGTCGAAGGGTTCGTGTTGATGCGTCGACGTTCCGTACGCCGAGGTTTGAGCGCCGCGACGAGTGTGTTGTGCGGTGCCGTGCTTGCCGTTGCCCTGACCGCGTCGCCCGCGTTGGCGGCCACCGAGTGGAAACAGACGTCGAGTAAGACCTTTCTGTTCCTGGACGCGCTCCAGCGGTCCCAGGGCGTTGCCACCGATGGGCAGAACTGGTTCTTCTCCTGGCAGAACGGGCTCCAGCGGACCACGCTCGACGGGTCGAAGATCGTCGACCGGCCGTTCGCGATCCCGAAGCAGATCGCCGATCTCGGTGGCAACCACATCGGTGACATCGACTACTACAACGGGAAGATCTACGCCCCGATCGAGGACGGCAGTGCCTACCAGCACCCGTTCATCGCGCTGTTCGATGCCAAGACGCTGGAGTTCACCGGCACCGCGTACGCGCTTCCGCAGAATCTGCACACCCAGGGCGTGCCGTGGGTGGCCGTCGACCCGGCGCGCGGCTACGTCTACACCGCCGAGTGGAACAACACCACCGCGCTCAACGTGTTCAGCCTGGCCGACCTCTCGTTCGTCAAGCGGGTGCCGCTGAGCAGCACGGTCAGTCGGATCCAGGGCGCCAAGATCTACCAGGGCAAGCTGTACGCGGCGGCCGACAACGACGTGAAGTCGATCTACCGGATCGACCCGGACACCGGCACGCTCACCGATGTGCTCGACCGCAACCTGCCGTCCGGCACCGAGGCGGAGGGCCTGGCGTTCCTGCCGACGCCCGACGGCGCGGTGATGCACACGCTGGATGTGGCGCCGTCGCGGCTGTGGGTGAACTTCCGCAACTACCAGCCCACGACGGGCTGACCGGTCGCACCGACGGGCCGCGCCGAAGGGCCGCGCCGGCGGCGGGTCACCGACCCGATCCGGCGACGCGGCCCAACTTGGTGGTGGACGACGGCGGGCCTCGACATAATGCAGGGGCCAATCCCATGCATGACGGCGATCCGAGGTGGGGACGACTTCACGATCGCCGTAGGCGAGGAGCGACACCGTGGTCTTCCCCCTCCCCCGTACGCTCGCGGCACTGCGCATCGCCCGTGAGGCCGCCCAGACGATTCGCCGGGCCGGCCGGCCGCGGCGGATCCGGCTCAAGTCCTCCGCCGCGGACCTGGTCACCGCGACCGACCTGCGGGTGGAGAAACTGGTCCGGGCCTGGCTGAGCAACCACTACCCGCAGGACGCGGTGGTCGGCGAAGAAGGTGGCGGGCTGGCCGAGTTGGACCTGCGGCGGCCCACCTGGTTCGTGGATCCGCTCGACGGCACCACCAACTTCGCGCACGGACTCCCGCACTACGCCTGTGCGATCGCGTTCTGGGACGGCGAACAGCTCGCGCTCGGCGTGGTCGCGGACGCGACCCGGCGGCGCACCTACTGGGCGGAGGCCGGGCGCGGCGCGTACGAGGGCCGCAAGCGGTTGCGCGTGTCGGATACGCGTACGCTCGGGCGCAGCGTGCTCGCCACCGGCTTTCCGCCGTCCCGGGCCACCGATCCGGACAACAACCTGGCCGAGTTCCTTTCGGTGGTCAACGGCACCCGCGACGTGCGGCGGTTGGGCTGCGCCGGTATCGATCTGTCCTGGGTGGCGGCGAGTCGGCTGGACGCCTACTGGGAGCAGCGGTGCGGCCCGTGGGACTGGGCGCCCGGCGCGATCCTGGTCCGCGAGGCGGGCGGGCGGGCCACCACGTTCGAGGGCGAGGACTGGAAGCCCGGCGACGGCGAGCTGATCGCTTCCAACGGCGCCATCCACGAGCACCTGCTCCGCTCCTTCGCCGGCGCGAGGGCGGACGCGGGCCTGCCGACGCGGCCCTTGGCGGCCTGACCCCGAGGGCCGCCAACGTCAGGCCCCCGAACCGCAAGGCCGCCGCCTCGACCGCGCCCGACCGACGCCACGCCCGTCGACCACGCGCAACCCGCGGCCCGAGCCTGCCGCCCGTCGGCTCACCGCTCCGCACACGCCGCGCCCGGCGGCCTCGGTCCCCACCGCGTCCGGCCCGATCCCCGAGCCCACCGGACCCGCCACCCACGCCTGCGGCACCCCGGAGCACTCCCGGACGGCCCGATCGCCGGCCCACAACCCCGCCGACTCGGCCCCACCCCACCCACTCCACCCGGCCACCGCCAACCGGCTTCGAACCCGAACCGGCCCGCGCCGACGCCGCACCACCCGACCCGACCCAGCCACGCCCTCGGCGCCCCAAAGCACTCACGACCCGCTCGCCGAGGCCGCCGCCAAGCCCACCACCGACGTGCCCGTCCGCCCGCAGCCCCGCCCACTCACCCCCGGCCCGCCCGCTCCGCCCGCACGACGTCCAGCCACCGGCGGGCCGCCGTCACCTCGGGCCGGGCCGATCGCTCCGGCACCACCCCAACCACACCCGACCACCCACCCCAGCCACGGCCGACCCCACCGCCACCCACACGCCGGCCACACCCCCGGCCCGCCCGCTCCGCCCGCACGACGTCCAGCCACCGGCGGGCCGCCGTCACCTCGGGCCGGGCCGATCGCTCCGGCACCACCCCCAACCACGCCCGACCACCCACCGCAACAACGGCCAACCCCACCGCCACCCACACGCCGGCCACGCCCCCGGCCCTCCGCTCACGCCCGGCCCGACCGCTCCGCCCGCACGACGTCCAGCCGGCGGCGGGCCTCCCGCACCTCGGGGCGCGCCGACACCTCCGGCACGCCCACCTCCCACCACGCGCCCGCGTCGGTCCAGCGGTCGGGGCGCGTGTGGACCACCACCACGGCCGGGCCACGGCAGGTCCGGGCCGTCGTGTACGCCTTCGCCAACTCCTCGACCGTCTCGGCGGTGAACACCTCCGCGCCGAGCGCAGCGGCATGTGCCGCGAAGTCGACCCGCCGATCCGCGACCCCGCCCGGTCCCCGGCAGTCCGCGATCATGTTGTTGAAGGGTGCCGCCCCCTGGCCCTCCTGGAGCCGCGCGATCACCGCGTAGCCCCCGTTGTCGCAGACCACCGCGACGAACCGGTGCCCGGCCAGCACGGCCGAGTACAGCTCGGAGTTGAGCATCAGGTAGGAGCCGTCGCCGAGCAGTGTGGTGACCACCCCCGTCGGCCGGGCCATCGCCGCGCCCCACGCGCCCGCGATCTCGTAGCCCATGCAGGAGAATCCGTACTCGACGTCCATCGTCGACGCGCCCACCGCCCCCGACGCCCGCCACCCGCCGACCAGTTCGCCGGGCAGCCCGCCGGCCGCGCCCAGCACGTAGTCGTCGGCCCCGGAGAGCCGGTTGACCACCCCGACCACCTGCGCGTAGGTCAGGTCGCCGGGCGCCGCGCGCAGCCCGTCGACCACGGCGTCCCAGGCCCGGCGCTCGATCTCGGCCCGCGCCGACCAGGCCGGGTCCGCCCGCCAATCGCCCAGCAGCGGGGCGAGTTCGCGCAGCGCCTCGCGCGCGTCGCCGGTCACCGGCAGCGCGCGCCGCTTGACCGCGTCGAACCGGGCCGCGTTGATCGACAACAACCGCGCGTCGGGGGCGAACACCGTCCATGACGCGGTACCGAAGTCCTGCAGGCGCGTACCCACGGCCAGGATCAGATCGGCGGCACCGGCCAGCGTGTTCGCCGACGCCGACCCGGTGATGCCCAACGGCCCGGCGTGCAGCGGATGTTCGTGCGGCAGCAGGGTACGTCCGGCGACCGTCTCGGCGAACGGGACACCGTGCGCCTCGGCCAACCGCAACACCTCGGCCGCCGCCACCGAATATCGCACCCCACCGCCGACCACCAACAACGGCCGCCGCGACCCACGCAACAACTCCGCCGCATCGGCCAGTTCGCCCAGATCGGGCCGAGGTCGCCGGGCCCGATGCAGGCGCGGCGCGAACATCGCCACCGGGAAGTCGTACGCCTCGCCCTGCACGTCCTGCGGCAACGCCAGCGTGACCGGCCCGCACTCGGCCGGATCGGTGAGCACCCGGGCCACCTGGGGCAGGGTCCCGATCAGCTGCTCGGGCCGGGTGATCCGGTCCCAGTGGCGGCTGACCGCGCGAAACGCGTCGTTGGCCGTGGTACCCGGCTCGTGGAAGTGCTCGACCTGCTGCAACACCGGATCGGGCGCCCGACTCGCGAACGTGTCCCCGACCACCAGGAGCAGTGGCAGCCGATTGGCATGCGCCACCCCCGCCGCGGTGACCATGTTCAGCGCGCCGGGTCCGATCGACGACGTCGCCACCATCACCTGGCGCCGCTCGGTGGCCCGCGCGTAGGCGACCGCGGCGAGCGCCATGCCCTGTTCGTTCTGGCCGCGCCACACCGGCAGTCGTGCGCGCACCTCGTGCAGCGCGTCGCCCAGGCCGAGCACGTTGCCGTGGCCGAAGATGGCGAACACCCCGGGGAACAGCCGGGCCCGGCGGCCGTCCACAAGTTCCGTCTCCTGGGCCACCAGCCAGCGGACCAGGGCCTGGGCCGTGGTCAGCCGCACGGTACGCGTGGTGCTCATCGGGTTCCTCCGCTCGGGACCGGCCGGGGGGTCAGCGGGCATCTGGGGTCCGGGTCCTGCCCGAGCCAGCTCTCCCGGACCCAGTGGTGCGCGGGATCGTCGCACGCAAGCATGGCGCGTTCCGCGGCCGGACCGGCCATCACGTTGAGGTAGTAGAGGTGGTGTCCGGGCGCCGCCACGCACGGCCCGTGGTAGCCGCGCGGCACCAGGAACACGTCGCCGTCCCGAACCGTCACCGTCGCGTCGATCGAGCCGTCGGCGGTGTAGGTGCGATGCAGTGCGAACCCCTCCCGGTCGGGGGTGCGCCCGTCCCGCCCGGCCACCCGGAAGAAGTAGATCTCCTCGTTGACCACCTCGTGCGCGCTCGCCCGATCGTGCTTGTGCGGCGGGTACGACGACCAATTGCCGTCCGGGGTGAGGATTTCGCAGACCACCAGCTTGTCCGCCGGGAACACGTCCGGGGTCAGCAGGTTGTTCGCCTGCCGGGTCGCCCGTCCCGCGCCACGCACCTCGACCGGCACCCCGGCCGCCGGCCCGTACGCCGGGTCCAACCGCCGGCCCGCCCGCGCCGAGGCCAGCGCCAGCTGGCAGCCATGCCTCGTCGACAGCCGCAACTCCGCGTCGCGCGGTACGTAGGCGAAGTCGGTGACGGCGGTGAACACCGAGTCGCGGCCCGCCAGTTCGAATCGCCGCCCCTCGGTCTCCACGGTCACCGAGCCGGCCAGCGGGATCACCGCCACCTCGTCGTCCCCGGTGGCCGACACCCGCCGCCCGCCCGGTGCCAGGTGCACGACGCGCAGTCCGCTGTACCGCCAGCCTGCCAGCTCCGGGGTGATCGACACCGGATCCTCGGCCCCGGGATCCGCGCCCCAGGGATGGAACAGCCGTTGCTCGCTCACGTGTTCGCCTCCGTCGCCCTCGGGTATGCCGCCCGCAGTACCCGCGCGGCGGCGTGCACCGCGCCGCGCACGTCCCCGTCGGCCGGATAGAGCAGTGCGCGTCCCACCACCAGGCCGCGCACCGCCGGTTGCGCCAACGCGCGTCCCCACGAGGACAGATCGGCGCCCGGGTCGGCCGACGGCACACCGCCGAGCACCACGGTGGGCAGCGTGGTGGCCCCGATCACCAACTCCGGCTCGTCGGTCGCGGGCAACTTGAGCCAGGTGTAGGCCGAGGTCGTACCCAGCGCCGAAGCGACCGTCACCGCCCGCACGTTCGCCTCGGTCGACCGATCAAGCACCAGCCGCCCGGCCGCGTCCCGCCGATACGGCAGCGGCTCGATCATCGCCGCGATGCCGTGCTCCGCGAGCTCCCCCACCGCCCGGGCGCAGCCCTGCAGGGTGGGTATCGTGCCCGCGTCGGCGTCCACGATCCGCAACAACATCTTGCCGCCGTCGAGTCGATGCCGGCGGATCGCGTCCGCGTCGTAGCCGGTGAACCGGTCGTCGATCTCCCAGGCCGCGCCGGCCAGGCCGCCCCGATTCATCGAGCCGATCACGATCTTGTCGTCCAAGGCGCCCAGGAGCAGCAGTTCCTCGATCACATCGGGGGTGCCCAACACCCCGTCCACGTCCGGGTGTTCGAGCGCGGCGACCAACCGGCCGAGCAGGTCGCGCCGATCCGCCATGGCCAGCGCGTCCGTCCCGACCCCGAGCGAGCCGCGCCCGGGATGGTCGGCGGCGACCAGGAACAGCGTGCCGTGCGCGGAGAGCAGGTGTGGTCGGCGCCGACGCGCGGCGTAGCCGGCGGAGACGGCGTCGGGTCGGTGTGCCCGAGTCGCCAGCAGGGTGGTCCAGTCGCGGTCGCTGATCACGTTCGGGTCTCCGACATCGGGTCGTTCATCAGGTCCTCGATCTCCCGGCCGGTGGGCATCGCGTCGGCGCAGGCGAGCCGCCCGGCCACCAGCGCCCCGGCGGCGTTGGCGTATTCGGCGATCCGCACCGGGTCCCAGCCGGCCAGCAGGCCGTGCACCAGGGCGCCGCCGAACGCGTCCCCCGCGCCGAGCCCGCACACCGTCTCGACCCGGCGCGGCGCGACGGTGGCGCGGCCCCCGGGGCCGGCCACCAGGACACCGGCGGCGCCCTGCTTGACCAGGACCAGGTGCACGCCCCGGGCGAGCAGGCGGTCCGCGGCCAGGTCCGGATCGGTGGTGCCGACCGCTATCGCCACCTCGGCGCGGTTGCCCACCACCACGGTGGCCTCGTCCACCAGCGCGCCGATGTGCCGGGCGGCGGTGGCCGGGTCGGGCCAGAACATCGGCCGGTAGTCGAGGTCGAGCACGGTGTGCGCGCGCCGCCCGCGCGCGGCGAGCATCCGCAGATGTGTGCCGCGCGAGGGCTCCACGCTCACCCCGGTCCCGGTCACCCACAACACCGGCACCCGGCGGACCAGGTCCCAGGGCACGTCCTCGTCGGTGAGCGTGAGGTCGGGTGCGGTGGGCAGCCGGTAGAACAGCAGCGGGGGGTCCTCCGCCGGGTCGAGCGCGCAGAACACCACGGGGGTGAGCAACCGTTCGTGCGTGGACACCCGGGTGGGATCCACCCCGAAGCCGGTCAGCGCGGTGCGTACGAACGTGCCGAACGGGTCGGCGCCGACCTTGGTCAGCACGGCCGTTCGCCGGCCGAGCCGGGCGGCGGCCACCGCGACGTTGGTGGCCGTACCGCCCAGCGATCGGGCGAAGGTTTCCACTCGGTCGAGCGGGACGCCGCTCTGCTGCGGGTAGAGGTCCACGCCGACCCGCCCAACGGTGAGCAGTTCGGGTTCGACCCCGCTCATGCCTTGGCCTCCGTAGCCAACTCGTGGGCCAATGCTTCGAGTTCGGCACCGCCCGCCATCTGCCGGGTGAGTTCGGCCAGGCTGATCTCGGCCTTGGCGAAGCTGCCCTGGCCGCGGCCTCGGTTGAGCAGCAGGAATCGGTCGCCCACCGGGTAGGCGTGGTGCGGGTTGTGCGTGATGAACACGACGCCCAGGCCACGATCGCGGGCCCGGGCGATATAGCGCAGCACCACGCCGGCCTGCTTGACCCCGAGCGCGGCGGTCGGCTCGTCCAGGATCAATACCTTGGCGCCGAAGTGCACCGCCCGCGCGATCGCCACGCACTGCCGCTCGCCGCCGGACAGGGTGCCCACCGGTTGCTCGACGTCGCGCAGATCGATGCCCATGTCCAGGAGCGCGCGCCGGGCGGTGCTCTTGGCCTGCGCGATGTCGATGCGGGCGAACGGACCGCGGCCCTTGGCCGGTTCGGAGCCGAGGAAGAAGTTGCGCCAGACGCTCATCAGCGGCACCACGGCCAGGTCCTGGTAGACCGTGGCGATCCCGTGGTCCAGTGCCTGGCGCGGCGAGCCGAACCGCACCGGCACCCCCGCCACGAGGTAGTCGCCGCTGTCGTTCTCGTGCACCCCGGCGAGGATCTTGATCAGCGTCGACTTGCCCGCGCCGTTGTCGCCCAGGACGCAGGTCACCTCGCCCGCGTCCACCGTCGTGGAGATCTCGTCGAGCGCGATCACATTGCCGAACCGCTTGCCCACGGCGCGCAGTTCGAGCAGGTGTTCGGCTCCGGCGCGGGTGGCGCCGGCCGGCTCCCCGGCACTCGGGGAGGTGGTCGGATTCGTCATCGGCGAGACCTCTCCGCGCGGCGCCGGAAGGAGTTGTTGACCAGTACGGCGGCGAGCAACAGCACGCCGAGGAAGAGCTGGAACCAGTCGCTGTTCCACTTGGCGTAGACGATGCCCTGGCGGGCCATCCCGAAGATCAGCGCGCCCACCGCGGCGCCGATCGCCGAGCCGTAGCCGCCGGTGAGCAGGCAGCCGCCGATCACCGCGGCGATGATGTACTGGAATTCCAGGCCGATGCCCTGATTGGCCTGGACCGAGGTGTAGCGCAGGATGTTGATCGAGCCCACCAGCCAGGCGGCGCCCGCGGTGGTCATGAACAGCATGATCTTGGTGCGGTCCACCGGGACCCCGACGTTGCGCGCGCTCACCGGCGCGCCGCCGACGGCGTAGATCCAGTTGCCGAACCGGGTCCGGGCGAGCACCCACGTACCGAGCGCGGCCAGGATCAGCCACCAGGACACCGAGATCTGGATCTCGGTACCGGCCACGTGCAGCGTCGAGGCGAAGTACCGGGCCGCCGCCGCGTAGTCCTCGGTGGCCCGCATCCCGCTGACCTGGACGCTGTCCGTGACCTGCCGGGTGACGCCGAGGTTGAGGCCCTGCAGGGCCAGGAAGGTGCCGAGCGTGATGATGAAGCTGGGCAGTCCGGTCCGCACCACGAGCCAGCCGTTGAGCGCGCCCACGGCCAGCGCGAACAGCAGGGACACGGTCAGCGCCGGCCAGACCGACCAGCCGGCCCGGGTCGACAACATCGCGGTGATGAGCGCGGTCGAGGCGGTCATCACCCCGGCGGACAGGTCGAATTCGCCGCCGATCATCAACAGCGCGACGGCCACCGCCATGATGCCCAGGGTGGCCGAGTCGTCCAGCCAGGTCGCCGCGCCGGCGGCGGTGAAGAACCCGTCGGCGACGAACGAGAAGAAGCCCAACACCAGCAGCGCGCCGATCAGCGAGCCCAGTTCGGGTCGGACCAACAGCCGGTGGAACAACCGTGCGGGCGTCACCCGTTCGTCGGCGGCGGGCGAGGCGGGCGTGGTGGGCGGCGCCGGGGTCGTGGTCATCGGGTCCCCCGCCGCGCGTATCCGGCCACCACGTCGACGTTGTTCCGGTCCACGAAGCCGGGACCGGTCAGTACGGGTCTGCCGCCGCCGACCGTGTTGGCGTTGTCCCGGTAGAGCTTGATCATCGTCACCGGGAGGTAGCCCTGGAGGTATTGCTGCTGGTCCACCGCGAAGCCGATGGTGCCCGCCTTGATCCCGGCCACCACGTCCGGGTTGAGGTCGAACGTGGCGATCTGCGCCTTGCTGCCCGCGTCCCCGACCGCGCCGACCGCGACGGCGGCCACCTGCGGGTTGAGCGCGAGTACCGCGTCGATCGAGGAGTCGGACTGCAGCGCGCCGCGAATGCGCGCCTGGGTGTCGGTGGGGTTCGCGATGTCCACCTGAAGGGTCCGGGCCGGCCCGGCGAACCCGGCCTTGGCGCCGTCGCAGCGCTGGTTCAGGCCGATGTTGCCCGCCTCGTGGATCACGCACAGCAGCTTGGTCCGGCCCGCCTGTCGGAGTCTGGCGCCGGCCGCCTCGCCGGCGATCGACTCGTCCTGGCCGACGTGCGCGATCGCGCCGAACTCGGCGGACCTGGCCTGCCCGGAGTTGATGGTGATCACCGGAATGCCCTTGGCGGTGGCCGCCTTGATCGAGTTGGCGAGCGCGTCGGGGTTGGCCATCGAGACCACGATGCCGCCCACGCCCTGGGTGACCGCGTTGTCGATCAACCGGGCCTGGGCCGCCGGATCACCGTTGCCCTGGTACTGGACGTCCACGCCGAGTTTGCGGCCCGCGTCCTGCGCGCCGTTCTGGACGACGCTCCAGAATGCGTCACCGGCCGAGCCGTGGGTGATCACGGCCACCGTGTTGTTCCCCTTCGCCGCCGCGCTCGGCGCGCCGCCGGCGGCGGTTTTCTCGGCGTCCGGGTCGATACCGGTGGGACTGCTGCAGGCGGCGAGCACGAGCGCGGACACGCCGAGGGCGGCGGCGAGTCCGAGGGAACGTCTGGGCATCGAATACTCCTCGTCAGCACGATCGGGACGGCGGGGAGGCTCTGGACGGTGGGGGCGGCGGCGCGGTCGGCTCGGTGGCGGCGGCGGTCGGTCCGGACGGTACGGTCGGCGGCGTCGCCGGATGGCGGTCAGGGATGTCGTACCCGCCCCGACGCCCGCCAACGGCGAATTCGGCCGGCGGCATCACGCCGACCCGGCGCCTCGGTTGCCGCACAGATGGGCCAGACCGCGTGCGGTGTCCCGGCGCGGCAGCTCCGCGTCGGCCGGATCGTCGCTCAGCCTGGTGTCCTGCTCGAGCACGAACCACTGCCGGTAGCCGGCCGCCCGCAAGGTCGCGACGATCTCCGCGATCGGCACGTCCCCCGCGCCGAGCGGCCGATACAGGCCCCGGCCGACCGCCTCGGCGTAGCTCAGCACACCGGCCCGGACCAGCGCCGCGGTGTCCGCGTGTACGTCCTTGAGGTGCACGTGTCCGATCCGCTCAGGCAGCCGGCGCACCAGGTCGAGCGGATCGCTCCCGCCGATCAGCAGGTGCCCGGTGTCCAGGCACAGCGGCAGCGTGCTGTCCCGGAGGAAACGTTCGACCTCGGCGGCACTCTCCACATGGGTCCCCACATGCGGATGCAGCGTGGCGCGCAACCCGAACTCCTGTGCGATCCCGGCCACTTCGTCGGCGGTGTCGATCAGCCGCCGCCACTGTGCGGCGGACAACCGGGGGCGGACGTCGTAGCCGTCGAGCCCGGTGGCCGCGGCCAGGACCAACACCTCGCCGCCGGCCGCGGCGATCAGCTCGGCGGTCCGCTTCGCCGTCGCGCGCGCCTGCGCCGCGCGGTCCGGGTCGTGCAGCACGAGTGCGGCGAACGAGCCGACCAGGGACAGCCCGTGGCCACGCAGCACGCCGTCGAGCGCCGAGGGGTCGGCGGGCAGGTAGCCGGGCGGGCCCAGTTCGGTGGCGGTCAGCCCGAGACCGGCCATCTCGCCGAGCACGGTGTCCACCGGCAGGGTCGGCCCCCAGCCGGGCACTTCGCATACCCCCCACGAGATCGGCGCCCCGGCGAGGCGCAGCTCCGGCGGGGCCGACACGGTCATCGGGCCACCTCGACGGCCGCCGCCGGACCGATGCCCACGTCGGCCGGGACGCTCGCCGGGTCGACCGGCCGGCCCGCACGCCGGGACCGCTCGCAGGCCTCGGCGAGGACCAGGCTGCCCAGCGAGTCGCGCACCGGCGACGGATTGGCCTGCCGCCCGGCGACCACCTCGACGAACACCCGCATCTCGTTGCGGTACGCGCGGGCGAACCGCTCCGGGAAGCCCGGGTAGGCGTCGGGCCGGGCCTGCGGACCGCCCGGCTCAAGCGAGGTCAGCGGCGTCCGCGGATCCAGGCCCACCACCAACGACTGTGCCGAGCCGAGCACTTCGATCCGGTGGTCGTAGCCGGCCGGGTTGTGCCGCCCGCCGGTGAGCACCGCGTGCGCGCCGCCGGCGAAGCGCAACACCACCACCGCGTTGTCCACATCGTCGGCGTCCGCGAACGCCCGGTCGACCAGCACCGACCCACCGGCGAACACCTCGACCACCGGCTCGCCGAGCAACCATGGCACCGCGTCCAGATCGTGGATGAGCAGGTCGCGGAAGATCCCGCCGGACGCGGGCAGATAGCCGAGATCGGGCGGCGCGGCGTCCTGCCCGATCGCCCGGACCAGGTAGGGCGTACCCGACTCGCCCGCGTCCAGGCGCCGCTTCAGCTCGATCACCGCCGGGTCGAATCGGCGCTGGAAGCCGACCAGTACGGGCACCCCGCTTGCCTCGACGTCCGCGATCAGCACGATCAGCTCGGCGAGGTCCGACGCGATCGGCTTCTCGCACAGGGTCGGCACGCCGGCGGCCACGGTCCGCCGCACCCACTCCGGGTGGGTGTCGGTGGGCGTGGCCAGCACCACGCCGTCGACGCCGGCGAGCAGGGTGTCGGGGTCGGCGACCGCCGCGGCGCCCAGTTCGCGTGCCAGGGCCACCGCGCGTTCCGGTTGCGGATCGAACAGGACGAGCTCGTCGACCGTCTCCAGGGCGGTGAGGTTGCGCGCGTGCATCGCGCCGATCCGCCCCACGCCTGCGACTCCGATACGCATGAGACTCATTTCTCCAGTGGACGGGTGGAACCGGACAACCGGGAATGCTCCAGGAAACGTCCCGTCGGCGCGCCGCACCCTTTGGAGCGCTCCAATTCGGGAACGCCCCAAGACTGATCCTCGCCGTCCGAGCGTGTCAAGGGTCACTCGCAACGTGCCCGGTATCCCGCCGACACACCATGATCGACGCGCATTGCAGCCATTCGTCGGCGCCGTCCGACCGATTCCGCCGATCCACTTGGAGCGCTCCATTCGGTTGGAGCGCTCCATCGGTGTAGCCTTCGTCGCACGATCGTGCCATCGTGCTGCCACCGGGTCGCCGGGGCCGACCGGGCCGGGGGCGCGGCGCCGGGTGGGGTGGGTCGCGGTGGTGCGGGTCGCGATCTCGCCGAGGCGCGCGTGTCGTTCGCGCCGTGCGTGTCGTGCACGTGGTTCGTGTCGTGCGCGTGGCTCACGTGGTTCGCGTCGGAGAAAGGTGAGCATCAGTGTCCGGTCCCACCCTCGAGGACGTCGCCGCCCGCGCCGGGGTCTCCCGTTCCCTCGTGTCGCTGGTCATGCGCGACTCGCCCAAGGTCAGCGCGGGCCGCCGGCAGGCCGTCCTGGCCGCCGCCCGCGAGCTGGGCTACCGGCCCAACCTCAACGCCCGCACGCTGGCCACCGGCAGCAGCAGCACACTGGGCGTGCTGATCTCGGATCTGCACAACCCCTACTTCGCCGAGGTCGTCGACGGCGTCGAGGCCGCCGCGCGGGACCACGGCATGGACATCGTCCTGGGCACCGGCGGACGCCGCCCGGCGCACGAACGGCGCAGCCTGGAACGGCTTCTCCAGTTCCGCCCGGCCGGCCTGGTGCTGCTCGGCCCGGTGGTGGCGACCGCCGCGATCGAGGAGGCCGCCGAGCAGGTGCCCACCGTCCTGGTGGCCAGGGGCGTGCGCGCCGCGCACGTGGACACCGTCAACGACGACGGCGCCACCGGATCGGCGCTGGCCGTGGAGCACCTGGCCGCGCTCGGCCATCGCGACATCGTGCACGTGGACGGGGGCCACGGCTCCCAGGCGGCGGTCCGTCGCCGCGGCTACGAACAGGCCATGCACCGGCTCGCGTTGCAGCGATACCTGCGCGTGGTGCCGAGCGAGTACACCGACACCGGCGGCGCCGAGGCCGCCCGCGCCCTGCTCGCCGGCGGCACCCTCCCGACGGCCATCGTCGCGGCCAACGACGTCAACGCGGTCGGCATCATCGGCGAACTGTCCGAATCCGGCGTACGGGTGCCCCGGGACGTCTCGGTGGTCGGCTACGACAACACCCACTTGGCGGGCCTGCGGCACATCGGCCTGACCACGATCAACCAGCCCCGGGAGGAGATGGGCCGACTGGCCACGGAAACCCTCCTCCAACGCCTGCGCGGCGAACGCACCCGGGCGGCCCGCCACCTGCTGCATCCGGCCCTGGTGATCCGCACCAGCACCGGCGCCCCCAGGGCGACACCCGGGGCATAGCCGACCCGGGTCACCAGAGCTTGTCGATCTCCCCGGGATACAGCTCGATGTCGCAGTGCTCGAACGATGCCCGGGCCCGGATGGCATCGGCCGAGAAGAAGCTCGCCATGGTGACCTTGTCGAAGCCGGGTCGATCGCTGCGGAAGGGCGCGGCCCGCGTGCCGCCGATCAACACCGCACCGGGGAGCACCTCCCAGCCCGCCTGCTCGTAGAACGCCCGGAGCGGGCGGTCACACGTGAACAACCCCAAGTCGAAGCCGCCGGCGAGCATCTCCTCCCGGGCCGCGGCCACCAGGCGCCGACCGTGCCCCTGCCCCCGCGCCGCCGGCCGGGTCACCACGGTGCTCAGCCCACCGACGGCGAAGTGCCCACCGGTGTGCGCGAGTTCCTTGGCCAGGATGTCCAGCGCGGCCACCACCACGCCGTCGTCGTCCACGAGCAGCATCGACAACGGCCGCAGCGCCGGGTCATGGCTCGGCCCGATCGCCGCCACACCCTCGGCAGGCTCGGGCAACGGCCATGCCTGGTCCTGGAGTTCGACCACCTGGACGCGCAACTCGGGCGGCGTCGCCGGCTCCGGGAAGCACCGGATCCGCGGTTCCACTTCGTTCACCTCAGTACCATGTCACATTTCTCTAACGTTCCACCAGCCTCGATTCGATCACGGCGAGAGGTGGATCGCGCGGCAAAACCGCAGGTGGATGGTAAAGGAAAAGTAAATACAATGTCGCACCTCAAATGTGACACTGCTATGTCTTGACCCGTAGGCGTGCGTTGACCAGAGTCCCCACCACCACTCGGCCACTTCAGCAACCAGATTCCGCCGCCTCCCGAGAGGCCCGCCGTCATGACCACCCTCGCGCCCAACCCAGATCCGACCGATCTCGCGGACCCTCCCGCCGTCGGTCCCGCCCCTGCCGGACTCCGTCCCGCGCAACTCGCCTGGCGTCGCTTCCGCCGCGACCGGGTCGGCATCGCCGCCGGCTGCGTCGTCGCGCTCTTCTTCGTCGCCGGCCTCGGCGCCCCGCTGTTCGCCAACCTGTACGGAAAGGACCCCTACACCACCTACGGCCAGAACCAACACGGCCTGCTCAACGAGTTCGGCTTCCCCATCGCGCCCAACGGCGGCATGTCCGGCGACTACTGGCTCGGCCTGGAACCGGGCCTGGGCCGCGACGTACTCACCCAACTCCTGTACGGCATCCGCACTTCGTTGCTGATCTCGCTCGCGGTGGTCGCGATCGTCACCGTGCTCGGCGTGGTGATCGGAGTGACCGCCGGCTACCTCGGCGGGCGTACCGATTTCCTGGTCGGTCGGTTGATCGACGTGATGTTGAGCTTCCCGGCGACGCTCTTCTTCATCGCCTTCACCCCGGTGGTCACCTCGCTGCTGACCAACCCGGGCGAACAGATGTCGCCCCTGCTGCGGGGCACGATCATCGTCGCCGTGCTCTCCGCGTTCGGTTGGGCGAGCGTGGCCCGCCTGCTGCGCGGCCAGGTGCTCTCGCTGCGCACCCGCGAATACGTGGAGGCGGCCCGGGTGCTCGGCGCCTCGCCGATGCGCGTGGTGCTGCGCGAGCTGCTGCCCAACCTGGTCACCCCGATCCTGGTCAGCGCCTCGATGGCGGTGCCCGCGTACGTGACCACCGAGGCGGCGCTGTCCTACCTGGGCGTGGGCATGGTCGAACCCACCCCCGACTGGGGCCGGATGTTGCTCAAGGGTGCCGAGGTCTACCGGACCGACATCACCTACATGTGCGTTCCCGGCATCACGATGCTCGTCTTCGTCGTGGCCTTCAACCTGCTCGGCGACTCGGTGCGCGACGCGCTCGATCCCAAGAGCGACCGCTGAGCGATCAGTTCCCGCGCTGCCCGCAACCCTCGGAAGGAACCATGAACCCTCGTCCCACCACCAGACTCGCCGCGCTCACCGCCGCGCTCGCCCTCGGCGCCGCCGCCTGTAGCAGCGGCGGAGGCGGCTCGTCCGACGACGGCAAAACCCCGAACAAGGCCCCGGAGGCCAAGGTCCGGGCCGTGAGCATCGGTACCGCCGCCGACTCGAAGGGCCCGGCCAAGCCGATCCCCGGGGCCAAGTCCGGCGGCACCGCCAAGGTGTTGGAGCGCACCGACTTCAACCACCTGGACCCGGCGCGGGTATACGTCTCGCACGAGCAGACCGTCGACCTGCTGCTCACCCGTCAGCTCACCACCTACAAACAGGACGGCGACCAGACCGTCCTGGTCGGCGACCTGGCCACCGACACCGGATCGAGCCCCGACGGCGGCAAGACCTGGAAGTTCACCCTCAAGGACGGGCTCAAGTACGAGGACGGCTCGCCGATCACCGCACAGGACGTCAAGTACGGCGTGGAGCGCTCGTTCGCCAAGGAGATCACCGGCGGCCCGACCTGGATCCAGGAGTGGCTGACCGGCACGGCCGACATCCGCTCGGTCTACGACGGTCCGTACAACGGCCGTGAACTCGACGCGATCCGCACCCCCGACGAGCGCACCATCGAGTTCGCGCTCGCCTCGCCGCACGGCGACTTCCCGTTCGCGGTGGCGATGCAGACCTCCACCCCGGTGCCGAAGGCCAAGGACACCAAGCTGGAGTTCGACAAGCACCCGTTGTCCAGCGGCCCGTACAAGATCTCCGCCCGCGACATCGACAAGTCCATGACGCTGGTGCGCAACGAGAATTGGAACGCGGATACCGACTCGGTCCGACATGCCTACCCCAACCAGTGGAACTTCGAGTTCGGCATGCAGACCCAGCAGATCAACGAGCGGCTGATCGCGGCCAACGGCGACGACAAGAACGCCATGACCTTCCGGGCCAACGTCGGCCGTGAGGTCGCCCAACAGGTGCTCACCACCCCGGACCTGAAGGCGCGCACCGCCGACGCGGGCACCCCGTTCACCGAATACTTCGAGATCAACAACAAGCGGCAGACCAACGTCAAGGTGCGCCAGGCGCTGATCGCGGCGTTCCCCAAGGAGCAGGTACGGCAGATCCTCGGCGGCCCGGCCTACGGCGAGTTCGCCACCACGCTGATGGGCCCGACCGTGCTCGGCTTCGAGAAGTACGACCTGGCCGGCGTGCCGCCCACCGGTGACATCGCCAAGGCCAAGGCACTGCTCGCCGAGTCGGGCACGCCCAACCCCACGATCGTCTACGCCTACAACCAGACGCCGATGTGGGAGCAGGTGTCGGTGACCATCGTCCAGGCGCTCCAGCAGGCGGGCTTCAAGGTGGTCCCGCAGCCGGTCAACGACAAGAGCTACTACACCGAGATCGGGCACGTCGACAACAAGTACGACCTGTACTGGTCCGGTTGGGGCGCGGACTGGCCGAGCGCCGCCACCGTGCTACCCGCCAAGTTCGACGGCCGCAAGATCGCCGACGACGGCACGGAGTACAACCTGTACAACAACCCGGCGATGAGCGCCGAGATGGACCGGATCACCGCGCTGCCGGACGTGGTCGCCGCCGGCAAGGAGTGGTCGAACCTGGAGAAGAAGATCATGGCCGACGCGCCGGTCGTGCCATTCGTCTACCGACGCCAGTTGACCCTCTACGGCCCCGGCCTGGGCGGCCCCAGGGTCGGCTTCATCGGCTCGACCTACCCGACCGACGTCTGGGTCAAGTAGGTCCCCGTCCGACGCGGGCGGTCCCGGTCTTCCACCCGGGACCGCCCGGCGCGTTCCCGATGACCCGCCAAAAAACCCGCCCTCGGTCCGAATTCCTGCGAGGACCCCATGCTCGGCTTCCTGGTGCGCCGACTGCTCGGCGCGATACTGATCCTGCTCATCGTCTTCACCGTCACCTTCCTGTTGTTCTTCGCGATGCCGGACGACCCGGCCCGGTTGTCCTGCGGCAAGACCTGCACCCCCGAGACACTGGCCGCGATCCAGACCAACATGGGTCTGGACGAGTCGATTCCGATGCAGTACTGGCACTACATCACCGGCGTCTTCGCCGGCCGCGACTTCGGCGACTCGCACTGCGCGGCGCCGTGCCTGGGCTACTCGTTCGTCAACCACGAGCCGGTGCTCGACACCCTGCTCGACCGTTTCCCGGCGACCCTGTCCCTGGCACTGGGCGCCTCGGCCTTCTTCCTCGGCGGCGGCATCGCCATCGGCATGCTGGCCGCGCTGCGCCGCGGTACCTGGCTGGACAAGTCCACGATGGCGTTCTCGCTGATCGGGGCTTCGGTGACGATCCAGTTCCTCGGGGTGATCGCCCGCTACGTGTTCGTCGACGAGTTGCGCTGGTTGGACAAACCCGAGTACATCCCGTTCACCGACGATCCGGGCAGGTGGTTCGCCGGACTGCTGTTGCCCTGGCTGACGTTGGCCTTCGTGCAGGCCGCGGTGTATGCCCGGCTGACCCGGGCGTCGATGATCGACGCGCTCGGCGAGGACCACGTACGGACCGTGCGGGCCAAGGGTTTGACGTTTCGTCAGGTGCATTTCAAGCACGCCTGGCGTGGTGCGATCACCCCGGTGGTCACCGTCTACGGCATCGAGCTGGGCGTGTTGCTCGGCGGCGCCGTGGTCACCGAGACCACGTTCAACGTGCAGGGCATCGGCAAGCTGGCGGTCAACGCGGTGGCCAACTCCGATCTGCCGATGATCACCGGCGTGGTACTGATCGCGGCCACCGCGATGGTGCTCGCCAACGTCGTGGTGGATGCCGTGTACGCCCTCATCGACCCCCGGGTGCGTGTCTCGTGAGCCCCTTCCTCGAAGTCCGCGACCTCAAGGTGCGGTTCGCCACCGAGGGCGGCGTGGTCAAGGCCGTCGACGGCGTGTCCTTCACGCTGGAGCGCGGGAAGACGCTGGGCATCGTCGGCGAGTCCGGCTCCGGCAAGAGCGTCACCAACCTGACCCTGCTCGGCCTGCACAACCCGGCCCGCACCACGGTGACCGGCAGCGCGCTCCTGGACGGGACCGAACTGATCGGCGCGCCCGAGCGCACGCTGCGCGACCTGCGCGGGCGCCGGATCTCGATGGTGTTCCAGGACCCGTTGACCGCGCTGTCCCCCTACTACCCGGTGGGCGCGCAGATCGCCGAGACCTACCGCCGGCACACCCGCGCCGGGCGCAAGGAGGCCGCCGTGCGAGCCGTCGAGATGCTGGACCGGGTCGGCATCCCGCAGCCCGACCGGCGCGCCCGCGAGCATCCGCACCTGTTCTCCGGCGGCATGCGGCAGCGCGCGATGATCGCGATGGCGCTGGTCTGCGAGCCCGACCTGCTGATCGCGGACGAGCCGACCACCGCGCTCGACGTCACCGTGCAGGCCCAGATCCTGGAGTTGCTCGCCGAGTTGCAGGCCCAACTGGGCACCGCGATCATCCTGGTCACCCACGACCTGGGGGTGGTCGCCGATGTCACCGACGACGTGCTGGTGATGTACGCGGGGCGCGCGGTGGAGCGGGGCAGTGCGGACGAGGTGCTCGGCGCGCCCAGGCATCCGTACACCCGGGGCCTGCTCGCCTCGGTGCCGAGGCTGTCCGACGACGTGGACGTACCGCTGCAACCGGTGCCCGGCTCCCCGCCGAGCCTGCTCGCGCCGCCGCCGGGTTGTGCGTTCCACCCGCGCTGCGCGCAGGTGATCGAGGGGTCCGAGTCGCCGTGCCGCACGCTGCTCCCGGTGCTCACCCCGGCAACGACGGCCCAGGGGCACGCCGCCGCCTGCCATCTGCAGTCGGCCGACTCGACGGTGTGGCCGATCGATCAGGAAGAGCAAGGAGCCACCGCATGAGCACAACCGAGGCGCCCCTGCTCGAAGTCGAGGGGCTGACCAAGCACTTCCCGGCGAACGGGACCCTGTTCGGCCGCCGGGGCGGCGCCGTGCGCGCGGTCGACGGGATCGACCTGACCGTCGGCGCCGGGCAGAGCATCGGCCTGGTCGGCGAGTCGGGGTGCGGCAAGTCGACCACCGGACGGCTGATCACCCGGCTCCTGGAGCCGACCGAGGGCACCATCCGCTATCAGGGCCAGGACATCGCGCACACCTCGCGGCGCGGCCTGGCGCCGATCCGCGCGCAGATCCAGATGGTGTTCCAGGATCCGTACTCCTCGCTCAACCCCCGCCACACCATCGGCCGCATCCTCACCGCGCCCCTGGAGATCAACCGGATCGACCCGCCGGGCGGGCGGCGCCGCCGGGTCGAGGAACTCCTCGCCACCGTCGGGCTCAACCCCGAACACCGCAACCGTTTCCCGCACGAGTTCTCCGGCGGGCAGCGGCAACGGATCGGTATCGCCCGGGCCTTGGCCGCCGAACCCAAGTTGATCGTCGCCGACGAGCCGGTGTCCGCGTTGGACGTGTCCATCCAGGCACAGGTGATCAACCTGCTCGGCGAGTTGCGCAACGAGCTGGGCATCGCCTTCGTGTTCATCGCGCACGACCTCGCGGTGGTCCGGCACTTCTGCGAGCGGGTCGCGGTGATGTACCTCGGGCGCGTGGTGGAGATCGCCGATCGCGCGTCCCTGTACGGCGACGCGCACCACCCGTACACGCATGCCCTGCTCTCCGCGGTGCCCGGCAGCACGATGCCCGACGGCAGCAAACGCGAACGCATCCTGCTCACCGGCGATGTCCCCAGCCCGATCGACCCGCCCTCGGGTTGCCACTTCCGCACCCGCTGCCATAAGGCGAAGGACGTCTGCGCGACCAAGGCACCGCCGCTCACCGCCCTCGACGGCCGCCCCGACCACCGGGTGGCCTGCCACTTCCCCGCCCCCGCCGAGGTGCTGCTGCCGACGCCCGCCCGACGGTTGGCGAAGACGCCGTGACGGGTCTTGCTGCCGGCACCGACGGCCTGACGCCGCACCAGGGCGGGCCCGGTGCCAGGATGAGGCCCGACTGATCACACCGAGGTGCGGAGGAACAGTGGCGATACACCCTCCCTGGGAGTTGGCACTCGACACGGTGCGGGAGCGGCCGGTCCGGCGCGCCCGGCTGCTGCTCGTCGTGGGGCACGCACGCGGGCGAAGCACGGTGGTGTTGGACGCGGACAGCGGGGAGTTCGTCGGCATCCCGGGCGCGCCCGCGGGCGCGGCCACCGAGACGTTGTCCCTCTCGCCGGACGGCACACAGGTGGTGTTCCGGACGAAGGCGCGCTTCCGGTCGACCCGGAAACTGGTCGTCCACACCTTGGCCACCGGTGCGCAACGCAGCTTCGACGCGCAGGCGGACGGTACGCACGAGTCGGCCGCACTGTCCCCGGACGGCTATTCGCTGGCCACGATCGGGGACCTGGGCGACGACACGTTCGTGGACGTGACCGACCTTCGCACCGGCACCCGGCGGCGGTTGTGGTCGGGCGCGGGCATGGCGTCGATGGACGGCGCGCTCGGCTGGTCCTTCGACGGACGGTTGCTGGCCGGCTCGTACACCACGCTCGACGGGGACGGCGCGAGCATCGTGCTCGATGCCCGGGACGGCCGGGTGGTGCGCCGTTACGAGGCGATGTCGATCCTGCCCGGCCCCAACGGTGCCTGGCTCGGCGAGCACGAACTGGTGCTGACGCCGGACGAGTTCGAGGAGGAGATCGCGCCGATCCTGGTCGCCGACGTGGCCGAGGGCGACTGCCGCCGGCACGAGGGGCGACGGGCCTGGCACGGCCTGTGGGCCGCGATCGACGGCCGACTCGTGCACGTCGAGGGCGGCGAGCCGGCCGTCGACGGGGTCCGGATGTACACCACCGACCTCGACGGCACCGACCCGCGCCCGTTCCTGACCATCGCTCCGGGCGCCGGATTCACGCTGTTCGACCACGCGCCGCGCTCGGGGAGTTGGTCGTACTGACCCGGGGCGGCGGCCGACCCGTTCGACCGCCGCCTTCGAGCACCGATCAGGGTTTGCGGGCGATCCCGCCCAGGAGCAACGTGCCCGAGACCGGCAGCGGATCGGGCACCTCCTCGTCCGGGCGCCACAGCGGCAGGTTGACCAGGCCGGGTTCGACCAGGGTCAGTCCGTCGAAGTACGCGTCGATCTCCTCCCGCGAGCGGAACCGCCCGGTGTTGTGCGCGCCGTGCAACATCTCCTCGATCACCGCCGCCTCGGGGGTGCCGTTGGCCCAGAAGTGGGTCAGGAACAGGTAGCTCCCGGACGGCAGCGCGTCCAGGTAGGTCCGCACGATGCCGGCCGGATCCTCGTCGTCCTCCAGGTGGTGCACGATGGCCACCATCAGCAGGCCCACCGGCCGGTCCAGGTCGATCAGTTCGCGCACCTCGGGCAGCGCGAGCACGGCCTTGGGCTCGCGCGCGTCGGCGGTGACCACCCGGGTGCGCGAGTTCTCCTCGAGCAGCGCCCGCCCGTGGGCGAGCACGATCGGATCGATGTCCACGTAGACCACCGAGGCGAGCGGGTTGTGCCGTTGTGCGACCTGGTGGGTGTTCTCCGCGGACGGCAGCCCGGACCCCAGGTCGAGGAACTGGTCGATGCCCTGCTCGACCAGGAAGCGCACCCCGCGCGACAGGATCGCCCGGTTGGACAAGGCGCAGTCCCGGGCCCCGGGTACGACGGCGAGCAACTCGTCGGCCACCGCCCGGTCGATGGCGAAGTTGTCCTTGCCACCGAGTGCCGCGTCGTAGACGCGCGCGATGCTCGGCACGTGCACGTCGATCCCCCGCCTGCGCCAGTCCTCCGACCGGTCTTGCCGCACGTCGTCCTGATCACTCATGGATCCCCCTTGATCACGAACAGTTGTCGGAATGCGGCGCGATCCTATCGGCTGGGTGTCGCGACAGCAGTCGAACGAGCCGAACAGCCTTTACCGACACCCTCGTTCGGGCGTACCCGGTTCCCGGTTCGAGCCGTGACACATGTCATGCCGAGACGTCGTGACTTGTTCGAGCGGCAACACCGTCATCTCCTCAGGAACCACAATCGAGGGGAACGTATGCCGAACACCATCCGCGAGAGCCCGAGGAGGTCTCCCGCGCGGCGCGCTCGCCGCGTGTTGCCGACGCTGGCGCTGTGTGTCGCCCTACTGGGCGCGGGCGCGTGCAGCAGCGGCGGTGACTCGAAGGACGACAAGGGCAAGAGCGATACCAAACCCGCCGCTCAGGCCAAGGACTCCGGCGACGCGCCGAAGACCTCGAAGGCCGTGGTCACCATCGCCCCGCAGGACGGCGCGACCGGCGTGGCCACCGAGGGCGCCCTCAAGGTGACCGCGACCGCCGGGAAGCTGACCGAGGTCACCGTCAAGACCTCGGAGGGCAAGGCGGTCGAGGGTGCCATCACGCCGGACGGGGCCGGTTGGGCGCCGGCGGCGGCCCTACAGACCGGCACGAAGTACGCGGTGAACGCGACCGCCACCGATGCCGCCGGGTTGGTGTCGGCGATGCAGTCCTCGTTCACCACCCTCACCCCGGCGAACACCAACATCGGCCACTTCAACATCAATCCGGACAAGACCTACGGCATCGGCATGATCGTGTCGCTGAGCTTCGACAAGGCGGTCACCGACACAGCGCTGGTGAACCGGTCGGTGACGGTCACCTCGGATTCGGGGGTCGAGGTCAAGGGCCGCTGGTTCAAGAAGGACGCCACGAGCGAGCCCAACACGCGCCTGGACTTCCGCCCGGAGGACTATTGGCAGCCCGGCACCAAGGTCACCCTCCATCTGGACCTGGACGGCAAGCAGACCTCCCCGGGCGTCTACGGCAAGCAGAAGAAGAACGTCACCTTCACCATCGGCCGGGCGCAGACCAGCGTCGCGGACAGCAAGGCGAAGACTCTCAAGGTCACCCGCGACGGCAAGGTGATCAACACGTTGCCGGCCAGCCTGGGCAGTGACGAGTACACCACCTACAACGGCAAGATGTTGATCATGGCCAAGGAGGGCACGATCCGGATGTCCGGACAGAGCGTGGGCTTCGGCGCGAAGTCGTACGACATCCCGGATGTTCCGCACAGCATGCGGCTGAGCGATAGCGGCACCTATGTGCATGGCAACCACTGGTTCAAGGACAAGGCGAACCCGCCGTTCGGCCGGCTGAACACCAGCCACGGCTGTATCGGCCTGGAGGACGTGGTCGGCGGCGGCGACGCGTCCAAGGCCGGCGCCTGGTTCTTCGCGAACTCGATGGAGGGCGACGTGATCGAGGTGATCAACTCGCCCGAGAAGACGATCGCCGCAGACAACGGGTGGAGCGGCTGGACGCTGTCCTGGGCCCAGTGGACGGCCGGCTGAGCGTAGCGGCGCGTTGCGGGCCCCCTCGGCGCCTGTATGCGGAGGGGACCCGCACGCGGCACCTACATCGGGGTGACGTAGGCGCCCGCGATGCCGCCGTCGACCAGGAACTCGGCGGCGTTGACGAACGACGAGTCGTCACTGGCCAGGAACGCGACCGCGGCCGCCAGTTCCTCGGGTTCGGCGAAGCGGCCGACCGGGATGTGCACCAGTCGGCGGGCCGCCCGCTCGGGGTCCTTGGCGAACAGCTCCTTGAGCAGCGGTGTGTTCACCGGCCCCGGGCACAGCGCGTTGACCCGGATGCCCTCGCGCGCGAACTGCACGCCCAGTTCCCGGGACATGGCCAGGACGCCGCCCTTGGACGCGGTGTAGGAGATCTGCGAGGTCGCCGCGCCCATCACGGCCACGAACGACGCGGTGTTGATGATCGAGCCCTTGCCCTGCCGTTGCATGTACGGCAACGCCGCCTTGCAGCACAGGAAGACCGAGGTCAGGTTGACGTCCTGGACCCGGCGCCAGGCGTCCAGCCCGGTGGTCAGGATCGAGTCGTCGTCGGGCGGCGAGATGCCCGCGTTGTTGAACGCGACGTCCACCGAGCCGTAGGTGTCGAACGCGGTCTTGAACAGCGCCTCGACCTGCTCGGCGTCGGTCACGTCGACCTGCACAAAGAGTCCGCCCACCTCGGCGGCGGCGGCCTTCCCGGACGTCGCGTCGACGTCGGCGCACACCACGTTGGCGCCCTCGGACGCCAGGCGCCGGGCCGTGGCCAGGCCGATGCCGCTGCCCGCGCCGGTGACGACGGCGGTGCGGCCGACCAGGCGGCGGCATACGGGAGTGGTCTGCTCGGTCATTGGTTCTCCTCGGTACTGATGAACACGTTCTTCGTCTCGGTGAAGGCGGCCAGCGCGTCCGGCCCCAGCTCCCGGCCCAGGCCGGATTGGCCGAACCCGCCGAACGGGGTCGAATAGCGCACGCTGCTGTGCGAGTTGACGGACAGGTTGCCCGCCCGGACGGCCCGCGACACGCGCAGCGCCCGGCCCACGTCGCGCGTCCACAGCGACCCGGACAGGCCGTACGCCGTGCCGTTGGCCAGCCGTACCGCGTCCGCCTCGTCCTCGAACGGCAGCACGACGGCGACCGGGCCGAAGATCTCCTCGACCGCGACGCGCGCGTTTGCCGACTCGGGGGTGAGCACCGTGGCCGGATACCAGAAGCCCTTGCCGGTCGGGATCTCGCCGCGAATCGCGGCCGGTGCGTCCTCACGGACGTAGGAACGCACCCGTTCGCGATGCGCGGCCGAGATCAGCGGGCCCATCTGCGTCGCCGGATCGTTCGGGTCGCCGACCCGGAAGGCCCGGACCGCCGGTTCGAGCAGTTCCAGGAACCGGTCGTAGACGTCACGTTGCACCAGGATGCGGGTGCGCGCGCAGCAGTCCTGCCCGGTGTTGTCCAGGAACGCGCCGGGGGCGGCAGCAGCGGCGGCCTCGACGTCGGCGTCGGCGAAGACGATGTTCGGGCTCTTCCCGCCCAGTTCCAGGGTCACCCGCTTCACGCCGGCGGCGCATCGGGCCATGATGTCCTTGCCGACCGCGGTGGAGCCGGTGAACACCACCTTGGCCACGCCCGGATGCTCGACCAGAGCCCGCCCGGCCACCGGTCCGGCGCCGGGCAGCACCTGGAACAGGCCCTCGGGCAGCCCGGCCGCCAGGCCCAGTTCGGCCAGGCGCAGTGCGGTCAGCGGCGTGGTCTCGGCGGGCTTGAGCAACACCGCGTTGCCGGCCGCGAGCGCGGGAGCGAGTCCCCAGGCGGCGATCGGCATCGGGAAGTTCCACGGCGCGATCACCGCGACCACGCCCAGCGGTTCATGGAAGGTGACGTCCAGGCCGCCGGCCACCGGGATCTGCCGGCCGTTCAGCCGTTCCGCCCCGCCCGCCGCGTAGTCCAGCAGATCGCGGACGTTGCCCGCCTCCCAGCGGGCGTTGCCGATCGGGTGCCCGGCCTCGCGGACCTCCAACTGTGCGAGTTCCTCCAGGTGTTCGTCCACGACCACGGCGAACCGGCGCAACGCGCGCGCCCGTTCCCCGGGGGCGCGGGCCGCCCACCGCGCGGCGGCGCGGGTGGCCCGGGCCACCGCCGCGTCCACCTCGGGCGCGGTGGTGGCCCTGATGGTGGCCACCACCTCCTCGGTGACGGGGTCGACGATGTCGTGCTCGGCGGGACCGTCGTGCTGCTCGTGCTGCTCGTGCTGCTCGTGCTGTTCGGCCTGCTCATGCTGCTCGGACAACGTGCTGATTCCTCACATGCGCTCGAAGGAGCGGAACCGCTCCCAGTCGGTGACTGCCGTGTCGTAAGCGTCCTGTTCGACCCGCGCCATGTGCAGGTAGTGGTCGACCACTTCCGCACCGAACGCGTCCCGGGCGATCGCCGAGCCCGCCCACAACTCGGCGGCGTCGCGCAGCGTGGCCGGGACGTGCGGCGCATCGCCCGTGTAGGCGTTTCCGGTACAGGCCTCGCCCGGTTCGAGTTCGTGTTCGATCCCGTACAGTCCGGCCGCGATCATCCCGGCCACCGCGAGGTAGGGGTTCACATCGCCGCCGGGAAGGCGGTTCTCGAACCGATGCGAGGGGCCGTGTCCGATCACGCGCAGCGCACAGGTCCGGTTGTCCGGGCCCCACGCGACCGCCGTCGGCGCGAACGAGCCGGGCCGGAAACGTTTGTACGAGTTGATGTTGGGCGCGTAGAGCAGGGTGAACTCGCGCATCGCGGCCAGTTGTCCGGCCAGGAAGTGCCGCATCGTCTCGGACATCCCGTACCGGCCGTCCGGGTCGGCCAGCACCGGCCGCCCGTCCGGGTCGCGCAGCGAGAGGTGGATGTGGCACGAGTTGCCCTCGCGCTCGTCGTACTTGGCCATGAAGGTGAGCGACATGCCCTCCTGGGCGGCGATCTCCTTGGCCCCGGTCTTGTAGACGCTGTGCTGGTCGCACGTGGTCAGCGCGTCGTCGTAGCGGAAGGCGATCTCGTGCTGGCCGAGGTTGCATTCGCCCTTGGCCGACTCGACCGTCATGCCGGCCGCGCCCATCTCGTTGCGGATCCGGCGCAGCAGCGGTTCGACCCGGCCGGTGCCCAGGATCGAGTAGTCGACGTTGTACTGGTTGGCCGGGGTCAGCCCGCGGTAGGCGCGGTCCCAGCCGGCCTCGTAGGTGTCCTTGAACACGATGAACTCGAGTTCGGTACCCGCGTACGCGGTCCAACCGCGTTCGGCGAGCCGGTCGAGTTGGCGGCGCAGGATCTGTCGCGGCGAGGCCACGACCGGCGAGCCGTCGTGCCACAGGAGGTCCGCGGTCAGCTGCGCGGTGCCGGGATGCCATGGGGTGCGGCGCAGTGTGTCGAGGTCCGGGCGCAGCACGAAGTCCCCGTAGCCGCGCTCCCACGAGGACATCGCGTAGCCGGCGACGGTGTTCATGTCGGTGTCCACGGCGAGCAGGTAGTTGCAGCCCTCGGTGCCGTGGGCGAGCGTGTCGTCGAGGAAGAAGCGGGCGGCGAAGCGTTTGCCCTGGAGCCTGCCCTGCATGTCGGTGAAGGCCAGGACTACCGTGTCGATCTCCCCGGTGTCGACGAGTGCGCGCAGCTCGTCGACGGACAGCGGGGGCGTTCGGTCTGCCAAGGGAATGCCTCCTGTCGGTCCAACCGGAAGCCATAAGGTATGGCCACGAACCATTGATTGGGAAGAGCCGGAGGGGCGAATCGTGGACGAGGGAGCCGAGCCGGAGTCCGGGGACCGGTTGTCGCCGCTGCTGCGCCCGGTCCGCGCGGGCAACGGCTTCGAGGAGGCACTGGAACAGATCCTCCAGGTGATCCGCCTGGGGCTGGTGTCGGACGGCGGTCGACTGCCGGCCGAGCGCGATCTGGCGGACCGACTCGGGGTCAGCCGGGTGACCCTGCGCGAGGTGCTCAAGGTACTCCAGGACCAGGGCATCGTGGAGAGCCGACGGGGCCGCTACGGCGGTACGTTCGTCCGGGAACGCCCCGATCCGGCCTCGGCCGGCTCGGCGGCCGAGCTGCGCCGCCGGATCACGAAGGTGGACGTCGAGGACACGCTGCGGTTTCGCGAGGTGCTGGAGGTGGGCGCGGCCGGGTTGTGCGCGGCGCAGGGCCTGGACCGCGCGCAGGCCGAGCGGTTGCGCGCGGCGCTGGCCCGGACCGGCGACGCCGCACCCGCGGAGTATCGCCGCCGGGACACGCTGTTCCATCTGACGCTGGCCGGGTTGTCCGGCTCGCCGTCGCTGGCCGCGCAGTACGCGGCGGTCCGGGCCACCGTCAACGACCTGCTCGACTGCATCCCGCTCCTGGTCCGCAATCTGGAGCATTCGCAACATCAGCACACCGCACTGGTGGAGGCGATCCTGGACGGCGACCCGGACGCCGCGGCCGAGGTGATGCGCGAGCACTGCGCAGGAACCGCCGCACTGCTGCGCGGATTTCTGGCCTGATCGCACGCCTGGTCGGGCGCCTGGTCGGGCGCCTGGTCGCAGGCCCGGCGGACGCCTGGTCGCACCCGTGGACGGACGCCCGGTCGGACGCCCGACCGGGTCCCGGGGTGGGGCTGCGCTCCCCGGCGGCCGGCACCAATTCCCTCCCGGGCCTTGCGCTGCCCCGAGCCGAAGGGCAAAGGTATGCGATCAAACCAATAATCCTCCCCTCCCTCCCGTCAGGAGCGGCTCGTGGTCGACGACATCCAAGCGCGCACGAAGCAGGGCACCGACGCCGCGTCCGCCGCCGGTGCGGAGGCGTACCTGGAGAAGCGCACGCTGCGCCGGGGCAGCGCGGGTTGGCTGCTGCTGACCGGTCTGGGCGTGGCCTACGTCGTCTCGGGCGACTTCTCCGGCTGGAACTTCGGGCTGGCCGAGGCCGGTTTCGGCGGTCTGGCGATCGCCGCCGCGCTGATGGGCCTGATGTACACGTGCATGGTGTTCTCGCTCGCCGAACTGGCCTCGATCCTGCCCGCCGCGGGCGGCGGTTACGGCTTCGCCCGGCGCGCCCTGGGCACCTGGGGCGGCTTTTTGACCGGTACCGCGATCCTGATCGAATACGTGCTCGCACCCGCCGCGATCGTGATCTTCATCGGCGACTACGTGGAATCGCTGAACCTGTTCGGCCTGCACTCGTCCTGGCCGGTCTACCTGGCCTGTTTCGTCGTCTTCATCGGGATCCATCTGTGCGGCGTCGGCGAGGCGTTGCGGTTCAGCTTCGTGGTCACCGGGATCGCGGTCGCCGCGCTGCTGATCTTCGCGGTGGGCGCGTTCACCGAGTTCGACGGCGGCGGGTTGAACGACATCCCGGTGGACCACTCCGCGTTCGGTTCGAGTTCCTGGCTGCCGTTCGGCATCCTCGGTATCTGGTCGGCGTTCCCGTTCGGGATGTGGTTCTTCCTGGGCGTGGAGGGTGTGCCGCTGGCCGCCGAGGAGACCCGGGATCCGGCGCGTACGCTGCCCAGGGCGATGGGCCTGTCCATCGGCGTGTTGCTGCTCCTGGCGGTGCTCACCTTCCTGGCCGCGACCGGCGCGCATGGTTCGAGCGCGGTGCGGGACGCGGGCAACCCGCTGGTCACCGCGCTCCAGGGGGACGGTGCGCCGACCCCGCTGAGCCGGTTCGTGAACTACGCGGGTCTGGCCGGACTGGTCGCCTCGTTCTTCTCGCTGATCTACGCCGGATCGCGCCAGCTGTTCGCCCTGTCCCGGGCCGGCTACCTGCCCCGCTTCCTGTCCCTGACCAGCCGGCGCAAGGCCCCCTACCTCGGCCTGCTCGTTCCCGGCACGCTGGGCTTCGGGTTGGCCGCGTGGAGCGGGGACGGCGCCCGGATGCTCAACATCGCGGTGTTCGGCGCGACCATCTCGTACGCGCTGATGTCGCTGTCGCACCTCGTGCTGCGCCGCCGCGAGCCCGACCTGCCCCGGCCGTACCGCACCCCCGGCGGCAGCGCGACCTCGTCGGTGGCCTTCGTGCTTGCCTGCTCGGCGCTGGCCGCGACATTCCTGGTGGACAAGCAGGCCGCGTTCATCGCGCTGGGCGTCTACGCCGTGGCGCTGGCCTACTTCGCGCTGTACAGCCGGCATCACCTGGTCGCCAACGCGCCCGAGGAGGAGTTCGCCGCCCTGGCCGCGGCCGAGGCCGAACTCGACCGATCCTGAACAATCCCGCCAACCGACGCCAACTCCGAGAAACCGAGCGGCACTTCATGACCAAGCCACTGATCGGGATCAGTACCTACCACGAGGAATCCGCACGCTGGGGACCATGGCAGCGACCCGCCGTCCTGCTTCCCCTCGACTACCCCACCTACCTCCAACGCGCGGGCGGATTGGCGGTGTTGTTGTCGCCGGACGTACCGGAGGCCGCCGCCGAGACGGTCGCGCGGGTGGACGCGGTGGTGATCGCGGGCGGTCCGGACGTGGCTGCCGCGCGCTACGGCGCCGAGCCGCATCCCCGGACCGGGCCGCCGAACGATCCTCGGGATGTCTGGGAGAGCGCCCTGATCGAGGCCGCGCTGGCCGCGAACACCCCGCTCCTGGCCATCTGTCGGGGCATGCAGCTGCTCAACGTGGTCCTGGGCGGCACGCTGATCCAGCATCTCCCGGACGTGGTCGGACACGAGGGGCACAGCGGACCGCCGGGGGAATTGGCCGCGCACGTGGTCGAGCCGATCCCCGGGACCCGGCTCGGCGCGCTGGGCGTCGAGCCGTACGACGTGCCGACCTACCACCACCAGGCGGTGGATCGGCTCGGTCGCGGGTTGGTGGTGAGCGCACGGGCCCGGGACGGGATCATCGAGGCGGTGGAGTTGCCGGGCGAGCCGTTCGTGGTCGGCGTCCAGTGGCACCCGGAGTCCGGGCTCGACCTGCGGGTTGCCCGGGCGCTGGTCGCGGCGGCGGGTGGGCGGGGGTGAACGCGGTGGCGTGCGGCGGCTGTCACCCACGTGAGTGATGGTCACCCACACGGGTAATCATGGTCCGCGTCGGGGCGCAGCGGCCGGCCGCCCGGCGCGGCCTCACAGGCCCTTGGCCCGCTGGCCGGGGTCGAGCGACATGGTCGCCTCGATCAGCGCCTCCAGGTCCGGATCCGGCCACGGACGCGCGTCCACCAGGCGCGCGCGGTATCGGCCGGTGGCGATGTCCTCGAGGATGTCCGCGGCGGTCACCGGACCGCCGATCGCCCGGTGGGTCGCGGGGGCCCGACCGGTCCAGGCCGCCCGGAAGGACGCGCCGAGGCTGTACACCTCGGCGGCGTCGGTCAGTTCGACGTGGTCCCCGGGCCCGGTGTCCAACAGGCGCCGGGCGATCTCGGGGGCCGTGGTCAGGTCCATCCCGCCCCGGTAGGGCACCGGCAGCGGGAGCAGGTCCGGATGGTGGGTGAGGTCGTGGTCGATGAACTCGACCTCACCGCCGGGCGTGACCAGGATGTTCATCGGCTGGATGTCGCCGTGATGCCAGCCGGCCGTATGCAGTCGGCCGAGCGCCTCGAACGCCCGGCGGGCCAGCGCGGGCAGATGGTGGGCGAGTTCGGGGCCGGTCCGGCGGGCGGATTCGCACCAGCGCCACAGGGTCACCCCCGGGCGCCATTCGACGGCGGTCCACAGGCCGACGGCGGTGTGTCCGTGGGTGCCCGCCACCGGGTACAGGCCCTGCCGGCGCAACAGGGTGAGTACACGCGCCTCGTGGTGCAGCGGGATGGCGTCCGCCGGCCGGGTGGCGGTCTTGATCCGCCATTGCCCCACGCGCCAGGCGTTGGTGTGGTGCGAGGTCAGCGGGCGCGGACGTTCGTCGACGCCCAGGGCGTCGAGGGCGGCGGCGAGCAGCGGATCCATTCCCCGATCTTCGCAGGGAACCTCCGCCGTGTGGACCGCGCGGTGGGGGGCCGCGGGTTCACCGGTCGCCGGGCGTGGGCACCGTACCGCTCCCGCCGTGCGCCGGCGTGTGCCGGGAGGCGCCGGTCGGGCCGCTGCGGCCGTGCCGCAGGGTGTGTGCGATCCGGGCCGAGATGGGCAGCCCGGTAGCGCTCTCGATCCAGCCGAACTCGCCGACGCAGTTGGTTTCCAGGTAGGTCCAACCGGCCTCGGTGACCACGAAGTCCAGGGCGGCGTAGGTCAGTCCGAGATCGCGGACGTGCTCGACGCAGGCCCGGACCAGCTCGGCCGGCGGCTCGATCACCCGGTGCTCGCACGCGGCGGCCGGGAGCGCGCGCCAGTCGAGCGCGTCGGGCGTGCTGATCGCGGCGGCGAACACGTGGTCGTCGACGACGGTCACCCGCGCGTCGAACAGGCGGTCCTCGACCAGGGCCTGTAGGTAGTGCACGGTGCCGGCGATCCCGGACAGATCGTCGGAGAGGCGGATGCGCGTGGTGGGGATGAACGTGGTGTGCCGCTGGGTCAACGCCTTGACCACCACCTTGTCGTGGTGCGCGGCGATGAACGCGCGCGCCGCGCCCGGATCGCTGGTGAACAACGTGTCGGGCACGGTGAACCCGCGGCGCGCGGCGGCGCGCAGCTGGGTGGGCTTGTGCCGGGACGCCTCGACGATCGTGGGATCGTCGACCCACACCTTGAGCGGCTGCGCACGCAACAGGCCGAGCAGCGCGGTGGTGTTCTCGTCCGCCCGCCAGCGCTCCTCGCCCGAGCCGAGCGTGTCGGGCCGGGTGGGCTTGCGCCAGTAGACCGCGCAGTGCTCGTCCAGCACCACGGTCGCCTTCCCCGAGGTCAGCGCGGTACGCCAGCACCCGTCGGCGAAGTGGCCGGTGATCGACGGGCGTTCGCGCAGCCGACCCGGGTCCAGGCGCAGTACGGCGGTGGGGCCGCCGAGGAGGTGGGCCACCACCAGGTCGGCGGTCAGGTCCTCCTCGGTGGCCACGATCACGACGCTCGAATCGTGATCGGTATCAGTCATCCTTCTTGTATCCGCGGGGTTCCTGCGTACCCGTGTACGTGCCCGAGTCGACGGCGTGGATCAGCAGCGTCCCGCCCGGGGTGACGTTGACGCACAGATCGGGGTCGTAGTGGTGTCGGGGCAAAGCGGGAGCGCCCCGAGTGGGAACGGGAGCCCTGCGGCCGAGGATCAAGGGACCGGGCATGGCCTCTCCTGACTATGGGTGTCCGACGGACCCGAAACGGTGCGTCATGTTCATCAACGCTCGGATGGGCCGGATCAGTTGCACTCAACGCCAAAGATGTCCGAAGCAACGAGCACTAGGTGGTGGCGGGGCAGGCCGCTCCGGCGCTCGCGCCGGCTTCGGCCGCGAGGGCCCACCCGACCCGCCGGGCACCACGTTCGTTCGGACAGATCCGGACGAACATACCTCCGTGGCCGCTCAGCCGGCGGGCAAGACCCGGAAACGATCGGGTGCCACCGGATCTCGATCCCGATCGCGATCGCGATCGACGACCTGGACCGGCGGCCAGGCCCATTGCCAAACGCTGATACCCGGCGCGCGGGAGAACCGGATCTGCCCGCGGGTGCCTTCGACGGCGACGTGCGGCTGGAATTCGGCGGTGCGCGCCCGGCCCGCGCCGTGCGAACACAGCACATCGGCGAGCACAACGACCGTGTCATAGCCCTCGAAGGCGACGAAGGAGGGCGCCTGGTCCAGCCGTTCGCGAAGGACCGTCTCGACTCGGACACCGAGCGGCCGAGGCGCTCGGGCAGGTAGCGCAGGAACGGGATCGCGGCGCCGTCGTCGCCTGGCAAGGTCGCCCATTCGGCGAACTCCGGTTGCCCGCCCGGAGCACCGATCATGACGTCGGCGAGGCGCCGGTCCCGGCGAACGGCCTTGACAATCGGCGCCGCCGGCTCCGGGTGCCCGACCAGAAGCAGGAGGGCGGCGGCGTGGGCCTGGGCGGCGTCTTCGACCAGGGCCGGGCCGGCGCGCGAGCGGGAGCAGGTCGTGCCTGGCGGCGGTGATGTCCGCCTCGTCCAGGGTTGCGTGGGCGAGCGGGATGGGAGGGGTCATGTCGGTGGTCCTTCCCGTGTCGGCGCCGGCGGGCACGGGAAACCCGGTGCGCGGTCAGTTGTGATGTGTCGCGGGATCCGATCCGTGGTGCAGGTAGGCGGTGGTGCCGCAGGTCAGCGCGTTCGCGCAGGCGCGCAGGCGGCGGGCCATGTGAGGGGCCATCAGGACGTCCCACTCGGCCGGTTCGGCGAGGTGCCAGGCCACGAGTTCACCGGCCGCGAGGTGGACGCGAGCCTCGGCGTCGGCTCGGGTGAGGATTCCGCCGTCGAACAGGTAGTTCGCCGGCGCGGGCCGTCCGTCGGGTTGTGGGGGGACCCAGTCGACGACGAGCAGTCGGCCGGGGGCCAGGTCGAGGCCGAGTTCCTCCTTGATCTCGCGGTGGGCGGTGTCCCAGGGGTATTCGCCGGCGTCCATGGCGCCGCCGGGGATCTCCCACCGGCCGTCGCCGTAGGACGGTTCGACGAGCAGGATTCGCCCGTCTTCGTCGTGGAGGATCGCACCGGCGCCGCCGATGTGCTTGGGCAGGGTGGCGTAGTACTCGGCGGGGGAAAGGGGATGACTCATGCCGCGTGAGGTTAGTGGCGCGCCGCCGTGGGTTCGCGGCGGCACGGGCGCTTGCGACCGGGGTGTGACAAACACCCGTTCACGCAACGGGTTCCGGTCGTCGGCGAACAGCCGCTCCAGCCGGGCGCGCGGGATCGCCCTGTCCCGGTCGCGAACGATCCTGCGGCGCTCCGGCCTTCGGCACGGGTCGCCGGTCGGCCAGTCCTGGCGGCGGGCATACGCGGTGAACGAGGTCAGCGCGGACAGGCGCTTGTTCCACGTGGATGTGCCGGGCCGTCAGGCTCGCTTGAGCGTACGCACGAGAGAAGCCCAGGCGGTGGGGTCGATCGACAGGTGGCCGACGCTCGGGTCCTTGGAGTCGCGGACGGGGACCACGCCGAGGCCGTCCCGGATTTCCACGCAGTCACCGGTGTTCCCGCTGTACGTGCTCTTGCGCCACCCGGTGTTGGACTGCTCGGTGATTGCACTCATGTTCGGTTCTCCAGAAGATCGCGGAGGTAGGTCACAGTGTCGGACGGCAACAAGGCGGCCGTCTTGGCGAGATCGTACCGACGTTCCACTTCGGCGACGCGCTCGAAGGTCTCGATCCGAACCCGCGAGCGGACCGCGGAACGCCCCGCCGCCCGAGAAGGAGTGGAGTGGGTGACGGGGCGTTGGGATGTGCCGGGCCGTCAGGCTCGCTTGAGCGTGCTCACGAGAGAAGCCCAGGCGGTGGGGTCGATCGACAGGTTCCCGATGCTGGGGTCCTTCGAGTCGCGGACGGGGACCATACCCAAGCCATCTACGACTTCCACGCACGAGCCACCATCGGTGTTGCTGTGACTCGACTTCCGCCACGTTGCGGCGCTCAGATCTGGGGACGTCTTCATGGTCCGTACTCCTTCATCGCTGCCGTGATCATGCTCGCCGACTCACCTGGGGAGAGGGCCCAAGCGCTTAGGCGATCGTAAGACCTTTGGCGCTCTCTTACGGTCTCAGGGTCTTCGATCATTTGACCGGAGTTGCTGCCTTCGAGCCATGCCCCGACTTTGCCGTCAGGCAACGTCAGCAGCGTGAGGGAGCCGCCGAGTACGGGATGCTCCCCACGTTCGAACGGGTAGACGCGCACGGTGACGCGCGGCGAGTCTACGAGGGGCAGCAACTTCTCGAACTGAGCGTACGTAACGTCGTGTCCGCCGATCGGACGGCGCAAAACGGCCTCGTCGAGAACCACGGAATACATGGGTGGATCGTCCTCGGTCAGGATGACTTGGCGAGCGATGCGAAGGGATGCCTTCTCCTCGATCTCGTCGTCACTGGCATCCGGAAGACCGGTACGCAGCAGCGCGCGTGCGTAGTCGAGGGTCTGAAGCAGCCCAGGCACCACGGCGGCGGCGTATTCGGAGATCCGGACCGCCTGCGTCTCGAACTCCATGATCTGGCGGTACCGGCCCGGGTGTACGTCGTGCTGGATCATCAGGTACATCGTCGCGAACATCTCCACCGTGCCGAACAAGTCATCCAACTTGCGTGGCAGGTCCGGGGGGATGGCCCGTTGCGCCGTCTCGAAACGCGACAACGCGCTTGTGTCGTAACCGAGATGAGTCGCACATACGGCAAGCGACATCCCTGCCCGCTCCCGATGGACCCGCATGGCTTCCCCGTACTCGGCGCGGGCCCCCTCACCGGGATCCTTGGGGCGCGGACGGAATCGCACAGTCATTCCCCCTTTGGTTGCCACCATTTCGAGACAACGGTGGATGGTTTCCGACCATACCGAGTACGCGTAATCATCGCTGTACACACCGTCATGTTCATCCGGACGAGAGGTGCAACGGCATGAACGACAGGCTTTGGTATGCCCGTTCGGCGGGGTGACGGTCGCCTATCCCGAACGTGAGCCCCTGATACCCGTCTTCACCCCAGGACATGAGATGACCGAGAAACCCTGGATTGAAAACCCGTTCGAGATCTCGGGTCGGGTCCGGCACTCCGACGCACGGCGACCCCGGCGCGGCCGGGTCGAGTCGATCGACGAGAACGACGTGGATCCCGAGCACGGACCGATGATTCGCGTCCGACAACCGCAAGGGCAGTGGTACTTGGCACACGCGGACGAGCTGCGCCACGGCTGGGAGGACACCGCCCGCGAGCAGCGGCCCGCCGATCCGTGGCGCGTGCGCTTCGTCGAAGACCTCGGCGCCCCGGGGAGGTTCGGCACGTGAGCGAGGAGCCGCCGCTCATCCCCGCTTGGAAGGTACGCCCGTTCGAGATCGGCGACGCGGTGAAGGGCGTGGATACGTGGCGTCCCCGGCGTGGCCTCGTTCAGCGGATCGGTCTCAAGAGAGGGCCGGACACCGGTCCGTTGATCACGGTGCAGATGCGGTCCGGCCGGACCTACCAGGCGTATGCGCGCGATCTCGTCTACGAGCGCTAGGAGTTCCGGGGCGCTCCTCAGTCGGCACGACGCGATCAGCCGGGAACTGCTGATCGCTCGGGTACTCGACGCCATCCGCGAGCGCCGCGACCCCGTGCGCCGAGAGTTGAAGAAACGACTTCGGGAGAGGTGGAGCTTTGGTTGAGCTGAAGATCGGAACCGAGGTTGCCCACCGCACCCGGTCGGAGTGGCCCGCGTGTCCGCCGGGTGTGGTGACGGACGTATTCACGTCCCCGCTGCGTTACGAGGTAACCCCTCACAGCGGGCGTGGCCCCTGGTTGGCGTTCCCGCGCGACGTGGCCGTGATGGAGCCGGACACCACCCCGGTACCCGTGTTCGCGGTCGGCGACCGAGTACGCCGGTCGGCGGGCTATCGCACCGCGCTCGGCCGGGTCGTCGCCGTCGACACGTCGGACGTGAACGAGCAAGGGCCGGTGATCACCGTCGAGACCAACACCCGGGCCTACCGGGCCCGCGCGGGATTCCTCGTCGCGGCCGACGCGGACTGACCCGGAAGGTACGGAAGTGGCGTACGTCGACCACGGCCGACCACGGCCGACCTGGTCCACGTGACCGGGCGCAGCTCCGACGAACGCGCCCGATCGGAACCGCGGTTCGTTGAGTTCGGCACCCGGCCGACACACACTCCCTCTCCTATCCGAGGACAGGGCGCACAGAGCACGCAAGAAGAACCTCCGTCGTCAACCGACGACGACGGCAAAGGCAACTCGTCCAAGGAGAAAACCATGGCAGACCACAAGGGCCCTCCCATTCCGCTGAAGCCCGTCCCGCTCCCCGAGCCCCACCCGGACGGCACGCAACCGCCCACCAAACCCGGCCACGGAAAGCCGACCAAGTGATCAGGCGCGAGAAGTTCGTCCCCGATCGCTTCTGGCCCCACGACAGCGAGACCGGACGGTACGGGCCGGTGGCGGACAAGCGGACCGACCCCGACCGTTGGCACGAGTTCGTCAACTCCGACACGGCGATCGTCACGCAGTGGGACGACGGGAAGCACTACGGAGACGATCCGGGGAAGTTGGCCACGTCATCGGTCTCCATGCCCTCGATCGTCCACGGCATGATCGAAGCGTTGGACGTCCGTCCGGGTCTGACGGTGCTGGAAATCGGCACGGGTTCCGGGTACACCGCCGGACGCCTGGGCGAACTCGTCACCGAGACGGGACGCGTCGTCAGCCTCGAAGTCGACGCGGCGCTGTCGAAGACCGCGCGCGACAACCTCGATCGAGCCGACGTCCGCAACGTCATCGTCGTCAACGCGGACGGGTTCAAGGGATGGTGGGACAGAGCCCCGTACGAGCGGGTGCATGTCACCTGCGGCATCCGGGAGATCCCGTACGCGTGGGTCGAGCAGTGCACGCCCGGCGCGGTGATGGTCGTGCCCTGGGGAACGGATTTCACCCCGCACGACTGGTTGTTGCGGCTCGTCGTGGACGACGACGACACGGCGAGCGGACGGTTCGGCAATGGCGTGTCGTTCATGAAGCTGCGGAGTCAGCAGCTCCACATCGACACCGAGGCATACACACCGGACGGCTGGAGGGAGCACGCACGCGAAGCCGAATCAGACATCGCAACGGCCGACGTACGCGAGATCACCGGCGGCAGCGCGGCGTTCGCGATGGGCCTACGGGTGCCCGACGTGGTCATGGGCGCGGGCGACGTGGACGGTGTCCTGACCGTCTGGCTCTACTCGACGTCGGACAGGTCCGTCGCGGGAGCCGCGTTCGGTGAGGGCACGACGTCGACTGTGGTGCAGTCCGGCGACCGGTCCCTGTGGGACGAGGTGCTGGCGGCCCGAACATGGTGGATCGACGCCGGTCGTCCCGACCCGGACCGCTTCGGGCTCACCGTGTCGCCGAAAGGCCAACGGGCGTGGCTCGAAGAGCCGGGGGCGTGGGTGCGCGAGCCCTTCCGGAGGTTGTCGGGGGCCGGGCGTGATTCGCAACTCAGCGGTTGAGGATGCAACTTTTGATGCTGGTGGGGACCCTGAGGCGCGTGACAACGTTTTGGCATGTCGATCAATCGCCGACAACTCACCGGTATCTCTGTTGGACTCGCGCTCGGGGCGGCCGGGCGGGCGGGGGCCGCCACGTCCGCGCCGGCGGGGGCGAACGCCCCTTCCCGGCCGCCGAGTTCGCTCGATGGGGTGTGGGAGATGGATGGCTATGCCACCGTGTTGCGCATCGAGGGTGACACGTTGGACACCTACCATCGCACCCGGGCCAACTGTGTGCGGCAGCCCTATCCCGCCGCGCGGCTGAATGGGCCGGATGCGGCGGGGGTGACGCGATACGGCAGTGCGCTGGGGACCTTCGTGCTCACGCCCGGGCCGACTCGGGAACGGGCCGTGTTGCGGGTCGAAGGGTCGGTCGGGGTGCGGGGGTTGCGGCGGCGACGGCAGTTGCCGCGCGCGGCTCGGGTACCGACGCCGGGAGACGCGCTGACCACGTTCGACATCTTCTGGGACACGTTCGCCGAGAACTACCCATTCTTCGCGGCCAAGGGTATCGACTGGCGCGACGAGCGGAGCTACTACCGACCACAGGTGCATGTGAAGACCACGGACGACGCGTTGTTCGCACTTCTCGAGGAGATGATCAGGCCGCTGCACGACGCGCATACGAAGCTGCGGTGGGGGGAGCACGAGTACACCGGGAGTCGGCCGGGGACCCGGGATCCGGACGAGAAGTTCGAGGCCGGGACGCGGCGATTCGTGGACACCCGGGACTTGAAACGGCCGCCGACGTCGTTGGCCAATGACCGGATCTCGTATGCGGATCTGCCCGGCGGGCTCGGTTATCTGCGGGTTTCCGGGTTCAGTGGCTATACCCCGACGCGGACGGACTTCGCGCAGGAGTCCGCGGCGCTCGATCAGGCATTGAGGTCGGTGTTCACGGCGGCGAATACCGGTGTGGGCGGTGCATGGCGTGGGTTGATCGTGGATATTCGGGTCAACCACGGGGGGAAGGACGCGCTCGGCCTTCAGTTGGCGTCGTGGTTGACGTGCACCTCGTACCTCGCCTACACCAAGCAGGCTCGGAACGATCCGAACGAGCCGACGCGGTACACCGATCCGCAGCCCATCGACGTGGTGCCGGCCGATGGGCCGGTGTACACCGGGCCGGTCGCGCTGCTCACGAGCGGGGCGAGCCGCAGTGCGGCGGAGACGTTCGCCCAGGCGTTGGTGGCCCGTCCGCGGACCACTCGGATCGGCGAGAACACGCAGGGGATCTTCTCGGATGTGATGGGTTGTCAACTACCGGATGGGCTGATCTTCGGTCTGCCGAACGAGATCTATCTGACTGCGGCGAACACCACCTTCGACGGGGCCGGCATCCCGCCGGACATACGGATGCCGGTGTTCACCCGCGAGGAGTTCCACCGGGGACGGGACTCGGCGTTCGACGAAGCGGTTCGGCTGCTCGGTCGCTGAGGCGCCGAGGATCCGAGCCTGACCGACCGGCGGGTGGCCGGCCCCGCCGGTCGGTCGGGTTGACCGCGGATCTCGGCGCTACTTGGCGGGGTGGAAGTCGTACGGGAGTTCGTCGTACACGTAGTAGACGCAGTCGGCGCCGGGGGCGCACTGGCCCCAGTGCACGGCCTTGCCCGGGTAGTCGAGGAAGTCGCCGGCGCCGACGCGGTAGCGCTTGTGGCCCTCGACGTTCCACAGGACGGTGCCGGAGACGCCGACCACGTGTTCCGGGCTGGTGTGCCAGTGCGGGGCGAAGCGGGTGCCCGCCTTGAGGGTGAACATCGCCTCGGAGGGGCCGGTCTTGGGGTCACCGGTCAGCTGTACGAACGTGCAGCCGGCCAGGCCCTCGCACGGTGAACCGACGCCCGGGCGGTGATGGTGGTAGACGACCTTGTCGTGGCCGGCGGCGGCGGTGGTCTCCGTCGCGGCCGACGCGACCCCGCCCAGCGCTATGACCGGGGCCAGGGCCGCCGGCAGGGCCCATCTCCAGCGACGTCGTGTTCGTGGCATTTCGACTCCCGTACCTACTCGAAGCTCGAAGGCCCGAACAGCTATTCGAACCACGGTCCGTTTAGCTTAGCGGACTGTGGTCCGGTTGTCTTTCGGGGGCGCCCGGCTTCTCTTTCGGGGGCGCCCGGCTTCTTCAGCGTCGAGGGTGCCCGAAGAGCAGGTCGTAGCCCGGCGGCAGTTGCAGGAGTACGCGGTTCATCAGGTCCTCGTCGATCGCGTCGGCCACGACGCTGAGCACCGCGCCGACGTCCCACTTGGCCGTCTCGTCGGTGGCCCCTTCGATCCAGGCGCCGGTGGCCCGCACGAAGCGGTCGGCGCTGAGTGGCTCGTGGGCCGGGAGCGGGTTGAGCAGGACCAGGGCGCAGGTCTCGGGCAGGCGGGCGGCCAGTTCCGCACGTTCGCCGCCGACCAGGTGGGCGCCGAGGAGGGCGAGGACGACCCGGGTGGCTCGTTCCGCCTCCTCGGGCGAGCCGTACTCGCCCCGTTCCCGGACCGCCGCGAGGAAGGATTCCCATCGCATCGGCATTTCCATCGGACCTTCTTCTCTTGTGTCGCGCTGCTTGGACCCGGCGGCGCGGGTCGATGAGCAGGTGGGTGGGAGGCTCACCCGTCGGATTCCCGTCGCGTTGCGTGTGGAGCTGGATGCGCTCCGGGTCCCCCGGGTGGAACGCGGCGGTGCCCATGTGCACCTTTGGCCACTCCTGTTTGATCTTCTTTGCTTTTTATCGTTTTCGGCGCATATGGGAGGACTCCATCTATTTAACTCTCCGACCGGGCGTTGACAAGGAACCGCGCGGGCCGCGAAGCGGGGTCGGTGCTGGGTGGCGGCCGGGGGCGAGGTGGCGGCGCGTCGAACCGGTGTCGGGGAAGGGACCGACCGGGCGTTGACCAGGAACCGCGCCGGCAGCGCAGCGACGGTGTCGGAAGGCGGGGCGAGGCGGGTCGGGGCGGGGTCGGCGGAGGGGTGGCGGCCCGGGAACGAGCGGCGGCTGTCGGACGGGCGTCGGGGAAGGCGCCGTCCGGGTCGACGGATCCACGCCGGCGGCGGGTGGCGGACGGTGGCGAGCCGCAGCCGGTGAGCCGCAGTCGGTGGGTCGCGGCCGGGGCGAGGTGACGGGGGCGAGGTGGTGCGGGTCGAACAGACATCGGAGGAAACACCGACCGGGTCACCGAGACCCTGCCGGCGGCGCGTGGCGCCCACGGCGCGTGGCGGGCGCTCGTCGGTGGGTGACGGTCGGGGGTCGAGGCGGCGAGGGTCGAACGGGTGTCGGGGAATCGGGTGGCCGGGTTGCCGGCGTGGCGGGTCTTCCCGTGAAGCTCGTCTCGTGGTGTGGGCCTGTTCATGCGCCGGCCATCGGCCGCCGGCCTACTGGGCCGAACCGTTCGGCCAACTCGACTTCTGCATGGAGTACTTCGTTCGACCCGGCCCGGTCCGCCGGTGCGCTGCCGGTGCGCCGTCGGTACCGACCGCCCCCCTGGGACGTGTCTCAGCAGCCGCGAAGCGCGCGGGCCGCCTCCGGATGCGCCGTACGACCCCGCACCACCTCCGCACCTCCCCGTTCCGGAAAGGAATCGACGCCATGTCAGGTAGCTCGCTCGCCCTCCTGCGTCCCACCACGCCGAAGGAGGGTGATCAGCTGACCTTCCGCTTCGCCGCCGACGCGCCGCACGCGAAGAACTGGGTGGGGGTGTACGACGGCGCACGCCGGCCGGGCAGCGGGGGGTCGTTGGTCTGGAAGTACGTCACCACCGCCGAGGGCGAGGTGACGTTGGAGACGCAGGGGCTGACCGATGGCCCCTACACCGCCTACCTGTTGGCCAAGGACGGCTACGACATCCTGGCCCAGACGCCGCCGTTCGGGTTCGCGGCCCGCCCCGCGCCGCCGCGGCCGAGGTTCGCCGTGGACACCGTCACCACGTCGGCGGTCGCGCCCGGGGAGGCGGCGGTGGTGCGGCTGGCCGGCCTGTGGACCGCCGCGACCGGGCAACAGTCCGGGCAGGGCGTCACGTTCCGGGCCCGGGGCGGGGACGCCTGGCTGAGTGTGGGGGGCGACGGCACGGTCACCGCCAAGGTGCCGCGCGGCGGGGCGCATCGGCCGGGCGTACTGACCGTGGAGGGGCGCGACGGGCCCACCGGCGCGGTGTCGGAGCTGACCGTGCAGGTGCCGGTGCGGCGCGACGCGCGCGGCGTCGCGTTGAAGGTGGCCACACTGGACGCCTGGGACGCGGGCCGGCATGTGGACGGCGCGGTGACCAAACTGATCCGAGTCGCGCTCACCCAGGGCCTTGACGTACTCGCGCTCCAGGACACCGGCGGCACGCTGGGCACGGCGCTTGCGGGCGCGCTGGGGTGGGCGGTGTACGAGGACCCGGCCGGGCTCGCGCTGCTGAGTCGGCATCCGCTCACCGACCCGCGCGCGGCGAGCGCCGAGTTGCCCGCGGTCGCGGCCACCGTACGGGCCCCCGGGGTGCGGCCGGTACGGGTGTGGACCACGCGCCTGGACGAGGGCGACTACGGGCCCAACGGGATCCGCCGAGGGCGTACGCCGGCGCAGGCCGAGGCGGCCGAGTGGGCGAGCGTGCGCTACCGGCAGGCCCAGGCACTGGTCGCGGCGATGGCCCCGGACCTGCGCGCGGCCCGGGACCTGCCGGTGCTGCTGGCCGGCGCCCTGGCCTCGCCGTCGCATCTGGACTGGACCGCGCGTACCGCCGGGGCGCACGGGACGACCGGCCCGGTCCGCTGGCCGGTCACCCAACTCCTGGACCAGGCCCGGCTGATCGACGTCTTCCGCGGCGCGCACCGGGATCCGGCCCGCGAACCGGGCAACACCTGGTCGCCGGTGGACCCGTCCCAGCCACAGGACCGGATCGACGCGCTGCACGCGGCCGGACCGCTGGCCGTCGAGGAGGCGCACACCCTGGTCACCGGCTGGCCCCAGCCGATCCCGGGCACCGCCGCGAACGGCTGGCCCAGCGATCACGCCGCCGCCGTCGCCACCTTCACCCTCCGCGCCTGACTCCCCGTCACCTCCCCCTCCCGAAAGGTCGGTTCGCCATGACCGAGTTCAGTCGCCGCTCCTTCGTGGGCGCCTCCGCGGCCGTCGGCGCGGCCGGCGCGGTGGGCCTCACCGCGGCCCCCGCCCAGGCGGATCCGGAGCCGGCCGCGGACGCCGCCCGCCGGCCGGCCCCCGGCAGCATCAGGGACGTTCGACACGTGGTGATCCTGATGCAGGAAAACCGCAGCTTCGACCACTACTTCGGCACCCTCGCCGGAGTGCGCGGCTTCGCCGACCGGCAGGCGCTGGTGCTGCCGGGCGGCGACGACGTACTGCGCCAGCCGCACCCGGGTCGCACCGACGGCGGCTATCTGCTGCCGTACCGGATGGACTCCACCAAGTACAACGCGCAGAACGCGGGCGGCCTCCCGCACGACTGGAGTACCGGACACACCGCGATCAACAACGGCGCGCTGAACCGGTGGGTGGCCGCCAAGGGCGAGCGCTCGATGGGCTACTTCACCCGCGAGGACATCCCGTACCAGTACGCCCTCGCCGACGCGTTCACCGTCTGCGACGCCTACTTCACCTCGCTCAACGGCCCGACCGACCCCAACCGGCTCTACCTGTGGTCGGGTACGGCGGGCCCGGGGCGGGACGGCACCACCGGCCCGTGGATCGACAACACGCCGGTCACCGACAACCCGGTGGCCGACTGGACCACCTACGCCGAGCGGCTGTCGGCGGCCGGGGTGAGCTGGCGGGTGTACCACAACCCGAGCAAGGACGAGCGCTACGGCGACTACGACGACAACGGGCTGTCGTACTTCAAGCAGTTCCACAACTTCCCCAAGGACGACCCGCGTTACCTCAACGCGATGACCAAGTGGGACCTGAGCGCGTTCGACGCGCACTGCAAGGACGGCACGCTGCCCACGGTTTCGTGGCTGGTCGCGCCCTACCTGTTCAGCGAACACCCGGACGCCGGGCCGAACTACGGTGCGCACTGGGTGAATACGGCGCTGCAGTCGATGTTCGCCAATCCGCAGGTGTGGCAGCACACCGCGTTCCTGCTGATGTACGACGAAAACGACGGCTACTTCGACCACGTGGTGCCGCCGATGCCCGAACCGGGCACGCCCGAGGAGTTCGTCGGCGGGCGGCCGATCGGGCTCGGCTCGCGCGTCCCGCTGTGGATCGTCTCCCCCTGGTCGCGCGGCGGTCAGGTCAACTCCCAGGTGGCGGACCATACTTCGGTACTGCGCTTCCTGGAGACGGTCACGGGGGTGGCCGAACCCAACATCTCGGCGTGGCGGCGGGCGGTCTGCGGGGATCTCATATCCTGCTTCGACTTCACCCGGCCGGACTTCAGCATCCCGACCTTGCCCGACACCAATCCGCTGATCGCCAAGGCGGACGCGGCCAAGGCGCTGCCGGGCGTCAAACTGCCCGCGCCCGGCGCCCAGCAGGTGCCGGCGCAGGAGGCCGGATATCGCCCGCACCGACCGCTGCCGTATCGCCCGTGGGCCGACGTCACGGTGGACCGGGGCACCGGCAAGGTGACCTGCACGCTCGCCAACGAGGGCACGGTGGCGTATCACTTCACCGTGTTCCCGAACATCGTGCACCCGTTCGCAGGCACCCCGTTCACGGTCGCGGCGGGGCACAGCGCGAGTTACGTGTGGGACGCGGCGGCCACCGACGGCGCCTACGACTTCAGCGTGCACGGCGCGGACGGCTTCGTCCGGCGCTTCGCGGGCGTCGTGGTCCGCGACCCGCAACGCGACATCGCCGTCCCCTCGGTCCGAGCCACCCTGCGCGGACACCGCCCCGACGCCGCGCGGGTCGACCTGCGCCTGAGCAACGACGGCGACACGGACGTACGCTTCACCCTCGCCCCGAACGACTTCGGCGGCACCCCCCGCGACGTGTGGGTGGGCGCCCGCGACCGACAGACGGTGGACTGGCCGACCGACCGCTACGGCCGCTACGACTTCACCGTGGCCGCCCCGAACACCTTCCGCCGCCGCTACGCCGGCACCGTCCACCCGACCAAGCCCAACTGACCCACCGGACACGCCCCGACCCCACCACCGCCCGGGTGGGGCCGGGCGTGCCGGCGCCAAGACCCCGACACCGCTTCCCGGGCCCGGGCGGTGACGCTCGGCGCGTCGGCGACGAGTTTGCCCGGCAAAGTGGACAAAATACCTCCGTAGACGAGCAGAGCCGGTCGGCGTGGAGGGAACTGGGATGTCCACCTATCTGTTCCGGCTCGGCCAATGGGCGTTTCGGCATCGACGTCTCGTGCTGGGGATCTGGCTGGCCATCGCGGTCGGCACGGTGGTGCTGGCCACGGTGAGCGGCGGGAAGACCAACGACACCTTCACCATCCCCGGGACCGAGGCACAGCGGACCTCCGATCTGCTGAAGCAGAAGTTGCCGGCGCTGGGCGGTGGACAGACGCAGGTCGTCTTCGCCGTGCAGGATCCGGCCAAGGTCACCGACCCGGCGTCTCGTGCGGGGATCGAGGCGGCGATCGCCCGGCTGCGCACCGTGCCGCAAGTGGCCTCCGTGTCCGATCCGTTCACGGATCAGGGGGTCGCGCCCGCGCAGCACGTCGCGCTGGGCTGGGTGCAGTACACGGCGCAGCCGGCGGACGTCAAGGACGCCACGTTGAATGCGCTCAAGAGCGCGGTGGTGCCGGCTCGGCAGGCCGGTGTGCAGGTGGAGTATTCCGGCACCGTGTATCCCGGATGGCGGTTCACCCCGTCCGAGGTGCCGGAACTGATCGGCCTGGCCGTCGCGCTGTTCATCCTGTTGGTGACGTTCGGCGCCGTGGTCGCCGCCGGTGTACCGATCCTGACCGCGATCGTCGGCGTGGTGACCGCGCTGATGGGGGTGACCGCGCTGGCGTCGGTGATCAACATCGCGTCGGCGTCCACCACGGTGGCGCTGATGCTGGGGTTGTCCTGCGGCATCGACTACGGGCTGTTCATCCTTTTCCGGCACCGGAACAACCTGCTCGGCGGCATGGCGGTGGAGGAGTCGGCGGCGCTGGCCCTCGGTACGGCGGGCAGCTCCGTGGTCTTCGCCGCCCTCACCGTGATCATCGCGCTGTGCGGACTCGCCGTGGTGGGCATCCCGTTCCTGACCATCATGGGACTGTGCGCCGCGGCGGCCGTACTGGTGGCGCTGCTGATCGCACTGACCCTGCTGCCCGCGATCCTGGGCTTCGCCGGGCACAGGGTCGCCTCGTTCATCGACTCGCCGCTGCGCCGCGGGCATCACGAGAAGGTCGCCCGGATCACCGCGAACGAGCCGGCGCGCACCTTCGGGGCGAGCTGGGCCCGGTTCGTGGTGCGGTTCCGGGTGCCGGTGCTGGTCGCGGGGGTCGGGCTGCTGCTTCTGCTGGCGGTGCCCGCGACGAGCATGGAACTGGGCCTGCCCAGCGGCGCGTCCAAGTCGAAGTCGAACACGCAGCGCAAGGCGTACGACCTGACCGCGGCGAGCTTCGGCGCCGGGTTCAACGGCCCGCTCCTGGTCGTCGCGGACAAGGCCGTGGACCAGGCGGGCGTACAACGGCTCGTGGACGGGCTCAAGCAACAGCCCGACGTGGCCGCCGCCGGGCCGCTGGCCGCGAACGATCAGGTCGCCGTGGTCCGGGTGATCCCCGGCACCGGGCCCGAGGCGAGCGCCACCGCCGATCTGGTCCACCGCATCCGCGACGATCGGGCGACGTTCGAGCAGGCGACCGGCGCGCCGATCCTGGTCGGCGGCAGTACCGCGTCCAACATCGACGTATCCGCCAAACTCTCCTCCGCGCTGCCGGTGTTCCTGGTCGTGGTGATCGGGTTGGCCTTCGTACTGCTGACCTTCGCGTTCCGGACCATCCTGGTGCCGATCAAGTCGATCATCGGCTTCCTGCTGTCGGTGGCGGCGGCGTTCGGCGCGCAGGTGGCGATGTTCCAGTGGGGGTGGGGCGAGCACATCTTCGGCATCACGCCGGCCGAGACGATCAGCTTCCTGCCGATCATCATGCTCGCGATCATCTTCGGACTGTCCAGCGACTACGAGGTGTTCGTGGTCTCCCGGATCAAGGAGGACTTCACCACGACGGGCGACGCACGCGGCGCGGTGGCGCGCGGGACGGGGTTGTCCGCGCGGGTCGTGACGGCGGCGGCGCTGATCATGTTCGCGATCTTCGTGGCGTTCATGTTCACCGACGACCCGACCATCAAGGCGATCGGCTTCAGCTTCGCCGTCGGCGTCCTCCTGGACGCCTTCGTGGTCCGCCTGACCCTGGTCCCGGCGACGATGGCGATCGTCCGCGCGAAACTCTGGTACCACCCACAGTGGTTCGCCAAGTACGTCCCCGACCCCGACATCGAGGGCAAACACCTCGAGGAACGCCTCACCGCCACCCGGACCCGGACCGACTGAGCCGGCGGATCGTCCGGTGACCGTGGGCCGTCTTCTCGAGCCGGTGGCGCTCGGCAGCGGTCGGTCCAAGGGCACGGCGGAGCACCCGGGCAGGGAAGGAGGGCGGCCCATCCACCCGCGGTGGAGAACGAAGCGGCGGGGCCGGCTTCCCGCACGGGCCGTTGGCTCGCCAGGGCCCCAGCCTGAGCATCGGACCCGGTGAACCTTCCAGGGCACAGCCAAATTACTGGTCAGGCGTTGGAGTGGACACCGATGCCGCCGGAGACGGTGAGGTTGTCGCCGGTGATGTAGCCGGCGGCGTCCGAGGCGAGGAAGGCCACGGCTTCGGCGATGTCGGCGGGAGCGCCGACGCGGCCGAGCGGGACGTCCCGGGCCCAGGAGTCGATCATTTCCTGGGAGACACCCATCTTGCAGTAGACGGGGGTGTTGATGATTCCCGGGCTGACCGCGTTGACGCGGATGCGGCGGGGGGCGAGTTCGAGCGCGAGGGACCGCATGAGGGGCAGTAGAGCACCCTTGGCCACTGTCATCGCGACCCCGAGCCCTTCGGCGGCGCCCACGTTGAACGCCGGTTCGGGCAGGTCCTGATGGACACGATCAGCGAACAGCCCGCCGATTCCGGCATCTGGGAGGCCCTACGCGCGGGGGTTGCTGCCGTACTGGCCTTGCACGACAGCCGAGAACAGGCCCTGGAGCGGTTCCGCCTCCTGCACAACACCGCCTCGCTGCGTGCCGGTTGGCTCGAAAAGTGCCTGCGGTTCCAAGAGAACCTGCTGCCGCTCATGGAGGCCCGTATGGACGCAGCCACCGGCACCGAGGGCGCGAAGGCCCGCGCGGTGATCGCGACGGCATTCGCGTGCCTGGATGCCGCATCGATGACGTGGGTCGCCAACGACGGCAAGGGTGAAATCCTGGACCTGTACGACGAGTGCCTGGCTGCGGTGCGCGGCTGACCCGCAGCGGCCAACCAGCCCGGAAATCGTGCCCAAAACCCGGGCACGGAAACCGGGCACATCCGCAGCCACGGACCGGGTCCACATCCGGATCTCCCAGCTGGGTACCGATGGCGAATCGGCCTGACCGTGGGTGAGCAGGGCCGGCACGCATGGCTGGACGACCCTGACGGCGAGTCCTGGCCGCTGAGTTGACCACCGAGAGGCCCGCCCACGTCGAGTCCGGGCGTGGCGCGTCCGGGTGGGCCCTGTGGGTGTGCGCCGAGCACATCCCGACTACCCCGTCGTCGGCGCGACCCGCCGCCGGGGGCGGCCCGTTGCCGCCCCGCGCCCTCGCGGTGTAGTTCGCCCCAGCCCCGTTCGGCCCGTCAACGCCGGGCGGGGCTGTCTCGGGCCATCCCCGGCCCGGGTCACTCTCGCTGCGGGACGCGACTCCTGCCCACCCGGCTCGGTCCGCTCACGACCCGGTCTCGCCGGCTCGTTTCGCCGCCGGGGTCCTGGTCGGCGTCTCGGAGGTGGCTTCGGCCCGGCGCCGCCAACTGCCCAGCGGTCGCCCGCTGCCGGGACCGAGTTGCTCGGTCCTGGTCGCCGGGTTCCGGATCCGGGTACTCGGCTTCACCGACTGGCCGAACGGCGGCTACAACTGACCACCAACCAACGGGAGTTCGCCGCCCGGACCCGTGCCCCAACGCCCCACCCCACCCCCGGCCGCAGTAGTCTCGCCTCGTCCGGGAAGGTCGTTGCGGTATGGAGGGTGCAAGCGTGACGTCGATATCGAACGGCAGCGGCAGCGGCAACGAGAACCACGGTGGCGACGACGACACGTGGCGGCTCCCCCGGCTCGACGAGATCGCCGGCGGCCCCGCCCCGACCCCCGCCGACATCGACACCACCGTCCCGCACACCGCTCGTATCTACGACTATCTCCTCGGCGGCAAAAGCAATTTCGCCGTCGATCGGGCCGCCGCCGAGCGGATCCTCGCGGCGATCCCGGATCTGCCGACCACGCTTCGGCTCAATCGGCTCTTCCTCCAGCGCAGTGTGCGCTTCGCCGCCCGGCGCGGCATCCGGCAGTTCCTGGACATCGGCACCGGCATCCCCACCAACGGCAACACCCACGAGGCCGCCCACCAGGTGGCCCCGGACGCGCGCGTGGCCTACGTCGACAACGACCCGATCGTGCTCGTCCACGGCCGCGCGCTGATGGCCGACGCCGGCCCGGGTCGGACCACCTTCACCCGGGCCGATCTGCGTGATCCGAAAGCGATCCTGACCGCGCCCGACGTCCTGGCGGTGATCGACTTCGGCGAGCCGGTCGCGGTGCTGTTGGTGGCCATCCTGCACTTCATCGAGGACGCGGAGCACCCGGCCGAGATCGTCGCGACGCTCCGCGACGCCCTCGCACCGGGCAGCATGCTCATCCTCTCGCACGCCTCCTCCGACGCCGACCCCGCACGCGGACAGGCCGGCGCCGCCGGCTGGAGGAACGCCTCCGCCCGGATGACGATGCGCGACCACGCCCGCGTACTCGCCTTCTTCGACGGCTTCGACCTGGTCGACCCGCCCGGCATCCGTCCGCACTGGAACCCGGACGACGAGCCCGAAGACCCGCTCGACCACCTCGAGAACGTCTGGGGCTACGGCGGCGTGGGCATCAAGCCCAGTGCCGTCCACTAGCCTCCCGCCACCGAACCGCCGCCCGCCGCCCGGCCGCCACCCAACCCCGAGCCGCCACCCACCCCCGAGCCGCCGCCCGCGTTCTTGCCGAACTCCGGCGTGTTCGTCTTGCCGACGATCACCAGCCCGGCCCGGCGATACCGCGCGGCCGGCGTCCCGTCCCGCTCGGCCACCGCGTCCGCGAACAACCGCGGCCCCTGCGTACTCGCCGGCCCGGCGACATCACACCCGAGGTCCTTCACCGCGAATGGAATCCCCCACAGCACCCCTCGCCCGAACCCCCCCGTCCCCCACACGCAGGCAAATTCCCGAATCGGGGAACGTGTCCGCCCCGCCGTCGGTTGAACACCCCGAGAGCCCACAGGCAGCACGAGGAGAGTGTCACGCATGGCGGGAAACGTATCGGCGGGTCGACTGGTCGCCGGTGGACTGGCGCTGGCCGCCGCCGGGTGGGCGTTGCGCGACGTCCCGGCCGAGTTCGGCGGCCGGGCCGACGGCGAGCGGCTCGCCCGCATGCGACGCTCGCCGCAGTTCGCCGACGGCGCGTTCCACAACCCCGTACCCGCCGATCTGGTCGCGGCCGGCAACGCACCGCAGCTGATCAGCCAGATGCTCCGCAACCGCGACGAGCGCCACCCCGCCGCTCCCGTACCGCTCGTCGCCGCCCCCGCCACGCCACGCTCCGCGCACGGCCTGAGCGTGATCTGGTACGGCCACGCCACCACCCTGGTCGAGATCGAGGGCCGCCGGGTGTTGTTCGACCCGGTCTGGAGCGACCGCGTATCCCCCTCCCAGCTCGTCGGCCCCCGCCGGCTGCACCCCCTGCCCGTCCCGCTCACCACCTTGCCCACGCTGGACGCCGTGGTCATCTCGCACGACCACTACGACCACCTCGACCGGGCCACCGTCCGCGCGCTCACCGCCACCCAGACCGCGCCGTTCCTGGTCCCGCTCGGCATCGGCGCGCACCTGGAGCGATGGAACGTACCGGCCGAACGCATCATCGAACTCGACTGGGAAGAGGACGCGGCCGTCGCCGGCCTGCGCTTCACCGCCACCGCGGCCCGGCACTTCTCCGGCCGCACGCTGCGCCGCAACGACACGCTGTGGGGCTCGTGGGTCGTGGCCGGCTCCCGACGCCGGGTGTTCTACGCCGGCGACTCCGGCTACTTCGACGGCTACGCCCGCATCGGCGCCGCGCACGGCCCCTTCGACCTGACCCTGATGCCGATCGGCGCGTACAGCCCGAGCTGGCCCGACATCCACATGAACCCCGAAGAGGCCATCGCCGCACACCTGGACCTGGGCGGCCGGGCCTTCCTGCCGGTGCACTGGGCCACCTTCAGCCTCGCCCTCCACCCGTGGGCCGAGCCGGTGCACCGCCTGTGGCACGAGGCCAAGGCCAAGGACGTACAACTCGTCGTCCCGCGCCCGGGCGACCGCATCGACACCGACGACATCCCGCAGGTCAGCCCGTGGTGGGAGCTGGCCGGCAAGCCCGCGCAACACCCCGCGCACCACGGCTAGGCCCACCACCGTGCGCGTACTCGTCCTCGAAGACGACCCGGAACTGGGCCGAGCCGTGGCAACCGGCCTGCAGGCGGCCGGATTCGCGGTCGACACGGCCGCCCGGATCGCCGACGCCGAGCCGAAGGTCGCGGTCAACACCTACGACTGCCTGGTGATCGACCGCGGCCTGCCGGACGGCGACGGCCTCGGCCTGGTCCACCGACTGCGGGCGGCCGGCGCCCGCACACCCGTACTCATGCTGACCGCGATGGACGCCGTCCAGGACCGGCTCGCCGGCTTCGACAACGGCGCGGACGACTACCTCGTCAAGCCCTTCGTCTTCGAGGAACTGGCGGCCCGGGTACGGGCGTTGTGCCGACGCGCCGAGCAGCCCCGGCCCTCGATCTCGACGATCGGCGACGTCGAGGTGGACACCGCCCGCCGCCGGGTGCGCCGCGCCGGCGTATTGCTCACCCTCACCGTCAAGGAGTTCGCGGTACTCGAACTCCTGGTGGCCCGTGCCGGCCAGGTGGTCCCGCGCGCGGACCTGATCGAGTGCTGCTGGGACGAAATGGCCGAGCCGATGTCCAACGTCGTGGACGCGGTGGTCGCCCAACTACGCCGCAAACTCGGCCCACCCCCACTGATCGAAACCGTCCGCGGCGTGGGCTTCATCGTCGGAGCCACCGGAGGCGTCGGAAGCACCGGAGGCACCGGAGGCACCGGAGGCACCGGCAACATCAGCAGCAGCACCCGCAGCACCACCCACCCACCCCGCCCGCGATGAGCCCGACCCGCAACCCGGCAAAGGCGAAACCCCCCACCCGCCCCGCCGTCACCCGCCTTCGCCGGCTGCGCTGGACACTCACCGCGCTGTTCACCCTCACCACCGCGATCTGCCTGGTCGTACTCGCCGTCGTGGCCGCCTCCATCGACGGCGAATCCCGCGATCGAGCCCTGGACGACGATCTGGACCGCCGCGTATCGGGGCTGTCCCGAACCGTCTACTTCGAGGACGGCACGCTCCGCCTCGACTCCCTCCGCGAGGACGAACTCGCCCAGGGGGACGTGCTGATCGCCCTCGTCGAATGGGACGCGGCGGACCGCCCCCGGCAGAGCTACGCCGAGCCGCCGAACTCCCCGCTGCTCCCGGACCTGGACCAACTGGCCGAGATCGGCAACGACGCCCGCCACTCGCAGGCGAGCGTGACCTGGGACGCCGAGGCGACCGACGGCCGCACTGTACGGATGGCCGCGGCCCCGGTCTGGAACGGCGACCGGATCGGCGCGGCGCTGATCACCGTGGCCGACCCCGGCCCCGGTCGCCGCGACCACGACCGGCTCGTCCGCTGGTTGTTCCTGGGCTGCCTCGGCCTGGCCGCGGCGGCCGGCGGCGCCGGACACCTGCTGTCCGGGCGCAGTATGCGGCCCGCACTGCGCACGCTCGACGAGCAGGAGCAGTTCCTGTCCGAGGCCGCGCACGAACTGCGCACTCCCCTGGCCACCTTGCGCCTGGTGACCTCCGCGGGCGCCGCGACGCCGGATACCGCGCCGCGCGAACTCGCCCGCGCCACCCGGCTGGTGGATCAACTCGGCCGACTGGTCACCGGCCTCCTGGTCCGCGCCCGGATCCAGGCCGGCACCCAGGAGATCGAACGCGAGGCGCTGCGCCTGGACCAGTTGGTCGAGCAGGTGATCGCCGAACTGCCGCCGTCCGAGGCGCGGATCGAGGTACACACCGAGCCGACGGTGGTGCGCGGCGACCCGGAACTGCTCGCCCAGGCCGTCCGCAACCTGGTGGACAACGCGATCAAACACGGCGGCGGAACAGGCGCCCCGATCGAGGTCGAGGTCGCCGACGCGACCGTACGGGTACGCGATCACGGGCGCGGCGTCGCCGAGGCCGATCGGGAGCGCGTCTTCGAGCGCCGCGCGATCGGCCCCACCGGTGGTACCGGCATCGGCCTCGCCATCGTGCGCTGGGTGGCCGAACTCCACGGCGGCACCGCGCGGATCGTGGCCGCCCCGGACGGCGGCGCACAGGCCGAGCTGCGCCTGCCGGCCGAGCCCGCCCCCTGACCCACCGTCAGGCCCCCGCACCGCCTCACGAAAACCTCACGGACTCGCCGGCACTCTGTCCGCATGCCCGTCAACCACCCCCACGGCAGCACTCCCACGTCCGCCCTCGACGCCACACTCGACGGGTCCTGAGATGCGCCACACACCCGGCCCGACTCCCCGTGACGCACCCGGCCGCACCCCCGGTGACACACCCGGCCGGGCTCCCCGTGACACGCCCGACGGCCCGCCCCCGCCGAAGAGCTCGCGCCGCTACCCGGTGGCGGCGACCGTCGTGGTCCTGCTCACCACCGCCCTGCTCGCCACCGTCCTGGCCACCGCCTGCGGCCGGCTCGGCCCGCACCGGGACCGGCCCGCACCGCGCCGACCCGCAGTGGTGGAATCGGTGGACAACCCGGCCGTGCACCCGATCCAACGTGCCTGGCGCTGGTGGCACCGGCACGCCGAACACCGCCGTGCCCCGGCGCCGCGCCCCCGGCGCACCGATGCCACCACCGTTGCCTCGCTTTCCCCCGCTGCCTCGCTCTCCCCCGTAACCGTCGTGGTCAGCCCGCCAACGTTCCCATCCATTCCTCGATCGCGTCCGGAGTCCGCGGCAGCGCCGACGACATCAACCGAGCGCCGTCCTCGGTGATCACCAGATCGTCCTCGATCCGCACACCGATCCCGCGCAGTTCGAGCGGCAGGGTCTCGTCGTCGGGTTGCAGGTAGAGCCCGGGTTCGACGGTGAGCACGTGCCCGGCCGCCAGGACCCCGTCGAGATAGGTCTCCGCCCGCGCCCGGGCGCAGTCGTGCAGATCCATCCCGAGCATGTGTCCGCTGCTGCACAGCGTGTAGCGCCGATACAGCCCGCTGTCCGCGGCCAGTGCCTCGTCCGGCCGCACCCGCAACACGCCCCACCCGTACAGCCCCTCGGCGATCACCCGCATCGCCGCCAGGTGGAAGTCCCGGAACCGCGCGCCCGGGCGCAGCGCGTCGATCCCGGCCTGCTGCGCGGCCAGGACCAGCTCGTACACCTCGCGCTGAGCGGGGCTGAACCGTCCCGAGAGCGGCAGGGTGCGGGTGATGTCGGCGGTGTAGAGACTGTCCACCTCCACGCCGGCGTCAAGCAGCAACATCCGGGACGGATCCAACGGCCCGTCGTTGCGGATCCAGTGCAGGACACACGCGTGTGCCCCCGCCGCCGCGATGGTGCTGTAGCCGGTGCCGTTGCCCTCGATCCGGGCCCGCATGTCGAACACCCCCTCGATCCACCGCTCGCCGCGCGGATGCCGCAGTGCCCGGGGCAGCGCGCGGACCACGTCGGCGAAGCCGGTGGCGGTGTGGTCGACGGCCAGTTGCAGTTGCTCGACCTCCCACGGGTCCTTGATCAGGCGCATCTCCGCGAGATATGTGGCCAGTTCGGCGTTGCGCCCGGGGTCGCCGGGGGCGGCCAGGCCGTCCACGCGCGGATCCACGCCGGCGAGCACGCGGGTGGGTACGGCCGGGCCGGTGAGCCGCCCGGGCAGGGTGTCCAGGTGCGCACACTCGATGCCGAGCAGTGCCCGCGACTCGTCGAGGGTCGGTCGTCGTCCGGTCCAGAACTCGCCGTAGCGCCGGTCGCGATAGAACTCGCCGGTGTCGCGCGTCGATCGCGGGCGCAGGTAGAGCACCGCCTCGTGCTCGTCCCCGGTCGGCTCCAACACCAGTACGCCGTCGGGTTCGTGATCCCCGGTCAGATACGCGTAGGCGGTGTGCGGCCGGTACCGGAAGTCCACGTCGTTGCTGCGGACCTTGAGCGTGCCGGAGGGGATCACCAGCCGTTCGCCGGGGTAATGCGCGGACAGGCGTTCGCGGCGCTTGGCCGCCCACGGCGCGCTCGGTTCGGCGCCGAGGTCGGGCAGCGGGGTGGGCGCCCACCCGGTACTCATGAACGCGTCGAGCGCGGGCGATACGGGCAGGTCGTGGGTGCCGGTGTTGAGTGCCGCGGTGGGGTCCTGCGAGGTCACGGATTCTCCTTCGTGCCAACGTTCGTGCGGGGCCGGACGAGAGTCGGACAGCGGATCGAACCAGAGCGGATCTGGCGCAACCTTTTGCCATGTGACATTGTACTGATCACGACCGGTAGCACCAGCCCCAACCTCCGCACCCTCGAAGGAGCTTCCGCCCATGTCCACAAAAACCACAGCCACAAAAACCACAGCCACCGAAACCGCAGCCACCCAAACCGCAGCCACCCAAACCGCAACCCCCCGGTCCGCGGCCACCGAGTCCCCGGCTCCCGCGCACACCGGCCGCACCCACCCGTGGCGCGGCCTGATGGTCGCCACCCCACTGCCCCTGCGCGCCGACCTGAGCATCGACTACGACGCGTTCGCCGAGCACGCCCGCCGCCTGGTCGACGCCGGCTGCGACGGCGTGGTGCCCAACGGTTCCCTCGGCGAGTACCAGACGCTGACCGCCGAGGAACGGGCCACCGTGGTCGAGGTCGCCGTCCAGGCGATCGGCGGCGATCGGGTCATGCCCGGCGTCGCCGCGTACGGCTCGACCGAGGCCCGGCGCTGGACCGAGCAGGCGGCCCGGGCCGGCGCCGAGGCGGTGATGCTGCTGCCGCCCAACGCCTACCGTGCCGACGAGGCCGAGGTGCACGCGCACTACGCCGACGTGGCCTCGGTCGGCCTGCCGATCGTCGCCTACAACAACCCGTTCGACACCCGGGTGGACCTGACCCCCGAACTGCTGGCCAAGTTGTCCGCCGACGGTCACATCGTCGCCGTCAAGGAGTTCAGCGGCGACCCCCGCCGCGCCTACCGGATCGCCGAACTGGCGCCCGCGATCGACCTGTTGGCCGGCGCCGACGATGTGCTCCTGGAGCTGGCGGTGGCCGGTGCCAAGGGCTGGATCGGCGGCTTCCTCAACGTCTTCCCCGCCTCCTGCGCCGAGTTGTATCACGCGGCCGTCGGCGGCGACCTGGTCCGCGCGCGCGAGCTCTACGACCTGCTGCACCCGCTGCTGCGCTGGGACACCCGCTCCGAGTTCGTCCAGGCGATCAAGTTGTCCATGGACGTGGTCGGGCTGCCCGGCGGTCCGTGCCGGCCGCCGCGCCGACCGCTCGGCCCCGAACTCCAGGACACCATCCGGGCCGCCACCGAACGGGCCGTCGCAGCGGGCCTGAGCTGACCAAAACCGCGACCGAGCCCCGCCCCCGACCCGACCCCGCCCCCCCCGACCCCTGCCCGAAGGGATCCTCCGCCGTGACCGGCACCGCCACCCCGTCCATCCGCAGCCACAACCCCGCCGCCCCCGGCGAGTTGATCGCCGAGGCGCCGGCCGCCTCGCCCGCAGAGGTGGCACACGCCGCCGACCGGGCCCGGATCGCCCAGCGGGCCTGGCTCGCCGCCGGCGCCGGGGCCCGATGCGCCGCGCTCGGCGCCGCCGCCGACCGGATCGCCGCCGCTGCCGGTGAGTTCGCCGAGCTGATCGTGCGCGAGGTCGGCAAGCCGATCACCGAGGCGCGCGGCGAGGTGGCCCGAGCCGTGTCGATCCTGCGCTACCAGGCCCAGCAGGTCTTCGACCCGGTCGGCGCGGTGCACGAACCCGTTGCCGGGCCGGGCCTGTTGCTCACCCGGCGGCGGCCGTACGGGGTGGCCGGGCTGGTCACGCCGTGGAACTTCCCGCTGGCGATCCCGCTCTGGAAGGCCGCGCCCGCGCTGGCCACCGGCAATGCGGTGTTGCTCAAGCCCGCCCCGCAGGCGCTCGGTTGCGCGCTGCGCCTGGCCGAACTGCTCGACGGCGTGCTGCCCGCCGGGGTGTTCACCGTGTTGCCCGGCGAGGCCGCCACCGGCGCGGCGGTGGTCGCCGCCGCCGACATCGTCTCGTTCACCGGCTCGACCGCGGTCGGCTCGGAGGTGGTCCGTGCGACCGCCGCCCGGGGCGTGCCGGTTCAGGCCGAACTGGGGGGCTGCAACGCCGCGTTGGTGTTGCCGGACGCCGATCTGCAGCGCACCGCCGCCGACCTGGTCGGGGCGGCGTTCGGCTACGCGGGCCAGAAGTGCACCGCGACCCGGCGGATCATCGTGGTGGGCGACCCGGATCCGCTGCGCGCCGCGTTGGCCGAGGCCACCCGGGCCCTGTCGGTGGGCGACCCGGCCGACCCGGCCACGGTGTGCGGCCCGGTGATCACCGAGGCGGCCCGGGACGGGATCCGCGCCGCGCTCGACTCGGCACTGGTCGCCGGCGCCCGGGTGCTGGCCACGAGCAAGGCGGAGAGCGCGGGGTGGTTCAGCGTCCCGATCATCCTGGAGCGGGTGCCGGCGAACCATCCCATCCTGCGCGAGGAGGTGTTCGGCCCGGTCGTGGTGCTGCAACGTGCCGAGGACCTGACCGAGGCCCTCGCGCTCGCCCGCGACGTGCCGCACGGCCTGGTCACCTCCGTGCACACCCGCGACCTGGACGCCGCGCTCGCCGTGGTCGACCGGATCGACACCGGTCTGGTCAAGGTCAACGCGCCGACCACCGGGGTCGACTTCCATCTGCCCTTCGGCGGCAGCAAGGCGTCCGGCTACGGTCCGCGCGAGCAGGGCCGGGCGGCGGCCGACTTCTACACCTCGACCCGTACGATCAGCCTGCTGCCGGCCGATCCGAGCGGCGCCGCGTAGCCGGCCGATCGAGCGAATGGCGAGGTGACGGGCCCGGCGGCGGCTACTCTGTGACATTGCACATCGTACGTCGCACAGCGCTCAGCAGTCGGGGCGCGGCCGGTCCCGAGGAAGGACACACCAGATGAGCGCGGACGCAGAGGTATCGACCGGACACGCCGGCTCCGTCACCGCCCCGGGGGGCGATGCGGGATCGTTGAACCTGCCGTCCGTACGGGAGCACCGCAGCCTGCGCGACCAGGTGACGCACGCGCTGCGCGCCGCGCTCATCGCCGGTGAGCTGCGCCCCGAGGTGGTCTACTCGGCGCCCAGCCTGGCCGCCCAGTTCCGGGTCTCGGCCACCCCCGTCCGCGAGGCGATGCTCGACCTGGTCAAGGAGGGCCTGGTCGAGGTGGTCCGCAACAAGGGCTTCCGGGTGACCGCGCTGTCCGGCCGGGACCTGGACGAGTACACCGAGATCCGCTCACTGATCGAGATCCCGGTGATCGTCCGGCTCGCCGACACCGCCGAGCGCGCCGCGCTCGAGGCGCTGCGCCCGGTGGCGGCCGCGATCGTGGCCGCCGCCGAGCGCCGCGACCTGATCGGCTACCTCGAGTCGGATCGCCAGTTCCACCTCGGCCTGCTGGCCCTGGGCGGCAACCAGCGCCTGGTCGAGGTGGTCGGCGACCTGCGCAAACGTTCGCGCCTGTACGGCCTCACCCAACTCGCCGAACGCGGCGCGCTGGTCGCCTCGGCGCGCGAGCACGAGGAGATCCTCGACCTGCTCCTGGCCGGCGACGCGGACGGTGTCCGTCGGGCGATGACCGAACACCTGGGCCACATCCGCTCCCTGTGGTCGGCGCCGACCGACAACCCCACCCCGAAGCCCTGAGACCGCGCGCCCGGTCGGTCAGCCGAACCTGCTGATGGTCTTGTAGACCCAGCCCCCGCAGTTGCTCGTGGACCCCTGCCCGACGACCACCCAACCGTTGGGGATCGTCGAGTTGGCACAGACCTGCATCCGGTCCGTCAACACGCCCGTGATGGTCAGGGCCACGTTCCCGCAGCTCGGCGCCTGCCCTGCGGATATGGTCACCCAATCGGTGGGAATGTTCGGTGAGTTGGCGCAGACCTGCATCCGGTCGGTGATCGTGTCGGTGATGGTCATCACCACCGAGCCGCAGGCACTCGAGTGCCCCTGGGCGATCACCACCCAGGGGGCGGGCACCGCCGAGCCGTAACAGACGTACCGCACATTCAACGCGCCCGCGGTGCCGACCGACTCGGTCGTCCCGGCCTGCGCCGGACCCGAGAAGAGCACGACACTGCCCGCCATCAGGGCCAGGGCCGCCGTCATCCGACCCAGCCACATCCCGAAGAGTTTCATGACGTCTCCGATCTCCCTCTGCTCCGCCCCCGACCGACCGCGCCGGCCGAAGGCCCGATCCGACCCGTCGCTCGGCTAGAACTTGGTGATGGTCTCGTACGAATAGCCCCCGCAGTAGGGCGAATGCCCCTGCCCGACGACCACCCAGCCGTCGGGAATCGTCGAGTTCGCACACACGTCCATCGGGCTCCTGAGTTGGCCCGTGATCAACAGGCCCAGGTTCCCGCAGCCCTGCGACTGCGACGCGGACACCGTCACCCAATTGAGGGGAATGTTCTTCGAGTTGAAACAGACCGTCATGCCGTCGGTGATCGTGTCGGTGATGGTCATCTGCACCGAGCCGCCACAATTGTTCGACCGCCCCTGGGCGATCACCACCCAGGGCGCGGGCACCGGCGAATTGCCGCAGACGAACCGCACATTCAACCCGCCCCTGGTGCCGACCGACTCGGTCGTCCCGGCCTGCGCCGGACCCGAGAAGAGCACGACACTGCCCGCCATCAGGGCCAGGGCCGCCGTCATCCGGCCCAGCCACGTCCCGAAGAGTTTCACGAGGTCTCCAATCGTCTCGATGCCGGGATCGCACCCGGCGCGACCCCTCACGGTGGCGGAGCGCGGATCATGCGCCAACAGCGGAGCCGCACGGACAATCAATCCGCGGCCAACCGGCCTGCCCGGACAATCAACTCGCGTGCCGCAACCGGGTGTTGCCCTCGCCTACCCGCACTGTTTACCCTTCTCCCCCTCCCCCGGCGCGCGTTCTCGGTGGTGTCCTGGGCGCAATCGCCCGGATCCCGCCGGGCCGATCCCGCTGGGAGCCCGCATGCGTACCATCCGCCGCCTCACCGCCACCGGCGCCGCGCTGAGCCTGGCCGGCCTCGGCCTGGTCGTCGCCACCGGAACCACCGCACAGGCCCACCCGATCACCGCCGCGTCCACGTGCTCGCAGGCGTACCTGCCGCTGCCGGACCCGAGTTGCCAGCCCGGCGCCTACAACCCGGCCGTCACCCAGGGCACGATCGACTCGACGATCTGCGTCCCCGGTTGGACGAAGACCGTACGCCCGCCCGCGTCGTACACCAATGCGCTCAAGGTCCGGCAGATCGCCGAGTACGGCTACGCGGACACCTCGACCGCCGACTACGAAGAGGACCACCTGGTCCCGCTGGAGCTCGGCGGCGCACCCCGCGACCCGCGCAACCTGTGGCCCGAGCCCCGGTACGGCAGCCCGAACGCCGGCAACAAGGACACGGTGGAGAACCGCCTCAAGCGGGCGGTCTGCGCCCGCAAGGTCACGCTGAACGCGGCCCGGACGGCGATCGCCACGAACTGGACCACCGCGCTCGACATCCTCGGCCTGCGCTGACCCCGCCCGCGCCGACGGCCCGGTGCACCGGTGAGCGGCACCGGCCGGACGATCCGCGATCTCGGTCATCCGGGCGTCGATCGATTCAACACATGGTGACGTCTGATCAACGCGTAGTATGTACCGCGTGGTTGGTGAAAGTGGGTCCGCGGCGCTGCGCATCGTGATCGTCGACGACCATCCGCTGTTCCGGGCCGGGTTACGGGCGGCCCTGGAGAGCGCGGGTGACATCGCGGTGGTCGCCGAGGTGGAGACGGCCGCCGCGGTCCCCGCCGCGGTGGCCGAACACCGGCCGGATCTGGTCGTGATGGACCTGAATCTGCCCGACGGTTCGGGTCTGGAGGCGACCCGCGCGATCATCGCCGACTCGCCGTCCGTTCCGGTCCTGGTGCTCACCATGTCCGACGACGACGGCAGCCTGCTGGCCGCGATGCGGGCCGGCGCCGGCGGCTATCTGGTCAAGGGCGCGGCCCGCGACGAGGTCCTGCACGCGGTGCGCACCGTCGCCGCGGGCGGCGCGGTGTTCGGCGCGCAGACCGTGCCGAGGCTGACCGCGCTGCTCGCGGGCGGCGGCCGGCGCGGCGCCGAACGGGTGTTCCCGGAGTTGACGGACCGGGAGTGCGAGGTGCTCGATCTGCTGGCCCGAGGCATGGACAACCGGCGGATCGCCCGCCGGCTGTTCCTGGCCGAGAAGACGGTGCGCAACCACATCACGCACATCTTCGAGAAGTTGCACGTGGGCACCAGGGCCGAGGCGGTGGCCCGGGCCCGTGACGTCGGCCTGGGCGCCGACCCGCCCCCCGAACACTGAGCCGGCGCCCGCCGAACCGAGGCCGGGGTGCCCGGTCCCAGCCCACCCGGGACCGGCCCGGGACTCCTGCCTCGCGCGTTCGGGACCCGCCCGCGCCCATCCTGGAATCGGCGAACAACGATGGCACCCGGCCACCGGACCCATCGGGGGCGACTCGGCTCCACTCGTCCGCGACGTCATTCGACGACGTCCCGTGAGGAGGCCCCATGCCCAAGAGCACGCGAGAGCAACTCGCCCGAGCCTACGGGGTATGCGCGGTCAGCCTGCTCGGCTGCTTCGTCGCGCTGGTGCTGCTGATCACCCACCTCGACGATCCCCGGCTGGCCCCCGACCCCGGCCTGACCGGCGTGCTGATCCTGCTCGGCTGCGCGTTCGCGCTGTCCGGGCTGTTCGTGATCGCGCATCGTTGCGCACCCGGTCTGGGCTGGCTGCTGCTGTGGGCCGGACTGGCCCTCCCGGTCGCCTACGCGGTGTTGCTCACCGCGCTGTTCACCGACGCCGGCCCCCTACCGACCGGCTTCGCGATCGTGCTGTTCCTGATCGCCGACACCGTCTACCTGTTCATGACCTACGCACTGCCCCTGTGGCTGCCCCAGGGTCGGCTGCCCGATTCGCGTGCGGTCCGCGGGTACGCCCTGCTCCTGGTGCCGTGGAGCGCACTGCACGCGTACAACGACTACGCCGGGTTCGACTGGTACGGCCTGCCCAGCTTCCTGGCGCACGGCACCTGGGCGGCGGTGGAGCGCTGGTTGGACGGCTGGTTGACCCCGCGCCTGGACCTGGTCCCGCCGCTGGTGATCGGGCTGAGCCTGACCGTGATGGCGGTGCGCTGGGCACGCTCGCGCGGGCCGCATCCGGTACGGCTGCTGCCGCTGCTGCCCTATCTGCTGTGGCTGGCCGTGGTGTTCCTCGGCTACCACCTCGAACTCTCCGACACGATCTACAACTTCCTGCTCTACGGGGGCATCGTGGTGTGGCAGCTCTCCTTCGCGTACGCCTTCGCCCGGGACCGGCGCTGGCATCTGGATCGTTCCGTACGCAAGGTGTTGGCCGCGTTCTCGTTGGCCGCGGTACTGATGGCCGGCTATCTCACGATCGCCGTCGAGCTGTCCGGCTACCTGCCGGGCGCGCGCAGCACCGGGGCGATCGTGGTGGCGGGCGGCGCGCTGGTGATCGGCGCGCTGTTGCGGCCCACGGTCGGCTGGGCGGCGCGGGTGGTGGATCGCTTCTACTACGGCGAACGGGCCAAGCCCTACCAGGTGGTCCGCGATCTGGCCGAACAGCTGAGCCGGGCGGTGGCCCCGGGCGCCGCCCCCGAACTGTTGTGCCGAACCGTCGTACACACCCTGGGCCTGCCCGGCGCGAGCGTCGTGGTCGACACCCGCCGGGGCGAGCGCGAACTGGCCCGCCTGGGCCGCGTGCCCGCCGACTGCGAGGTGTTCCCGCTCGCCTACGAGGGTGTGCCGATCGGCCGGCTGTACGCCCCGCCGCGCCCGGGCCTGGACACCCTGGACCGGCAGGACGTGGACGTATTGCGCTTCCTCGCCGACCAGGTCGCCCCCGCGATCGCGTCGCTGCGCCTCTACGAGGAACTCCAGGAGAGCCGCGAGCGCATCGTGCTGGCCCGCGAGGAGGCCCGCCGCCGGTTGCGCCACGACCTGCACGACGGCCTGGGTCCGGCCCTGTCCGGCACCCGACTCCAGGTCGACACCGCCCGCGCGGGTGTCCCGCCGGACGCCCCGATCGCCGGGACGCTGATCGTCGCCTCCGAGGGCATCGGCGAGGCGATCGCCGAACTGCGCCGGATCACCGACGGACTCGCCCCCGCCGGGCTGGCCCGCCTCGGCCTGGCCGGCGCGCTGCGCGAGCTCGCGGCCCGACTCGACGCCGGCCCCGGCGCGCACCCCGGGATCGAGGTCGTCTTCGACCCCGACCCGCCGCCGCCGCTGCCCGCCGCACTCGAGGTGGCGGTCTACCGGATCTGCGGCGAGGCACTGAACAACGTGGTCCGACACGCCCGGGCGCGGCACGCGGACCTGACCGTACGCATCACCGACACCCGGGTCACCGTCGAGATCACCGACGACGGCGTGGGCCTGGGCCCCGAGCCGACCACGACCGCCGAGTCCGCCGACGGCACCACCGGTGTCGGTCTGCGGTCGATGGCCGAGCGGGCCGAGGAACTCGGCGGCACGTTCGCCGTGATCCGGGGCGAACACGGCACGACGGTGCGCGCGGTGATCCCGCGCCGGGGGCCGCACACCCGGGACGTCCCCCGGACATCGCCGGGACCGTGACCACATGCGCCCGGGACCGGGGCGCGTGAGAGTGGAGGGGCGGTGATCGATTCGATCACCTGTTCCCATTCCGTACAACGGAGGACACCGATGACGCACCACCCCCACCCGAAGGGCGAACCGCCTCCCGGGTCGGATCAACCCCAACATCCGGACGGGTGCCATCCGCCGAATCCGCGGTGTGATGTAGTGCCCACCGAGCCGGAGCCACCCGAGCCGGAGCCGGGCCACCCCCCGAATCCGCCGCGGCCGCCGGCCCCGGAGCGGCCCGCGACCCCGGGTCAACACCCACATCCGCAGGGCACGACGGATCGGCCCAAGCCGCAACCGCCCAAGCCCACGTCCACCCCCCACAAGGGTCCGTGAACGCACGATTCCTCGCCCCCACCGCTCGACACGGTGGGGGCGAACGTGTGTGCGGGGCCGAAGTCACCCGCCGGGGCGGGGGCTTCAGCCGGCGGCCCGCCGATCGAGCAGCGTCGTATCGTGCCGCCCGGCCCGAAAGTCCGGATCCTCCAGCACGTCGGCCAGCAGCGCCGCCGTGGTGCGTACCCCCCGTCCCTCGACCCGCAGTTCGCCGAGCGCGCGACGCATCCGGGCCAACGCCTGGTCCCGGTCCGGCCCCCACGCGACCACCTTGGCCAGCAGCGAATCGTATTCCGGCCGCGCCTGCGCCCCCGGGAACGCGTGCGTGTCCACCCGGACGAACGGCCCGCCCGGCGCCTGGAACGTGGTCAACGTCCCGGGACACGGCGCGAATTCGCGCGCCGGATCCTCGGCGTTGATCCGACACTCCACCGCGACCCCGCGCCGCTCCACCCGGCCCTGGTCGAAGCCCAGCGGCAGCCCGGCGGCGATCAGCAGTTGCTCGCGGACGATGTCGATCCCGGTCACCATCTCGGTCACCGGGTGTTCGACCTGGATCCGCGAGTTCACCTCGATGAACGCCGCCTCCTCCCCGCGCACCAGGAACTCGAAGGTGCCGGCCCCGCGATAGCCCGCCGCCCGACACCCGGCCACCGCGTACTCCGCCAGCCGCTCGGCCAGGCCGGCGGGCAACCCCGGGGCCGGCGACTCCTCCACGAGCTTTTGGTGCCGGCGCTGTACCGAGCAGTCCCGCTCGCCGAGATGGACCACGTTGCCGTGCCCGTCGGCCAGGATCTGGATCTCGATGTGCCGCGCGCCGTAGAGGTATTGCTCCAGATAGACCCGGTTGTCCCCGAACGCGGCCCGGGCCGAGGCGCGGGTGGTCCGGAACGCAGGCAGCAGCGCGCCGGCGTCGCGGACCACCGCCATGCCCCGACCGCCGCCACCCGCGACCGCCTTGATGATCAGCGGATATCCGATCCGCTGCGCCACCTCGACGGCCTCGTCGGCCGTGCCGACCGGCTCCGGTGACCCGGGCACCACCGGCAACCCGGCGTCCGCCATGATCCGCCGGGCCGTCGACTTGTCGCCGAGCCGGGCCATCACCTCGGGTGCGGGGCCGACGAAGACCAGCCCGTTCTCCGCGCAGATCGTGGCGAAGTCCGGGTCCTCGGACAGGAATCCATAGCCGGGATGAATCGCCTGCGCACCGGTGAGCCGGGCCGCCTCGATCACCGCCGGCGGGTAGAGGTAGCTGCGCCGCGGGTCGGCGGGCCCGATGTTCAGATGCCGATCCGCCGCCCGCACGGCGGCCGAATCGGCATCCACCCCGGAGTGCACCACCACGCTGGTGATGCCCATGTCCCGACAGGTACGCACCACGCGCAGCGCGATCTCGCCCCGATTGGCGATCAGTACGGTGTCGAACACGGCCGGTCACCCCTCCCCTTCGGGGTCCAGCTCGAAGAGCGGTTCGTCGTAGCCGACGCCCTCGCCGTTGCCGACCAGCACGGCGGTCACCCGCCCGGTACGGTCCGCCTCGATCGGGTTCATCAACTTCATCGCCTCGATGATGGCCACCTGCTGTCCGGCCCGGACCAGGTCGCCGACCTCGACGAACGGCGGCGCGCCGGGTTCGGGGGCGTGGTAGAGGGTGCCGACCAGGGGCGCGCGGACCAGATGCCCCGAGGCCGCCGCCGGCACCGGCGGATCCTCCAGGACGGGTGCCGGCTCGCGGACGGGCCCGGTCGGCCGGTCCCAGGTGAGCTCGATGCTCTCCCCTCCGGACCGCACCACCACGTGGGTGGGCGGTCGCGGGGCATCGCTCAACACCTTGCCCAGCGCGGTACACAGCTCGGCCAGGATCGCCGCCGGGCCTTCGCCATCGACGCGGGTCATGCCGATTCCTCCTCGTTCGGATCCCCGTTCGAATCCCCGTTCCCGTCCCCGAAACGCTCGTCCGCAGCGGCCTCGACCGGCCCGCGCAGCCCGAAGGCGCGCAGCCGGCGGCGGCGGGCGGCGACTCGCTCGGCCGGTACCACCGCCGCGAGTTGGTCCAGTTCGGCCAACACCGCGTCGCGCAGCGCCAGGCTCGCGCCCGCCGGATCGGCCTGCGCACCGCCCGCCGGCTCGGGCACCACGCCGTCCACCACGCCGAGTTCGAGCAACGAGCGGGCGTCCAGACCCAGGGCCCGCGCCGCCGCCGGGCTCTCGTCCCGGGTCTTCCACAGGATCGCCGCGCACCCCTCGGGGCTGATCACCGAGTAGAGCGCGTTCGCACTGATCAGCACCCGATCCGCGACCCCGAGCGCGAGCGCCCCACCGCTGCCGCCCTCGCCGGTGACCACCGCCACCACGGGCACCCGCAGTCCGCTGAACACCCGCAGACAGTCGGCGATCGCGCCCGCCTGCCCCTGCTGTTCGGCCTCGATCCCCGGATGCGCGCCCGGCGTGTCGATCAGCGTCACCAGCGGCACCCCGATCTTCTCCGCCAACCGGGCCAGCCGAATCACCTTGCGATAACCCGCCGGCGAGGCCATCGCGAAGTTGGCCCGCACCAGATCGGCGGTGGTGTGCCCCTTCTGATGCCCGAGCACCAGCACGGCGCGGCCCGCCACGGTGCCCAGGCCACCCACGATCGCCGGACAGTCCGCGCCCGCCCGATCGCCGCGCAGCTCGACGAACGTGTCCATCCAGTACGCGAGATGATCCCGCGTGGTGGGCCGCCCCACATGGCGAGCCGCCACGACCACCTCGGCCGCAGGCCGGACCGCCAACTCGGCGGGGTCCCGAACCACCATCCCCGCACCGGCCCGCGGCAGTTCGGCGACCGCCCCACCGCGCCCCGCCCGCCCGGGTGCCCGCCCCCCTGCCGAGGCCAGCAGGACCGCCAGCGTCTGCCGCAGCTCGGCACGCGGGCGCACCCCGTCCACCAACCCGTGCCGCAGCAGAAACTCGGCACTCTGGAACCCCTCCGGGAGTCGTTGCCCGATGGTCTGCTCGATCACGCGCGGGCCGGCGAAGCCCATCCGCGCGCCCGGCTCGCACACCACGACATCGGCAAGGGTGGCGAACGACGCGGCCACCCCGCCGTAGGTCGGATCGGCGATCACCGTGACGGTGAGCAGCCCGGCCTCGTCCAGGGCCGCCATCGCCGCCGCGGTCTTCGCCATCTGCATCAGCGCCAGCGCGCCCTCCTGCATCCGCGCCCCACCGGACGAGGTGACCAGGATCAGCGGGACGTGCCGAGCCAACGCGGCCTCCGCGGCCATCGCCACCGCCTCGCCCGCCGCAACGCCCAGGCTGCCGCCCATGAACGCGAAGTCCATCACCGCCACCACCACCGGATACCCGGCCACCGTCCCGACCGCCACCCGAACCGCGTCCTCGTGCCCGGTGGCCGCCCGCGCGGCGGCCAACCGGTCGACATAGGGCTCCAGATCGGCGAACAGCAGCGGATCGTGCACGGTCTGCGCCGCACTCAACGCCCGCGCGCTCCCCGGATCCAACAACGTCGCCAACCGCCGCGCGGCACTCAACCGGGCGTGCGCCCCACAATCGGGACACACCCCGTGGGCCCGGTCGAAGCGCTTGCGATACACCAGCGCCCGACACCGCGCACAGACGAGCCAGTCCGCCGGCGCAGCGTCCGGCGCAGCGGAAGCGGTCTGCGAAATACGGGTATTCATCAAAATCTCCCCGGATCCACGGTCGAAGAGTGGTCGTCGTCACCGTCGCATCCGCGCCACTCACGCCGGATTCCCCGACGCGGCCGCGGCCGCCCGCACCGGTTCCGCCGTCGCCCGCGGCTGCCCGACCCGCCCGCGCGCCCGCCCACGGCCGCGCCCACTGGCCCGAGGCGGATTGTGCGTCCATGTCCCGAGCGCCATCTCGGCGGTGATCCCGGGCCCGAACCCGGCCACGATCCCGCGCCCTCCGACGGCCGCCCCACCGGCGGCGAACAGCCGGTCCAACCCGTCGAAGACCACTGCGCTGGCGATGTTCCCGTACTCGGTGAGCGTGGCCCGACTGTGCCGGAACGCATGCGCGTCGACCCCGAGAAAGCGGCTCAGGTCGTCCAGGATCCGCGGCCCACCGGCATGCACCACATAGAAGTCCAACGCCGACGCGTCCCACGTATGCCGACTCGCCAACTCCTCGATCACCGGCGCCAGCGGCTCCATCGTGCCGGGCACCCGCTTGTCCAACCGAAAGTGGAAGCCGGTGTCCTTGACCGCGTACGAGATCCAGTCCTGGGTGCCCGGAATCAGATAGGACGCGTTGCGCTCCAACCGCATGCCGGTCCCCCCGGAGCCGCGCACCACGGCCGCCGCGACCGCGTCGCCGAACAGACCGTCCGAGAGCAACGACCCGATGTCGTCGTCCACGGGCTGATAGCACAACGAGCAGAACTCGCACGCCACGATCAACACGTTGGCGTCCGGATAGGCGGTACAGAAATCATGCGCCCGATTGATCGCGGCACCCCCGGCCGCGCAGCCCAGCTGGGCGATCGGCAGCTGCCGCGTATCGGCCCGCATCCCGAGTTCGTTGACCAGCCAGGCGGTCAACGACGGCATGGTGAACCCGGTACAGGAGACGTAGATCAGCAGGTCGACGTCCCGCACACCGAGGTCGGCGTTGGCCAGTGCCCGATGGACGACGGGCGGTACGCGCAGCTTGGCCTGTTCCTGGTAGATCAGATTGCGCGTCTCGAAGCCGGGATGGCGCAGGGTCTGTTCGATCGGCTGGACGAGATGCCGTTTGCGGACGCCGGTGTTCCCGATCAGCCGCAGGGCGAGCGGCAACCGGGGGTTGTCCGCGTGCAACCGACGGGCGATGGCGAGCGATTCGTCCAACGTGATGATGTGCTCGGGGACGGCCACGGCGGGCCGACACAGGGTGCTCACGAGGTGACTTCCTTGTCTGGAGCTGGTCCGGAGGGGGGTGTTGCTCCCCAACCCTGCGGGCGCCCGGGTCCCGATCACCTGAGGCCGCGGTCCCGTTCCCGCCCCCGGTCCGACCCGGGACGCGCGCCGCCGGTACTCGCCGCCGGGCATGCGCGGAGGGCCACACGCGATGCGTGCGGCCCTCGTTCGGTTCGATGCGACTCGGTTACCCGGCGGTTTGCATCCGGCGCGGCGCCGTTGCCTGTAGCACCCGGCCCGGGTGCGATCCGGCCGGGTCCGGGCGGTGCGGTGCCTCGATCACACCGTCGGGCAGCAGCGCGCCGGTGTCCTCGAAGATCAGCACCCCGTTGCACAGGAGGCTCCAGCCCTGTTCGGGATGGCTCTGTACGACGTGGGCCGCGAGGTGGTCGGACGCCGAGGCGGCGGGGCAGGGAGGGGTGTGCCGACACATGGTCCTGGTCCTTCCGGGGAGTGCCGAAGGTGACAGCGGGTCCGTGGGGTCCCGCGTGGTGGTGTCACCCTGATTGCTCATGTCCCCACCGTGCGCGTCTCGGTGTCCCGGGCGGATGAGCCCCGAGCCCCGATTCGGCGCCCCCGGTCCCGCCTTCGGTCACTGTTCGCCCAGGGTCATCCACTTCTCCGTCGTGGTCAGCGGTGCGAAGCCCACCTTGGCGTAGACCGCGTGCGCGTCCGCCGTCGCGAGCAACACCCGCCGCAGCCCGAAGGGGGCGAGCTCATCACGCACGGTGGTCGCCAGCGCCGTACCCAGCCCCTTGCCGCGCACCGACGGATCGATGTAGACGTCGCACAACCAGCCGAACGTGGCCCGGTCGGTGACCACCCGGGCGTAGCCGACCTGGGCGCCGGAACCGATGTCGTACACACCGAAGTTCAGCGATCCGGCGATCGCCGCGTCCTGCTTCGCACGGGGGCGCCCGAGGGCCCAGTAGGCGTCCTCGGACAACCACCGATGAATCGTCGCGGCATCGAGCCGATCCGGATCGGTGGACATCTCGTAGCCGTCGGGGAAGTGACTTGTCATACCGGGGATCCAACCAGCCCGGCCGCCCCGGAACCAGCGGATATCCAACGGCCGAGGTCAGCGCGCCGGCACCGGTACCGGTGCCTCGACGCGGGCCCGAAGGGTGGGCCTGCCGTCGGCGTCGGGGCCGATCAGCCGCAGCCGAAGCAGATGACCCCGGCCGGTCCCGGGGGTGTCCCGGCCGAGCGTCCCGGTGGCACAGTCGAAGGTCGCGGCGTCCGTGTGGCGTACGAAGAAGGCGGGGCCGGCGATCCCGGCGAGCAGCTCGATCGCGTCGGCCAGCAGCCGGGGACTGCGCGGTCGGGCGTGTTCGACGTCCACCGCGAGGATCCCGCCGGGCAGCACGGTCGTCGCGCGCAACCGCCACGGCGAGCCGGGCAGATCGCAGGCGACCCGCAGCCGGGGCAGCAGATCCGCCTCGGGGTCCTCGGCCACCCAGTCCGGGCGGCCGGTCCGCTCGGCCAGCTCGCGCAACACGTCCGCGGGCGCCTCGCCACCCGACACGCCGAAGAAATCGTCCATGAAAGTCACTGTAAGTCGAAGACTCGTAACCAGCTCCCGGAAGCGCACCGCGGCGCGGCGCGGCGAGCCCCCCCGAAGGCGCGAGGTGCCCGGGGCAGGTCTTCAAGCCCTGGAACAGCCCACCGGGAGCTGGACCGCCGCCGAGACGACGACCGCGGCAGCCGACCCGCCCCGATCACGAGCGAAGCGACCCGCAGCCGTGCCGCCAGGCCCGAGTCGCGAGCGCAGCAAGCGGAAATGGCCCAAGTCGGCACCGCAACCGTCGCAGCCGACCCGCCCCGATCACGAGCGAAGCGACCCGCAGCCGTGCCGGCAGGCCCGAGTCGCGAGCGCAGCGAGTCGAGGTCGCCCGAGTCGGGGCCGGAGTCGATCCGCCGAGTCCCGGTCGGCCACCCGGCGGGCCGCGGGGCCGGACCAGGTCGCCGCGCGGCCGATGAAACCGCAGCCGTCGAGCCGAACGCAACGGGTGGAGCGGGCGGGCAAAACCCTCCCGAGCCAAGTGCGACGCAACCGCAGCGGGTATGACCCTGGTGGGCATCCCGACGAGGTGAGTTCCATGTCGTCCACAGTCGGTCTCGGGGTTCTGGTCGGTTACGACGGTTCCGCCTCGGCCGAGAGCGCGTTGGACTGGGGGGCGCGTGACGCCGTGGCCCGACGTGTGCCGTTGTACCTGGTCACCGTCGTCCCGGCCGGGCGTTTCGCCCATCGCATGGAGCTGCGACAACGAGCCCACACGCTCGTCGAGGAGGCCGCCGGCCGGTTGCGGGCGCGGTTCACCGGGCTCGTCGTCGAGGAGTCGGTGCGCGAGGGGGACGCGGCCGAGTCGTTGCTGGAGGCGAGTGCTCGCGGTGACACCGTGGTCATCGGCAGTCGTGGGCACGGCGGGTTCACCGGACTGGTGCTCGGGTCGGTCTCGTTGCGGGTGTGTGCGCACACCTCGTGTCCGGTCGTCGTCGTGCACAACGCCGCGGCCGAAGACGCCACCGGCGTGGTGGTCGGGATCGGTGGGCCCGACGACGATCCGGCGGCGCGGTTCGCCGCGGCCCAGGCCCGCCGGCTCGGCGGTGGGCTGCGCGCCGTGCATTCGTGGGTACTTCCGGTGACCGGACTCGCGCCGACGCTGGTCCTGCCGACGATGCTCGACGTCGACGCGGTCACCGCCGAGCGCACCAGGATGGTCGATCGGGTGGTCGGCCCGATCCGCACCCTGGATCCCGAACTCCCGGTGGATACCGTGGTGATGAACGGCACCGCCGGACGCGACCTGGTCACCGCGTCCGACGGCAACGCGCTCGTGGTGGTCGCCGCGCACCGCGGCCACGGCCCCCTGCCGATGCGCCTCGGCCCGACCACATACGCGGTCCTGCACCACGCGCACTGCCCGGTGGCCGTCGTCCCGGTGCGCTGAGCGATTTCGCCTGTCGCGACATCGCCTACCGCGACGCGTACACCTTCTCCGCGAACTCCGCGATCTGCTCCTCGGACAGGTGCCTGGCCACGTCCGCCTCGCTGATCATGCCGACCAGTCGCTTGTCTTCGATCACCGGCAGTCGGCGGATCTGGTGTTCCTCCATCTCACGCAGCACCTCGCCGATGTCGGCCTCCGCGTCGATCCAGCGCGGCGTACCCTCACACAGTTCGCCGGCCGTGACCTTCGCCGGATCACGGCCCATCGCGACGCACTTGATCACGATGTCCCGGTCGGTGACGATCCCGCACAGTCGCTCGTCGGCGTCGCTGACCGGCAGCGAACCCACATCGAGCCTGCGCATCAACTGGGCGGCCCGGTCCAGGGTTTCCGTCTGCGGAATCCACTGCGCGCCCTCGTGCATGATGTCCTTGGCCATGGTCATGGTGGTGTGCCTCCCACAGTGCCCGGCCGCGTGCCGCGGACGCCGCACGCGGTCTCTTCATCGTCTCCGGCTCGCCGACCATCGGCCACTCGGGTGAATCCGGCTCCGCGATCCCGTCGATCTCAGGAGGACGCGCGTCGTTCGTTCTCCTCGGGTCCGCCCTCGGTCAGGTGCCAGTGCAGGTCGCGGACGCCCGGGGTCGGGGACAACCGGGCCACCAGCTGTTCGAGCACCTGTCCGGCCGGGCCGGTCACCGCGAGCGACGCCTCCAGGCGGGCCGTGTCCTCGTCGGGGCGGTGCACGCTCAGGCCCAGGATCAGCGTGTCGTTCGGGGCCAGCGCCTGGACCAGCAGCGCCCGGGTGCCGGTTTCCGCGGCCCGGTCGCACACCACGTGCACGGTGGCGTGGGTGACCGCGTCCCCCTCCCCCTGCGGGGCGTGGTCGATCAGCCGGCCGACCGGGCGCAACATGAGGTGTACGGCCAGGACGGCCGCGGTGCCGATGAAGGCGAGGGCGATGCGGCCGGAGGCGGCCAGGACGCCGACGGCGGCGGAGCACCACAGGGTGGCGGCGGTGTTCAGGCCGCGTACGCCCGCGCCGTCGCGCAGGATGACGCCACCGCCGAGGAAGCCGATGCCGGAGACCACGTAGGCGGCCACTTGCGTGTTGTTGCCGGTGTTGGGGATGGCCTCGCTGTACAGGACGAACAGCGTGGCCCCGGTCGCCACCAGGGCGTTGGTGCGCAGCCCGGCCATCCGGGCGCGCCATTGGCGTTCGACGCCGATCAGGGCGCCACAGGAGACGCCGACCGCGAGCCGGACGAGGAACTCGGTGATGGTGACCGTGTGCATCGGGGTCTCCCTTCGGGGTTCGGACTACGACGTCCTGTGCTACAGCCAGGTGCCGTAGCGCTTGATGTAGCGGGTCTTGACGTACTGCGTGAGTGCGCAGTATCCGAGCAGTGTCGCGACCAGGATCGGGAAGTAGGTCCAGGGCAGCGATTGCATCTGCAGCGTGTCGGCCAGCGGCGAGAACGGCAGGTAGATGCCGATCGCCATGATCACGCCGGTGAGCACGAGCACGGGGGCGGACGCGCGGGACTGGAGGAAGGGGACCTTGCGGGTGCGGATCATGTGCACGACCAGGGTTTGCGACAGCAGGCCCTCGATGAACCAGCCGGACTGGAACAACGTCTGTTGCGCCTCGGTGTTCGCGGAGAAGACCCACCACATGACGCAGTAGGTGGTGATGTCGAAGATCGAGCTGATCGGGCCGATTCGCAGCATGAAGCGGGAGAGGTCGCCGGCCGCCCACTTGCGCGGCTTGCGCAGGTATTCCTTGTCCATCTTGTCCCACGGGATGGACAGTTGGGAGATGTCGTAGCACAGGTTCTGCACGAGCAGATGGACCGCGAGCATCGGCAGGAAGGGCAGAAACGCGGAGGCGACCAGTACCGAGAAGACGTTGCCGAAGTTGGAACTGGCGGTCATCTTGATGTACTTCATGATGTTGCCGAAGGTGCGCCGGCCCTCCAGGACACCCTGTTCCAGGACGGTGAGGTCCTTTTCCAGGAGGATGATGTCGGCGGATTCCTTGGCGATGTCCACCGCGGTGTCCACCGAGATGCCCACGTCGGCGTCGCGCAGCGCGGCGGCGTCGTTGATGCCGTCGCCGAGGTAGCCGACGGTGTGCTCGCCGGCCTGCAGGGCGCGGATCACCCGGGCCTTTTGGACCGGGTTGACCTTGGCGAACACCGCGGTGTGCTCGGCGAGTTCGCGCAGTTCGTCGTCGTCGAGGGCGTCCAGGTCGCGGCCCAGCGGGATCGCGCCGACGGCCAGGCCGACCTCGGCGGCCACCTTGCGGGCGACGAGTTCGCTGTCCCCGGTGATCACCTTGACCGTGACGCCGTTCTCGCGCAGCGCCGAGATCGCCTCGGCGGCGGTGGCCTTGGGCGGGTCGAGGAAGGCCACGAAGCCGATCAGGGTCAGGTCCGACTCGTCGGCGACGCCGTAGTCGGTGCGGGTCGCCGGCACCGCGCGGGTGGCCACGGCGAGTACGCGCAGACCCTCGCCGTTCTGCGTCTCGGCGATCCGGTGCACCTCGGCGCGCGCCGCGTCGGTCAGCGCGATGTCCCGGCCGCCCTCGCGCATCCTGGTGCAGCTCGCCAGGACCTCGTCCACGGCGCCCTTGGTGATGATCAGGTGGGTGTCCGCCTCGCGCTCCAGGACCACCGACATCCGCCGCCGGGTGAAGTCGAACGGCATCTCGTCGATCTTGGTGAAGCGGGCCTCGGCGAGCAGCCGGTCGCCCTCCTCGACGTGGTCGATGATCGCCCGGTCGAGCAGGTTCTTCAGGCCGGTCTGGAAGAAGCTGTTGAGGTAGGCGTATTCCAGTACCTCGTCGTCCGGGCGGCCGTGCACGTCCAGGTGGCGTTCGAGGACGATCCGGTCCTCGGTGAGGGTGCCGGTCTTGTCCGTGCACAGCACGTCCATCGCGCCGAGGTTCTGGATCGCGTTGAGCCGCTTGACGATCACCTTGCGCTTGGACATCGCCACCGCGCCGCGCGCGAGGTTGGCGGTGACGATCACCGGCAACATCTCCGGGGTCAGGCCCACCGCCACGGATATCGCGAACAGGCACGCCTCGGGCCAGTCGCCCTTGGTCACCCCGTTGATCACCAGCACGATGGGGGTCATCACCAGCATGAAGCGGATCAGCACCCAGCTGACCGAGCGCACGCCCCGATCGAAGCCGGTCTCCGGCCGGGTACCGGCCAGGCTCCTGGCCATCGACCCGAAGTAGGTGCGCGATCCGGTCGCGGTGACCACGGCGGTGGCCGAGCCGGACACCACCGAGGTGCCCATCAGGCACAGCGCGCTCGACTCCAACGGGTCGCCCCCGTCGGCCGCCTGCCCGTTCGCGGTCTTGGCCGCGACCGCGCCGAGCGTGTCGTACTTCTCCACCGGCAGCGACTCGCCGGACAACACGGCCTGGGAGACGAACAGGTCCGTGGAGGCGAGCAGTCGGCAGTCGGCCGGGATCATGTCGCCCGCGGCCAGGCGAACCACGTCGCCCGGCGCGAGGTGCTCGATGGGTACCTCTCGCTCCAGCGGCTCGGCGTCCTCGTCGGCGCGGCGGAGCACGGTGGCGGTGGTGGTCACCATCGCCTTGAGCGCCTCGGCGGCCTTCGTGGAGCGGAACTCCTGCCAGAACCGCAGGAATACGCTGACCAGGACCATCGTGGTCAGCGTGATCATGCCCTTGACGTCGTCGGTCAGGAAGAAGACCAGGTCCAGGCAGATCAGTACGACGATGAACGGGTTCTTGAACGTCGAGGCCAGTTGTACGGTCCAGTGCGGCGGACGGTCGTGGCCGACCACGTTCTCCCCGTGCCGCTCCAGCCGCTCGACCGCGTCGCGTTCGGTCAGGCCGTGGGTGGTGGATCCGAGGGTGCGCAGGATCTGCTCGGGCGGGGCGGCGGCCACCTCGGCCAGTTCGGCGCCGATCCGGGCGGTCACCGGGCCCAGGGTGTCGGCCCGACGGGTCTTGCGCACCGGACGCCGCGGCCCCGAACGGCCACGCTCCAGTTCTTCCAGGATCTTGGTCATGGTCTGTGGTCTCGTCTCGCGGCAGGCCGCGCGGCAGTGCGACCGGCGGGCCCGGGGCGGCTCCGACCATGGCGGACCCTGGGTCGGGCGCCACGGAAGCCGCCCCGCGTTCGCCGGTCGGTACCGGGGCGGGGAAGGAAAAGGGAGGGGAAAGGGCAGGACAGGAAAGGGACGGAAGGGGCGGGGAGATCAGGGGAGTCGGACCCACACGCTGCCGCCGTGCCCGCGAGCTACCGCGCGAGGCGAGGTGCCCGGCACGGGGAGCAGGGTTGCGGGGGGTTGGTACTACCGCTTGGACTCACTGCTCTCACCTCCTCGCTGCCGGACCGACGACGCGCAGCGCGAGGCATGCCGCTCGCCCGGCCCGGAATTGGGCAGGCGAAGGCGTACACCTCCTCGTCAGAGCTTTGGCACTGCGCGGCGTATCCGCCCTTCGGGTCGGGAAGCCACTTGGAGTCACCCCTTAGGCCGGGGAGACCTGTCCTGACCTGGAGCGTCTCTCGACGGGGGAGGTCAGTGGCCTGTGTCCGCGTAGAAGCCTCACCGAACGAGGTGCTACAGCGGTCAGTGAACACCCCACCGACCTTGATGGTCAAGCGCCGGCGCAAGTAACGTGGGCTCCCCCGTCTCGCCCGAGCCCTCCCGGAGACTCCCCGATCGTGATCGACACTCCCCCCGACGAAGCTTCGCGCCCTCTCGACGCCCGTACCCTCCAGCAGGCCGCCGCGACGTTCGGCATGCTCGCGGCGACCAACCGGCTCCAGATCATGTGGTTGCTCTCCCAGGGCGAGAGCGATGTCGGCACCATCGCGGACAAGGTCGGCGGCACGGTGGCCACCGTCAGCCAGCACCTGGCCAAGCTGAAGAAGGCGGGCATGGTCAGCGCGCGCCGCGAGGGGCGGCGCCGGGTCTATGTGCTCGACGATCCGCACATCGCGATATTGGTCGACCAGGTGGTCGCCCACCAGCGCGAACTGGAGGCCCGCAGCGGCACCTTCGCCGACCGCCTCCCCGGCCGCAAGGGCGCCTGAGCACCGCTGCGTGGTCGACGTGGTCCGAGGGGTTGGTTGCCGTCGGATAAACCTGCGGGCGGGCCGATCGGTGTCAAGGATGTGTTGCCGGTGGGTGGGTTCGCGTATGCGCGGCGTAAGAATCGCGCGGCGGCGCTGCGCGGGCTCGGGGCTCGCGGGTCATGCTCGGTGGTGCGCCGGAACGGTCCGGTGCCGGCGGGTGAGCGACGTGGGCGAAGGTGAGTTTCATGGTGCCCTCCGGGCCCGTCCCCGGGGAACGGCTGGACGAATTGCGCACGGCGGTCGAGGCCGGCCGGCAGGCCCTGTCGATGATGCGCTGGCAGGCCACCCGGCTGTTCCACGAGTCGGCCGAGGAGCGGCTCGGGCAGGAACTCGCGGTGGTCTCCCGGGTCTTGGAGGCCGTGTTGACGGCGGCCGAGTCGGTCACCTCGGGCCTCCCGGCGCCGGAGGGTGACAGGAACGCGTAGGGGTCGGGGCGGGCGGCGCCAAGATCATGTCAGGGGCACCTTCCGAGGGTCGGCACGGGCGGACGCTGATGTTCGTTCGACCCAGCCAGCCGGAGGAACCCGTGAATGTGCCCATGATGTCCCGCCGCGCCCGCGAGGTCGGTGTCGAGCCCGAGGACGGCGACCGGCATCGGCTCACGGTCGTCGGGGGCCTGGCCGCGCTCTCACTCGACGCGATGGCGTCGGTGGCGTACGGCCCCGAGGCGATCGTCCTGGTCCTGGCCCTGGCGGGTGGCGCCGGGCTCGGTTTCACGCTGCCGGTCACGCTGGTCATCGCGGGTCTCCTGCTGGTACTGACGCTGTCCTACCGACATGTGATCGCCGCGTTCCCCGAGGGCGGCGGGGCGTACGGCGTCTCGAAGCGGCATCTGGGCCGTCGCGCGTCGCTGATCGCCGCCGCCTCGCTGGTGGTCGACTACGTGCTCAACGTCGCGGTCTCGGTCGCGGCCGGGGTGGCCGCGCTGACCTCGGCGGTGCCGGAGCTGCATCCGTACACGATCTGGCTGTGTCTGGGCGTGCTCGCGCTGATCACCGCGGTCAATCTGGGCGGGATCGCCTACAGCGCGAAGGTGTTCGTCGTACCGACCGTCGTCTACGTGCTCGCCATCCTCTCCGTCGTGGTGGTCGGCCTGCTGCGCGGCGGTCCGGCCGCCGGGCCGCTCGCGCCGCCCGTGGACAGTGGCGCGGTACACGCGGTGGGCGTCCTGCTGCTGCTCAAGGCGTTCGCCAACGGTTGCGCGGCGCTGACCGGCGTGGAGGCGATCGCCAACGCCGTACCGTCGTTCAAGGCCCCGCGCGCCCGTCGGGCGCAGCGGGCGGAGATCGCGCTCGGCGTGCTGCTCGGCGTGATGTTGATCGGCATCGCCGGGCTGATCCAGAAGTATTCGGTCGAGCCCGCCGACGGCGTCACCGTGTTGGCCCAGGTCACCAATGCCTCGCTCGGGCACGGCGTCGCCTTCTACGTGGTCCAGTTCGCCACCGTGCTGCTGCTCGCGCTGGCCGCGAACACCTCGTTCGGCGGACTGCCGGTGCTGGCCGACCTGTTGGCCAAGGACGACTTCCTGCCGCACGTGTTCGGCGTGCACAACCGGCGGCACGTCTACGGGGCCGGCGTCGCGCTGCTCGCGGTGACCTCGGCGGTGCTGCTGATCGCCTCCGGTGGCGATATGAACGTCCTGGTCCCGCTGTTCGCGATCGGCGTGTTCGTCGGCTTCACCCTCTCCCAGGTCGGCATGGTCCGGCACTGGTGGTTGTTGCGACCGGCCGGCTGGCGCGGCAAGCTGGCGCTGAACGCGTTCGGCGCGAGCCTCACCGGGATCGCCGCGATCGTGGTCACCGCCGCCAAGTTCACCGAGGGCGCGTGGCTGATCGCCCTGGTGATCCCCATGCTGGTCTGGGCGTTCGGGTACACACACCGGGTGTACACCCGACCCGCCGTCGCCGGGCGCGACTAGGTCCTGTCCGGCCAAGCTCAGCCGCCGGTGCTTTCGCTCGGCTCGGCACCGGGCGACACCGGCAGGCTCAGCACCATGGTCAGCCCGCCGCCGGGGGTGTCCTCGGCGACGAGCGCGCCGCCCATCACCTCGGCGAAGCCGCGGGCCACGGCGAGTCCCAGGCCCACCCCGCGACTTCGCGGGGCGTCGCCGAATCGGGCGAAGGCCTCGAAGACCCGGTCCTTGGCGTCGTCGGGCAGGCCCGGACCGCGGTCGACCACACGCAGGTCGATCCGGTCGCCGACCTGCTCGGCGGCCACCAGGACGGGGGTGTCCGGCGGGGTGTGCAGGACCGCGTTCTCCACCAGGTTCGTCACCACCCGCTCCAGGAGTTCGGCGTCGGCCCGCACGGTGGGCAGCGTCTCCGGGACGGACAGCCGTACCGCCGCGTCGCCCGCCCGGGCCGCCGCGCCCGGGACCAGTTCGTCCAGCGCCAGGTCGCCCAGGAGCGGGTCGAGCGTGCCCATCCGCAACCGGCTCATGTCCAGCAGGTTGCCGATCAGCCGGTCCAGCCGATCGGCGCCCGCCTCGATCGTGGCCAGCAGTTCGGCCCGGTCCGCCCGTGCCCAGGCGACCTCCTCGACGCGCAGCCCGGACGACCCGGCCTTGATCGCGGCCAGCGGCGCGCGCAGGTCCCGGGCGACCGCGGCGAACAGGGCGGTGTCGACCGTGTGGCGCTCGCCCAGCCGGCGGCCCTCCTCGGCCTCGGCGACCAGCGAACGCCGTTCCAGGACCAGCGCGGCCTGCGCGGCGAACGCGCCGAGCACCCGCCGACTGTCCGCGGGCAGCGTATGGCCGGACAGGGCCAGCGCGAGCGTCTCGTCGACCGGGACCTCGACGTCGGCCGCGTCCGGTCGGGTCGGCGGGGTGGGTCCGACCGCGCCGACGCTGGTCCAGGCGGCGCGCGGCCCGGCCCGTTGCAGCAGCGCCACCGCATCCATCCCGAACGTCTCCCGGACCCGGTTCAGGAGCACGGGCAGCGCCTGCTCGCCGCGCAACATGCTGCCCGCCAGCGAGCCCAGCGTCTCGGCCTCCTCCTGCCCCCGCGCGGCCTGCTGGGTGCGCCGGGCGGCCAGGTCGACCACCGACGCGACGGCCAGGGCGAGTACGACGAAGACCACGAAGGCGAGGATGTTGGCCGGTGCGGCGATGTCGAGCGTGTCCAGCGGCGGGGTGAAGTAGTAGTCGGTGAGCGTGGCGGCGAACGCGGCGGTGGCCACCGCCTGCCACAGGCCGCCGAACAGGGACACCGCGACGGTCAGCGCCAGGAACATCAACATCTCGCCGGGCAGCGCGGAGGCGCCCCGGGAGGGCAGCAGGGCGGCGGTCAGCGCGGGCGGCCCGAGCAGCGCACCGGCCCAGCCCAGGAGCCGGCGTCCCCGGGGCACGGCGGAGCGCCTGGGCCGGTCGGTACGACCCCGGCCGATGTGCTCGTGGGTGACCAGGTGGGTGTCGATGTCGCCCGCCCGGGCGGCCACCGTGGCGCCGACGCCCGGGCCCTGGAGGTACTCCCACTGCCTGCGCCGGCTGCACCCGAGCACGATCCGGGTGGCCTGCACGCCCCGGGCGAAGTCCAGCAGCGCGCCGGGCACGTCGTCGCCGAGCACGGAGTGGAAGGTGCCGCCCAAGGTGGTGACCAGGCGCCGTTGGCGGGCCAGGTCGACCGGCGAGGACGCGGTCGACCCGTCGCTGCCGCTCACATGCACCGCGAGCAGTTCGCCGCCCTCGCCGCGGCCCACCACGCGCGCCGCGCGCCGGATCAGCGTGTCCCCCTCCGGTCCCCCGGTGAGCGCGACCACCACCCGCTCTCGGGCCGGCTCGAGCGCGGCCATGTGGTGTTCGTCGCGATATCGGCGCAGGTACGCGTCGACCCGGTCGGCGACCCACAGCAGCGCCAACTCGCGCAGCGCGGTCAGGTTGCCCGCGCGGAAGTAGTTGGCCAACGCCGCGTCGACCCGCTCCGGGGCGTAGACGTCGCCGTGTTCGAGGCGGCGGCGCAGTGCCTCCGGCGTCAGGTCCACGACCTCGATCTGATCGGCCCGGCGGACCACGTCGTCCGGCACGGTCTCGCGCTGGGCGACGCCGGTGATCGACTCGACCACGTCGTTGAGCGATTCCAGGTGTTGCACATTGACCGTGGAGATCACGTCGATCCCGGCGTCGAGGATCTCGTCGATGTCCTGCCAGCGTTTCTCGTTGCGCGCGCCCGGCACGTTGGTATGCGCCAGTTCGTCCACCAGGGCCAGGCGAGGGCGCCGGGCCAGCACGGCGGCCACGTCCATCTCGGTGAACGCGCGGCCCCGGTGGGAGAGTTCGGCGCGCGGGACGATCTCCAGGCCGGTCAGCATCGCCTCGGTGTCCGCTCTGCCGTGGCATTCGACCAGGCCGACCACCACGTCGGTGCCTCGGGAGAGCCTGCGGTGTGCTTCGTCGAGCATCGCGTACGTCTTGCCGACGCCGGGTGCCGCGCCCAGGTAGACGCGCAGTCTGCCGCGTCGTGGGGCCGTCATGGTGGGTCGGGCCACCCCCTCCGTCTGTCGTTCCGGAACCGACGAGTATCGAATTCCTCCATCGATGAGTATCAAATTCCTCGCCCTTCGGCCGCTCCGGCGGGCCTTGACACGCCCTTGGCGGCCGGGCCGCCCACCTTGTCGCGTCCTTGACGCGACGGGATACCGCCCGCGCGGCGGGCGCGACATACTCGGAGGTTGGAGGGTGACCCGTGGCCCGCTCGGCTTCGTGGAGGTGCCTCGTGATGACTCGATATCCGCAGCGGGATCGGCTGGCGATGCTCGCCGCCGTATTGGCGCCGGTGGCGGTGGCCGGGGTGGTGGCACCCTTCCGTGCGCATTTCGCCGCCGCGAATGTGGCGCTGTGCATGGTGGTCGTGGTGGTCGCGGTGGCCGCGAACGGGCACCGGCTCGCCGGGGCGGTGGCCGCGTTGTCCGCGACGGTGTGGTTCGACTTCTTCTTCACCAGGCCGTACGAGAGCTTTTCGATCACCCGCTCGGCCGACGCGCAGATGGCCGTTCTGCTGTTGCTCGTCGGCCTGGCGGTATCGCAGATCGCGGCCCGGGCCCGGCGGCTGCAGGTGGTGGTGATCACCGACGCGGAACACCTGGCCCGGATCCGGGACATCGCCGAGGCGGCCCGCTCGTCCGGCTCGCCCGACGCGGTGGTGGACGCGGTCAAGGCCCAGCTGATCACCCTGCTCGATCTGCGTGGTTGCCGGTTCGAGTACGGCACGCTGATCGGCCGCCCGCCGCGCCTGGAGCAGGACGGGTCGGTCACCGTCGGCGCGCGGACGTGGGATGTGGAGCGGCGCGGGCTGCCCGCCGAGGAGATCGAGCTGCGGGTCTACCGGGGTGGTCACTTCCACGGCCGCTTCCTGCTCGAGCCCCGCCCCGGTGCCGTCCCCTCGCGCCAGGCCCGGCTGGTCGCGGTGACCCTCGCCGACCAGGTCGGCGCCTCGTTCGAACACGCGGTGCGCTGACGCGGCGCGGGCGGCCCCCTGTCGTCAGTCGAACTCGGTGGGCAGCGTCGGGTCGAGCAGGTGGCGGTGCGCCATGTGGAGTTGGGCCTCGGTGATCCGCGCGGTGGACAGTTCGGGGAGCGCGTCGAGCGCGAACCAGTCGGTGTCCAGGGTCTCCGCCGGGTCGGGGAGGTGCCGGGCCCGGTCGGCGACTTCGCGGCACAGGAAGAACATCTTGTAGACGTGGTAGGGGTAGTGCGGCAGGTGGCCCTGACGCCGCCGGTCGAGCAGCGCGATCAGCTTGACCGCGTCCACGTGCAGCCCGGACTCCTCGCGCACCTCGCGGCACACCGCCTCGGACGGCGTCTCGGGTACGTCGCACCAGCCGCCCGGCAACGTCCAACAGCCGTCCGAGCGTTCCCGGATCAGCAGGACCCGCTCGCGCGCGTCGAAGACCACGCCACGCGCGTCCAGCTTCGGCGTCGCGTGTCCGGTCTCGGCGGTGACCACCTCGCGCAGCCGCACCCGGTCGGCGTCGCTGATCAGTTCGAGCAGCGCCAAGGCGGTTGCGCGCACCTGTTCGTAGCGCTCCAGGTCGAACACGTCGCGGACGTAGGCCAATCCGGTCTGCGCGATGGCCAACAGGGTGATCGCGCGCTCGTGCAGCGCGTCCTCGACGGCGGTATCGGCTGCCTCGGAGGTCATGCGGGTCGGCTCCCCAGGGTCTCGCGTTCGGGTGCGGAGGTCGATGAGCGGGTCGCTGAACGAGTCGCTGAAGGAGTCGCCGAGCGGGTCGATATCGCGCGCTCGACGACGCCGGCGGGATCGTGCAGCAGCGGGGCGAAGACCGTCTCCGCCGCGCCGACCAGGACCGGTTCCTCGACCGATCCGCACAACAACCGGGTGGCGTTCATCCGGGCCACGGTCGAGGTACGCAGACAGGAGCGGACCTCGGCCGGGGCGACCCGGTGCAGCCGGGCCAGCAGTCCGGTCAGCACCACCGTCTGCGGGCCCACCACATTGATCAACATGGCCAGTACCGCGCCCAGTTCGGCACCCACCAGCCGGGCCGCGGCGGCCGCCTCGGGATCGCCGTCCCGGGTCGGCGCCAGCACCGCGCGGGCCGCGTCCGCGTCGAGCAGGTCCTCGCGGCCGGCCGCGCGCAACACGGCCCGCCCGTCCACGTACAGCTCGACACAACCGCGCAGTCCGCACGGGCACTCGGCGCCGCTCGGATCGACCGTGATGTGGCCGAGCTCCAGCGGGAAGCCGATGTCCGCGGGCGGTGCGTTCCCGTGCAGCAGGGCACCGCCGATGCCGATGTGGTCGCAGTACAGCACCAGCAGGCTGCCCGTGGAGCGTGGCCCGTGTCGGCGCTCGGCCAACGCGGCCAGTACCGCGTCCCGGTTGACGGTCACCGTCAGTTCGGGCGGCAGGTGGTTGGCCAGGATCTCGGCGGCGGGCACCTCGTGCCAATCCAGTTGCAACGACAACCGCACCGTCCCGTCCGACTCCCGGACGATCCCCGGCACCGCCAACCCGAGCCCCACACACCGCCGTTCCTGCCCGGCCAGCAGGGCCGTCGCCTCGTCCACGACGATCCGCAACACCTCGGCGGGGCTGAGCGCGGCGGCGTCGACGGGACGGGTGCGGATCGCCAGCGGCCGATGGTCCATGCCCAGGACGGCCGTGGTGATCCCGCCGCCGGACAACCGCGCGCCGACCGCGATCGGGCCGTCCGGGGCCAGGTCGAGCGTGGTGGAGGGGCGTCCCGGGCGGGATTCCTCGGGCGGTTGGGCCTCGCTGACCCGGATCAGCCCGAGCCGGACCAGTTCGGCCACCGCCTCGCCCGTCGAACTGCGCGAGAGACCGAGGCGTCGGGTGGCGTCCGAGCGACCGCACGGGCCGTCCCGGTAGAGCAGGGTCAACAGTCGAGCCGTGGCGGGACCGTCCCGAAGTCGGTCGCGGGGCAGCAACATCATGTGTTGATTTTTGCACGCTCAGCGATCAAAATATTTGCACGGCAGGCGAACAAATCGGTGTCCCGTCGTTGGTTCCACGCTGCTCCGGTGCCTGCCACGCCGCTCGAACGACCGGGCCCGGACGTACGATCGCCCGCGTCCTGCCCGCGGCGCCGACCCATCGGCGCCGGATCACCCCCGCGCGTTACCGGCAAGCCGAGACGTTCACCAAGGGATGCATGATCATGGGTCGGCCGAATCCACCGCCGTCCGAAACCGGGCCCGCACCGCTGATCGCCAGACCCGTCGACCCGCCACCCCCGCACATCCGCGCCGCACCGGGCCGGTTCACTCGGGAAAACACCGCGATCGCGGCCGCATTCGTGCTGTTCGTGCTGCTCGGCTGTGCCACCGCCGCGCTCGGCAGCGCGATGCCGGCGCTGCGCCGCGAGTACGGCGGGGGCAACCTGGTGATCGTCTACAACCTGGGCGCCTTCCTGACCATCGCCGTGTTGGGCTTCGGCCGCTGGTCCGAGCGGGCCCGGGCGCTGAGCACCGGGCCGCTCGCGGGAGCCTTCGTCGTGGGGTGTCTGGTGATCGCGTGGGCGCCGGACCGGCTCACCCTGATCCCCGGCGTCGCGTTGGCGGGGGCCGGCTACGGCGGGTTGGCACTGGCCCTCAACAGCGCGTTCGCACGCGGCTTCGGGGAACGTCGGGTCACGATGCTCAACCTGCTCAACGGGGCGTTCGGCGCGGGCGCGGTCTGCGGGCCGATCGCGGTCGCGATGGCCGACGACCCGGGAACGGTGTTCCTGCTCCTGGCCGTTGCCATCCCGCTGACCTGGCCGGTACATACCCGGGCGGCGGCCGGGGCACCGGCCGACCACACGCCCGCCGAACCGGTGCCGGTGCCGGTGCCGGTCCGCCAACGCGCCGGTACCTGGGCGCCGTTCGCGTTGTTGACGTTCGTCTACGCGGGCATCGAGACCGGAATCGGTGCCTGGGAGTCCACCCACCTGACCGAACTGGGCACCGGGTCGGGCGCCGCCGCGGTGTTCACCGCCCTGTTCTGGACCAGCCTCGCGCTCGGCCGACTGCTGGTCCCCGTCCTGGCCCCGGACGTGCCGCCCGGACGCCTGGTCGTCGGCGGCCTGGCCGGTGCGACGCTGCTGCTCCCGTTCGCCGCGTTCGGCGCGGCGACACCGGTGGTGTACGCGAGCGTGGGGGTGGCCCTGGCGCCGGTATTGCCCAGTGCGTTGGCCTGGATGGCCGCCGTCACCGGACCCGCGGTGGCCGACCGCTCCACCGCCACGCTCCTCACCGCGAGCATGATCGGCGGCGCGTGTCTGTCCCTGCCGGTGCAACTGGCGGCGGACTCGGGCCACCCGGCCGCCATCCCGTGGACCTTCGCCGCGATCGGCTGCGTGGCGTGTGCCGCCGCGCTGCTGACGATGCGCACCACCCGACCCCGGGACTGAACCGACCGCCCTGCGCGGGGCGTTCGGGACCGAGCCCGCCCGAAGACCCGCCGAGCCTGCCGACCAGCCCACCTGCCGAGTCTGCCGAGCCTGCCGAGCCGACACCACTGCCGATCCGACGCCACTGCCGACCCCGGCCCCCGTGCCCGTCCCTCGACTCCTGCCCGCCACGTCTTCGATCCTCCCCGCTCGATCGCGTCGCCGTTCGCGGCGCTCGGATTCGTTTCGAAGGAGCTCGTCATGGGCCGACCCGTCCCGGCCACCCGACACCGCAATCTGCGCACGGCGGACGAACTGGCCGACGTGGCCGCCGCGCAGTTGCGTTCCTGGATCCGGCACACCTCGCGCCGCAAGGGGTCCTGCGTACTGGCCCTGGCCGGCGGCAGCACCCCGGCGGCCACCTACCGACTGCTCGCCGCGGGCGAACTGCCGCTCGATCGGCTGCACATCGTGCAGACCGACGAACGAGTCAGCACGGATCCGGCGGGCACCGCCGCGTCGGTGATCGAGGCCAATCTGATCGGGCCCGCCGCGATCCCCGCCGACCATTGGCATCCGCTGTGGTTGCCCCCGGAGCACGATCCGGACGCGGCGGCGGCGACCTACGGGCGCACGCTGATCCGACTGCGGCCGGCCGGTGTCCCGGACATCGCCGTCCTGGGCCTGGGTACCGACGGCCATACCGCGTCGTTGTTCGGCGAGTGTCCACCGCCCGCCGATGCCGGTCCGGTCGCGGCCGTGGGGCCGTACCAGGGGTCGATCCGGGTCACCCTGACCTCGCGCGTGCTGCGCCGCGCCGAGCACCGGATGGTACTGGCGAGCGGCCCCGGCAAGGCGCCCGCGGTCGCCCGGCTGCTCAGCGGTGCCACCACCGCCGCCGATACCGCCGCGACCGTACTGGACCCGGACGGACTGCTCCTGACCGATCACGCCGCGGCCCGCCCCGGGCCCGAGCCGGCGTTACCGCGATGACCGCCCCGAGTCGCGGCAGCGAGCCGTTCGACCCGGAGCGGGCCGGCGCCGATCGACGGCCGGTGGTGGTCTTCGACCTCGGCGGCACGTGGTGGCGGGTCGGCGTGTACACCGGCGCCGCCGAGGTGCGCGTACTGCGGCGCGACGCGGCGATCAGCCGACGCACCCGCCCCGGGCCGGTGCCCCGATTACAGCGCGCGCTGGTGGACTTCGTGGTCGAACACGCGATGAGCGCGGCCCGCCGGTACGAGGCCGACACGGTCGGCATCTCGCTCGGCGCCGCGCTCAACGGGCGCACCGGCCGGGTCCTGGCCAGTGCCCCGCTGTGGGGACCCCGGATCGCCCCCTGGGACCTGCGCGCCGAACTCGCCGAACGGGCCCCCGAACTGCGCTGGTTCGTGCTCAACGACGTATCCGCGCTCGCCTACGCCATTCTGCTGCGCGAGTTCCCGACCGCCCGGGTGCGCCGCGCCGCCGCGCTGACCGTCAGCACCGGCATCGCCTGCCGCACCATCGACCTGCGCGACGGCCACATCCCGCTGGACCCGGAACACGGCCTCCAGGGCGAGATCGGCCACCTGCCCGCGCACTGCGAGCTCGACGGCCGCACGATCCACGCCGAATGCGACTGCGGAGCCCGCGATCACGTGGCCTCCTTCGCCTCCGGGCCCGGCATCGAAAGCCTGCTCCGCACGCTGCCCGAGACCCGCGGGCTGCGCACCCGGGCCGCCGCGCTCGACACCGATCCCCGCGAGTTGTTCCGCACCGCCGTCCGGCGCGGCAGTACCTCCGCACAGACCCTGCTCGACGCGATCACCCGGCCGCTGGCCCACGTGCTGCTCGCCCAGGCCACCCTCGACCCCGAGGTGGGCACGACGTTCGTGTCCGGCGGGGTCGCCGAGGCGTTCGGCGAGCAGTACCGGGCCAGCCTGCTCCGCAATTTGCGGGCGCTCGGCCTGTACGGAATCAGCACCGTGGACGACACCTACTTCGACCGTCGGCTGGCCATCGTGGCCGGCGACGGACTCGACGCCCTGCGCGGCGTCGGCTTCCACGTCAGAGGAGTCGCCGCGGCCGGCCGCCGGGCCGGCGCCGCCCCCCGCTGACCGAGCCGGCCGCACGGCAACCCCAAGTCCGCCCCACCGAAAGGCACTTCCGCATGAAGACCTGGACCGTCGAAGCCACCCAGCGGGTCACCTACTGGGTGCGCAGCACGGAGCACCTGCTCGCCCTGGACAATCCGGAGCTCCGGCACGCCGCGCAGCTGCGTCCCGGCGCCCGCCGGCTGGTCGTGGTCGACGACGAAGTGGCCCACTTATACGGCGATGCCCTCTACGCCTACTTCCACCACCATGACGTCGACGCGCACGCCCTCGTGCTGCGTTCCGACGAGGCCCGCAAGACCGCCGAGAGCCTGTTCGCGGTGGTGGACGCCGCCGATCGGGCCCGGATCAATCGGCGCAGCGACCCGATCGTCGCGGTCGGTGGCGGGGTGTTGACCGACATCGTCGGCATGGCCGCGAGTCTGTACCGGCGCGGCACCCCGTTCGTTCGGGTGCCGACCACGCTGATCGGCCAGATCGACGCGGCGGTCGGCGCCAAGACGGCGATCAACTTCGGGCCGCACAAGAACCGGATCGGCACCTACCACCCGGCCGTCACCACGCTGCTCGACCGCGACTTCCTGCGCACCCTGCCGGCCCGGCATCTGGCCAACGGGCTGGCCGAGATCGTCAAGATCGCCCTGGTCGTCGACGGCGACCTGTTCGAGCTGCTCGACGCGCACGCCGAGGAACTGCTGGCCGGTCGGATGGCCGGGGAGCGTGGCCGGGAGGTGCTGGAGCGGGCGGTCACCGGGATGCTCGGCGAACTCGAACCCAACCTGTGGGAGCACGAGTTGCGCCGGCTGGTGGACTTCGGCCACACCTTCGGTCCGAGTATCGAGCTGCGCGCGGAGCCGGCGCTGCTGCACGGCGAGGCGGTCGCCGTGGACATGGCGCTGTCCTGCGTGATCGCCCGCGAACGCGGCCTGCTCGGCCGTGAGCAGACCCGCCGCGCGCTGCGTCTGCTCGACCGGATGGGTCTGCCGCTGACCCACCCGGTGGCCGGCCCCGAACTCCTCCTGGAGGGCCTCGCCGACGCCACCCGGCATCGCGACGGACACCAACACCTGCCGTTGCCCTGCCGGTTGGGCAGCGCGGTGTTCGTCGAGGACCTCACCTCGGCCGAGTTGCGCCGCGCCCACGCGCTCACCGTCGACGCCGCCGAGTGCCTGCGGCTGACCAGTCCCGCGGGCGGCGGGCGATGACCGGCGACCCGCGCCCGTCCGGGTGGCGCGCGGACAATCCGACGCTGGTCCGCCGGGGCGTCCGGGCCGAGTTGACACACCCGGTGATCCTCGAATCGCCGGACGGACGACTGCCGTTGCGGATCCTGCGGGCCGGCGTCTGCGGCACCGACCTGCAAATCCAGCGGGGGGTGCGGGCGGATGTGGCCGAGATCCTCGGTCACGAGGGCCTGGCCCTCGACGAGAATCGGGGGTCGGTCCGGCCGGTCGTGTTCAACCCGGTCGATCCGGCGGCCCAGGACCGGATCCTGGGGCACAGCCGGGACGGGATCTTCCGCCGCTATGTGCCCGCACCCGAGCCGGACGACCCGGAGTTGGTCGACGTGCGGCCCGAACTGGTCGCGGATCTGGCGCCGTTGATCGAACCGCTGGCCGCCGTGCTGTACGGCTGGGACCTGCTCTCCCCGGCCGGGCGACCCGCCACGGTGGGCATCTGGGGCGCGGGCAGCACCGCGCTGCTGGCCGCGGTGGTCGGCGAACTGTACGGCGTGGAAACGCATCTGGTGCATCCGCGCGCGGATCGGCTGCGTTTCGTCGCGGCGTTGGACGTGCTCGGCCGTACCGGGCTCTCCGGTGCGGCCGGGCGTCCCGGCGGGCCCAAGGACCTGCACGCGGCGTTTCTGTGTCTGCCGCGCGAGGCGGCGCCGGCCGCGCTGGCCGCGATCGTCGAGGCGCTCGCGCCGGACGGCATGGTGGACCTGCTGGGCGGCTTCGGCTCCGGGGATCGGCATCCGGCCGTGCTCGACCCGAACCTGGACGCCGCCGTGGACCTGGGCGCGGTCCGGCGGGCGAATGTGTGCGGTCGGCCGGATCCGGGCCGGCATACCGACGCGCGCACTCCGCAGGGCCGGATCCGGCTGGTCGGACACCGGGGTACCGCCGCCCACCACCTGGCCGCCGCCCAGCATCTCCTGGTCGAACACCGCGCCCGGTTCACGCCGTTGGTGACACACGTGCTGTCCCTGACCGCGGCCCGGGTCGCGCTGCCGGCGGTGGCTCGCCGGGCCCGACCGGCGTACGGCCCGGACGAGCGGGTCAAGATGGTGATCGATCCGACCCTGGACGGCGACACCTGGCGACCCCCGGACGCGGTCACCACGGTCGGCGACCTGTGCGGTGCCCGATGACCGCCGGCGGCCGGGACGGCTATCCGGTCCGGGAGTTCGGGCCCGGCCTCGGCGACCGGCACGGCACCACCGGCAGATCCGGCACGCTGCCGCTGGGGGCAAGCTACCGACGCCTGGACAACGTGGCCGGCGTGCCCACACTGCGTACCGCCACCGTCAGCGCCGGCTCGGTCCCCGCCGCCGAGGCGCGCGTGGTGATCGCGCCGAGCCTGATCGGGGTGTGTCGGTCGGATCTGCGCGAGTTGACCGGCGAACGGCACGGGCGCGCCGACTTCGGCCACGAGATCGTCGCCGAGGTGGTCGGTTCGCACGGCCCGTCGGGCATCCCCGCACCGGGCGAGCGGGTGATCTTCGATCCGCATCCGGCGCTGACCGCCCGCACGTCCGGGTTCGCCGAACTGGTCGAACTCTGCGGCACCGGGCCCGCCGTCCGCGCCGCGCTGCGTGCGCTGCCCGCGCATGTCCCGTCGCCGCGCGCGGTGTTGACCGAGCCGTTGGCCTGCGCGTGCCACTGTCTGGGTCGGCTCGACGCGGTGGCCGCCGCGCTGGAGTTGCCGCCGGACGAACCGGTCCTGGTGGTCGGCGCGGGCCTGGCCGGCACCCTGATGGCCACGGTCCTGTACACCCGGGGGGTACCGACCCGACTGGTCAACCGCAGTCGGCCCCGGCTCGACTTCCTGGCCGAACGCGACGTGTTGCCCCGCGAGTCGCTCGGCTCGCTCGGCTCGCTCGGGGCCGGCGACCGGGTCGACCGGCTGATCCTGGCCACCGCCTCGGCCGATCCGGCCGGCCTCGACGCGGCGCTCGAACTGCTGCGTCCCGGCGGGTTGTTGGTGCTCTACGCGGGCACCCGGCCGGGGCCGGGCATGCGCGGCCTGGACCTGGATCGGCTGCGCCGCGCCGAGCGGGTGGGCCGAATCCCGGTATCCGGCGGCCATGTTCGGGTGATCGGCACACACGGCGCGCTGCCGAGGGACTTCGCCGAGGCGCTGTCCGTACTGAGCGAACACCATCCCGCCGGCCCGGGCGGCCGACCGCCCGGCGCCGCGCTCGAACGCCTGCTCACCGACCGCCTGGAACTGGACCGAGCGGCGCGCGAGTTGCCCGGCTTCGCACGTACCGGATTCATCGGGAAACCGGTCGTGGTGCCCGCCTGACCCGTACCCGACCCGCCCCTGCCCCGCACCGAGCCCGGAGAAGGAACCGTGACCGACATCGGCACCACCTCCCGCATCAAGATCCCGCGCTACCACTACGACCGCCAATTCCCGGACCTGGAGGCCCTGATCGGCCGGATCCGGCAGGCCCTGCGCAGCGGCGACTACATCCTCGGCTCGACCGTCGAACACTTCGAGGAACGGTTCGCGAGCTACGTCGGCACCCGGCACGCGGTCGGCGTCAACTCCGGAACCGACGCCCTCACCATGGCGTTTCAGGCGCTGGGCATCGGGCCCGGCGACGAGGTGATCACCGTCGCCAACACCTTCCACGCATCGGTCCTGGCGATCACCGAGGCGGGCGCCCGACCCGTGCTCGTGGACTGCACACCGGACGACTACCTGATCGACCTGGACCAGGTCGAGGCGGCGATCGGGCCGCGTACCCGCGCGCTGCTCGTGGTCCACCTGTTCGGCAAGGCGGTGGACATGGACCGGGTGCGCGTCCTGGCCGATCGGCACGGGCTGGCCGTGGTCGAGGACTGCGCGCAGGCCGTCGGCGCCCGCTGGAACGGGCGCCGGGTCGGCGCGTTGGGCACGGTGGGCTGCTTCAGCTTCCACCCCAGCAAGAATCTGGCCGCGGCCGGCGACGCCGGGGCGGTGACCACCGACGTACCCGAACTGGCGGCGCGAATCCAGGTGTTGCGCGCACTCGGCCAGCGGGCGCAGAACGATCATGTCACCCGCGGCCACAACAGCAAGCTCGATGTCCTCCAGGCCCTGGTCCTGGACCACAAGTTGGACGCGCTGGACGCGTGGAACGCCCACCGGCGCACGGTCGCGGAGCGCTACGCCGCCCGACTCGCCGCACTCGGCCTCACCGGCGCGCGGCCCGCCGGCGACCGGCACGTGTTCCACCTCTACCAGGTGGCCGTACCGCATCGGGATCGGGTCCTGACCGGGCTGCGGGCGGGCGGGGTGGACGCGGTGATCCGCTATCCCGTGCCGATCCACCGCCAGCCGGCCTTCGCCGACCTGGGCCTGACCGGCGCGTTTCCGCATGCCGAGCGGCAGGCGAGCGACACGTTGTGTCTGCCGATCCGGCCCGATCTGACCGACCACGAGATCGACTACGTCGTGGACGCCGTGGCCGCCCTGGCCGGCCCGGCGCGGCCGTGACATCCCCTCCACCAACTCGCACCGGAGTGTCCATCACATGAACGCCACCATAGTCCCGGCCCTGCTCGGGGCGGATCCGCTGCATCTGGGCCAGGCCGTCCTGGCCGCCGAGCGGGCCGGCGCCGAACTGCTTCATCTCGACGTCATGGACGGCTGCTTCGTCCCGGCCATCAGCTTCGGGACGCGCACCGTGCGGGCCGTCGCCCGGCACACCGGGCTGCCGCTCGACGTGCATCTCCAGGTCTGCGACCCCCGACCATACCTGGACGAGCTGATCGACATCGGCGTGCGGGGCGTCTCGGTGCACGTGGAGAGCACGTCGCAACTCGCCGCGCTGCTCCGCACGTTGGAGACGGCGGGCGTGTCGCGTGGGGTGGTGCTCAATCCGGGCACGCCGCTGTCCGCGGTGCACGAACTGTTGCCGCTCGTCGACCAGATCACCCTGATGACGTCCAGTCCGGGGACCAGCGACTATCTCGACTTCCTGGTGCACAAGGTGGAGCGATTGCGCCGGTTGCTCGAGCAGGAGGGCGCGGAGCGGATCCGGGTCACCGTGGACGGCGGGGTGACCGCCGCCCGCGTCCGCGCCCTGGCCCGGGCCGGCGCCGACCACCTGGTCGCCGCGTCGGCCGTGTTCGCCGCCGCGGGCGGGCCCGAGGCGGGCCTGGCCGCCCTCCGCGCCGAGACCGTGGGCTGACCCCCGCCGCCGCCGGACCACCGCCCGCGCCTTCGGGCCCGGTGCGGCCCGGTCCGGCGTCGGCGCGGTCGATCACCCGGGTGAATACACCTCGGGCGGGTCTTCAAGCCCCCGCCCGGTCGGTGCCCGGCGAGGGGATCAGGCCGCTTTCGTACGCGATGATGACCAACTGCGTGCGGTCGCCGACGGCGAGTTTGGCCAGTAGCCGGCGTACATGCGTCTTGACCGTGGACATGCTCACCCCCAGCCGTTGGGCGATCCGGGGATTGCTCAGACCGTGCGCGATCAGCACGAGCACCTCACGCTCGCGGTCGGTCAGGCCGGTCAGCTCCCGGCTCAGCGGCGGCTCGAACTCGGGGCGGCGGGCGAACTCGGCGATCAGCCGCCGGGTCACCGTCGGCGCCAACAGCCCCTCCCCCGAGGCAACCACCCGGATCGCGGACAGCAGGTCGAGCGGCGGCATGTCCTTGAGCAGGAACCCGCTCGCCCCGGCGCGCAGTGCGCCATAGACGTACTCGTCCAGATCGAACGTGGTCAGCACGAGCACCCGGATCGGCGCCTCGGTCCGGCCCGCCTGCTCGGCGCAGATCCGCCGGGTCGCCTCCAGGCCGTCGACCCCGGGCATCCGGATGTCCATCAGCACCACGTCCGGCCGCAGGTCGCGGGCCGCCTGCACGGCCTGTCGGCCGTCCTCGACCTCGGCCACCACCCGCAGATCGTCGGTGGTGTCCAGGAGCATCCGCAGCCCCACCCGCAGCAGTTCCTGATCGTCGGCGACCACCACCCGGATCGGGGACGCGGTCATCGCGACCCCACCACGCCGTGGCTCAGCCGCGCGTGTACCCGAAATCCGCCGCCCGGGCGCGGCCCGGCGTGCAACACCCCGCCGTACGGCCGGACTCGTTCGGCCATCCCCAACAGGCCGTAGCCGGTGCCGCCGGCGGTCTGCGCCGCGCGGCCCGGGCCGTCGTCGAGCACCTCGACGTCGACCACCCCGGGCGCCGGTGCGCACACCGTGACCACACACGACGCGGCGGACGCGTGTTTGACCACGTTGGTCAGCGCCTCCTGGACGATTCGATACACCGTCAGTTCCACTCCCTCGGGTAGCGCCACCTCCGGCGGCATCCGCAGTTCGACGAACACCCCGGCGCCGGCCGCGAGTTCGGGCAGGTCGCGGAGCCCGGGCGCGGGTGCGGCGCCGGGCCTTTCGGCGTCCGGCCCGGCGCGCAGCGCGCAGAGCAGGTGTCGCATCTCCACCAGCGCGTCGCGACCGGTCCGCTCGACCAGGCGCAGCGCGGCCCGTGCCTCCTCGGGTCGGCTCTCGGCGATCAGCGCGGCGACCCCGGCCCGCAGGGTGATCACGCTCATGCTGTGCGCGACGACGTCGTGCAGATCGCGGGCGATCCGCAGCCGCTCGTCGGCCACCGCGCGCGCCGCCGACTGCCGGGCGGCCAGCCGGGCCAGCGCCCTGGTCTCCCGGATCGCCCGCCCGCAGACCCAGGTCAACACCACGACCGAGCAGCCGAAGACGATCTCGATGGCGTTCTCCCACCAGCGCCGGGAATCGGCGGGCAGCCACACGGTGACCACGACCACCGGCAGCGCCAGGCACAATCCGGCGATCGCCTGCCGGGCCGGCTCCTGGGCGGCGGCGCTGAACAGGGCGAAGCCGAGCACGAAATAGGACTCGGGCCAGCCGCTGGCCGCCGCGAGCAGCGCGCCGACGAGCATCGTGCCGAGCACCGGCAGCGGCCACCACCGGCGCACCGCGACCGACAGCCAGATGGCCGCCATCGCCGCCGTGCCGAGCCAGGGCCGGTGCTCCGCCGCGCCGACCCCGATCCAGCCGCCGGCCATCACCACCGCGAGGATCGCGTCCAGCGCGGGCCAATGACCGGGACGCAATCGTCGAACCACCAGGGGGCGCGGGCCTCGATCACTCACGCGCCAACGGTATTGACCGGGGCGGTCGGCGTGATCCGCCCTGAGGAGGTCATCCCCCGGGCCGAGTCCTCCCACCGCAGGAGCCCACGATCGACCGATCGGGTCGGTGCCGCCCCCCGCCTCGCGCACGACGCCCGCCCGGCGGCCGGCCGGCAGCGTAAAGCCCATGGTCCGCACGAGATTTCCCACGCTGCTCGCGGTGTTCCTGACCGCCACCCTCGCCGTCGCGACGGGCCTGGCGCCCGGCGCGGCCGCCCGCTCGCACCCGCCGATCACGACGCTGACCCTGCCGCCGCCGTCCGGTCCGCGGGCGATCGGCACCGTGTCGCTGCACCTGGTCGATCCCGGCCGCCCGGATCCGTATGTCGCCTCGGTGCCGAACCGTGAACTGATGATCAGCCTGTGGTATCCGACCCGGAGCTCGGACCGTCACCCCCGCGCGCCGTGGTTGCCGGCCGCCGCGGCCGATCGTTACCTGCGCGCCAACGGTGTGTCCCCCGACCGGGTTTCCCTCGGCCTGACCCACGGCCGCATGGGGGCGCCGGTGGCGCGCGGCGGCAATCGGCTTCCGGTGGTGGTGTATTCGCCCGGTGCGAACGCCTCCCGGGCGTATGGCACGGGCGTGGTGGAGGAGTTGGCGAGTCGTGGGTATCTCGTGGTCACCATCGACCACACCTACGACGCCGGGGTGGTGGAGTTCCCCGGCGGCCGGGTCGCGGTCCCGGCCCACGAGGTCGACGACTTCGCGAAGGCGGTCGCCGTACGCACCGCGGACACCCGCTTCGTCCTGGACCGGCTCGGCGATCTGGCCGCCGGCCGCAACCCCGACGCCGAGCGGGCCGCGTTGCCCGAGGGCCTGGCCGGTGCTCCCGATCTCGACCGGATCGGCATGTTCGGCCACTCCCTGGGTGGCGCGACCACGTCCGCCACGATGTTGGCCGACCCCAGGATCAAAGCCGGCGCCGGACTGGACGGCGCGGCCCTCGGACCGGTCGTCGAGGCCGGCCTTGATCGCCCGTACCTGGTCGTGGACACACTCCGCAAGGGCGGCATGGCAGGCAACCCGGCGCTGCGCGCGTTCTGGTCGCACCTGCGCGGATGGCGTCTCGAACTGACCGTCGCCGGCGCCGCGCACCAGTCGTTCGGGGACGACGCGGTGCTGCTGCCGCTGCTCGCGCCGCACCTGAACCTGTCCCGGTGCACGCTGGAGAGCCTGGTCGGCAGTATCCCCACGGCCCGGGCGACGGCGTTCCAACGTGCCTACCCCGTGGCCTTCTTCGAGCAACACCTGCGCGGCCGGGGACACCTCCTGGACGCCCCCTCGCCACGATTCCCGGAGGTGACCCACAACCGCGACCCGTACCCCGCCGCACCGAGCGAGGTCGAACCCGAACAGCCCTGCCCCTGACCGAGGTCCGCCGCCCGCTCAGCCGGCCCACCGCCCCGACGCGAAGGCCAGCGCCAACACGGTGGCCAGCGGGGCGGCCACGCAGACATACGCGGTCCACACGTGCGGTCGGCGCAGACTCCACCGGGCGAGCAGTATCCACAGCGGCCACCACAACAACGAGGCACGCGGGATCGACATGTACCAGTACGACGTGCCGAGCGCCCACAACGACAGGCCGACATAGACCGCCTCCGGCCAACGACGCCGGGCCACCAGGACTGCGACCAGGGCGAGGCCGACGAGCATCGCGACCAGTTCCGCCTGGAACAGCAGGGCGTACGTGGTGGTCAGCCGCGACTGGGAGAAGGCCCCCTCCCAGGTGTGCTGCCAGGCCACCCACGGCGCGTGGAACTGCCGGTACCAGCCGCGCTCCTGGGCATGCTGCCAGGCCATCCAGTCGCCGGTGCGCTCGTGCAGGTAGGCGAAGTAGATCAGCACCGGCAGCACCGGCAGGGCCAGCCAGGGCGCCTGCCTGGCCCGCCGGCGCAGCTCGCCGGCGAGCACGAAGTGCAGCACCAGCGCCGCCGCCAGGAACAGTCCGTTGATCCGAACGGTGGTGGCCAGGCAGGCGAGTACGGCCGCGCGCGGCACATTGTCGGCGCGCGCGGCCGACCACGCGGTCAGCGCGAGGGCCAGGAACAGCGCCTCGCTGTAGCCGGCGGCCAGGAACACCGCGCACGGGGACAGCAGCAGGAAGAACACCGCGCGCGGCCCCACCCGGGGATCCGCCGACTCGGCCCGGGCGATCCGGGCCAGCGCCAACACCGCGACCGCGCCGGCCACGAACGAGATCAACAGCCCGGACACGGTCCAACTGGGCACCACCAGCCGCACCGCGCGCAGCAGCAGTGGGAAGCCGGGGAAGAACGCCTCGCGGTTGTCCGGCACACCGGTGTCGGGGAAGTAGCCGTCCTGGGCGATGTGCCGAAAGTGCAGCCAATCCCACTGCTCCCAGCGCGAGATCAGCGGCGGCGGCTCGGTGGCCTCGCCGCTGCCGACGAACAGCCAGTCGGCGCAGTAGGCGGTGAGCCACACCCCGATCCGGGTGACCGCGTAGAGCAGGAGCACCGTGCGGTCGCTCGCGCTCACCGCGCGGAGCCGGTGGCCGAGCGCGCTGCCCGACACCGGCGGGGCGGACTCGGGAACCGGGCGCGCCGGCCCGGGTATCGGCGTTGGTGGGGTGGGGGTGGTCATGGTCCGGCTCCTGGTTTCGGGCATGGGTGGGCCCACGGCGGGCGTTCGGGGGCAGGCCGGCTCCCCCGGCGGCGGTCGGCGGCCGGGCGGAGGTGGGGCGAGGGGGTCGGGTCAGCCGGTCGAGCGCGGCTCGATCGTCTGGGTGGAGTCGGGCGAGTCGACCGTCGGGATCGGTCCCGGGACCGGCCGGATGGGACTGGGCGACACCGCGGGGGGGTTGCTCGAGTCACCGGGCAGCAGGTCGGCCACCAGTGCGGCCGTCCCGCCGAGGGTCAGGCCCGCGGCCACCGCCAGGGCGGCCCATCGGCGGCGGCGCAACCGGTCGCCCCGGCGCCTGATCGTGGCCGCCGGTGCGGGTGCCACCCGCCGGCTCCCGCGTACGGCGACATCGCGCAGCGCGGCCCGCAGCGGGTCCGCGGGGTCATAGGGCTCCGGCACCGGGGGGCTCCTCTGCGTGCGGATCGGGCAGGAGGTGGGCGAGCGCGGCTCGGCCGCGTACCAGGTGGGTCTTGACCGTGCTGTCCGCCATGCCGGTCTCGGCGGCGATCTGCGCCACGGTCAGATCGCAGACGTAGTGCAGCGTCACGGCCCGCCGCTGCTGCGGGGTCAACTCGCGCAGCGCGGACACCAGCAACACCGTGCCGGGCTCCGGACCGGCCGTCTGGCGGGGGCCGCCGTGTCGGCGCCAGGCGTCGTCCGCGCGCCGTCGGCCGCGCCACCGGCTCACCGCGAGCCGCCAGGCGACCACCCGGATCCACGCCTCCGGATTGCCCTGCCGGTCCAGCTGTCGGCGTCTGCTCCACCCCCGGACGAACGCCTCCTGGACGACGTCCTGGGCCTCGTGCAGATCGCCGAGCATCACGTACAGCTGACCGGTGAGCCGGCCGACCGCAGCCGCGTAGAACTCTTCGAACTCCTCGACGGTCAACAACTGCCCCCGGATCTCTTCGGACTCGGGAGGAATACGCCGCCGGGACCCGTCCCGGTCGACACCGGCGCGACAAATGTGTGTGACCCGTGTCACATACGGGTCGGCCTACGGCGCACAATCGGCACAACGGCCGGTGAGTTCGATGGCGTGGCGTACCTCGGTGAAGCCGTGCTCGGCGCCGATGCTCGCGGTCCAACGTTCGACCACCTCCGAGTACACCTCGACGGTGGTCCCGCACTGCCGGCAGATCAGCAGGTGGTGGTGCTCGGGTCGGCGCCGCCACCGGTATTGCCGTTCGCCGTCGGCGGTGTGCCGGCAGTCGGCCCGGCCGGCCAGGGCGAGCGCGGCCAGGTTGCGGTAGGTGGTGCTCAGGCTGATCCGGCCACCCCGATCGCGCATCCGGGCGAACAGGTCCTGGGCGCTGACGAATTCGCCGTACGCGGCGAGCGACCGCGCCACCGCGTCGCGCTGCGCGGTGTGCCGGCGCCCGCCGTCGAGGCCGGCGGGCCGGTCGGTGTCGGGCGCGGGAGCGGCCCGGTCGGGCGCGGGACGCGGTTCGTGGGTCGAGGACATCGGGGCCTCCGGGCGCGGTTCACCCGACCGGGACGACCGGCGGGGCTGCGGCGTCGGCGTCGGCGTCGGCGTCGGGTCGGCGGTCGAGCACTCGGCCGAGCAGTCGGCCGAGCGCGCCGTGCCTCGGCGACACGAGCAGGGAGCACCCGAACCCGGCCGCCGCGACCAGCGCGATCGTCGCGCCGGCGGCCACGTCGTAGTGCCGGGAGAGCTCCAGGCCGCCCATCGCGCTCGCGACGCCGAGGACCCCCGCGAGCACCGTGGTGCGGCTCAGCGAATCGGTCCACAAGCGTGCGGTGGCGGCCGGCGCGACCAGGAGCGCGAGGGTGAGCATGATGCCCACCGCCGGGGTCAGCACCACGATCACCGCCTGCACGATCAGCAGGAGCAGCAGGTCCCACGCCACGACCCGGTATCCGGCGGCCCGCATGCCCTCGTGGTCGAACGCGGCGAAGGTCAACTCCCGCGCGGACAGCGCGATCAGCAGCAGGATCGTGGTCCCGGTGGCGGCGGTCACCGCGAGGTCGTGGGTGTCGATGGTGACGATCGAACCGACCAGGAATGCGGACAACTTGCGATCACCGGCCGGGCCGGCCGTGATCAGCGCGGCGCCCAGCGCGAAGCCCGCCGCCAGGACCACCCCGATCGCGCCGGACGCGGTCCGACCCGGCCGGCGGGTCAGCGCCACAATGACCAGCGACAACAACACGCCGGCCACCGTGCCGCCGAGGTAGATGTCCACCCCCAGCATCGAGGCGAGCACGACACCGGGGAAGGTGGCGTGCGTCATGGCCATCGCGTAGAACGCCAGCCGGCGCAGCACCACTTGCACGCCGACGACACCGGCGAGCAGCCCGACCATGCCGGCCTCGGCGAACGCACGATGGGTGTAGGTGTCGAACCAGGTCATCGGGGACTCCCGGTCGGCCGGGGGATCGGTGCCGGGCCCGGCGGCGCGACGTTCCGGGTCCGGCGGCTCGGGGCACGCCGCCCGCGCGCCGGGCGCAGCCGCCGTACGGCGCCGGCGCCCGCCAGCGCGACCGAGTAGGCCGCCACCAGGGTCAGTACGACGGTCGGACCGGCGGGCAGCGCCAGGTCGTGGTCGACGGAGGCGGTGTAGCTGATGGTCAGGCCCAGGTATCCGCACACCACCGCCGCACCGGCGCCGATCGTGATCAGTTGCCCGAGTCGGCGGCCGAGCGCGCGGCCGATCGCCGCCGGGACCACGAGCAGCGCCAGGACCAGGGCGGTACCGATGGTGCGCACCGCGGCGACCACGGTCAGCGCGACGATCAGGTTCAGCGCCAGGTCGAGCGCGCCGACCCGGTAGCCGGCCGCCCGGGCGGCCTCGACGTCGAAGCCGCGCAGCAGCAGTTCGCGGCCGAGCACGGCGAGCGCGAGCAGGCAAAGCAGTGCCACCACGGCGGTCTCGACGATCTCGGTGCGCGAGGTGTAGAGGATCTGGCCGAACAGGAAGGTCTGGAAGTCGGCGGCGTAGGAGTGGCTGCGCGAGACGACCACCACGCCGATCGAGAACATCGCGGTGAGCACGATGGCCAGCGCCGCGTCGTCGCTGGTCCGCCGGTTGCGGGTGAGCAGGGTCAGCGCGCCGGCGGTGATCCCGGCCGCGATCAGGGCACCTTCGAACACGCCGTCGGCGCCCTGGAGGGCGAAGCCGATCGCGACGCCCGGGAACACCGTGTGGGTGAGCGCGTCGGCGACGAACTCCAGGCGGCGCAGCGCCACGAACGCGCCGACGGCGCCGCACAGTACGCCCAGGATGGTCAGCTCGAGCAGGGCCCGGGTGAGGTAGGGGACCCGGAAGGGTTCCAGGAACAGGGTGGTGTCCACGGCGGGTCAGCCCCGGGTGACGACGAGTCGGCCGGCGTCGAGTTCGACGACCTGTCCGCCGTAGCAGGCGCGCAGGAGCTCCGGGGTGAGCGCGAGTTCGGTGCGGGCGAAGGCGAATTGCCGGCGGTTGACCAGGCAGGTCTGTTCGCACAGGCACTGCGCCACGGTCAGGTCGTGGGTGCTGACCAGGACGGCCGTACCGCCCGCCTTGGCCCGGGTCAGCGCCGCGTTCAGGGCCTCCTGGCTGACCGCGTCGACGCCGTTGAACGGCTCGTCCAGGACCAGGATCGGCGGCGCGGCGGCCAGCGCGCGAGCCAGCAGTACACGCTGACGCTGCCCGCCGGACAGGGCGCCGAAGCGGGTGTGCGCCCGGTCGGCGAGGCCGACCATGGCCAACGCCTCGTCGACGGCCGCCCGGTCCCTACGGCCCGGGCGGCGCAGTCGGCCGATCAGCCGGTAGCGGCCCATCATCACCACCTGGCGTGCGCTGACCGGGAATTCCGGGTCCAGGCTCGCCGCCTGCGGTACGTAGCCGACGCACGCGCGGGCCGCCGCCGGTCGGCGGCCGGCCACGGTCACCGCTCCGCCGACCACGGGCACCAGGCCCAGGACCGCCTTGATCAGGGTGGACTTGCCCCCGCCGTTGGGGCCGACCAGGGCCAGCGCCTGACCTGCGGGCAGCCGGCCGTCGACGTTGGTCAGCGCGGGAACGCGGTCGTAGGCCATGGTCGCGTCGGTGAAGCGGATCGGGTCCGGCGCGCCGTCGCCGCAGTTGTCGGACGTCGTCGGGTCCGGCGCGCGCTCGCCGTGGTCGTCGTACATCTCAGCCCCGCAGTGCGGCGACGATGGTGTCGGTATTGTGCTTCTCCGCGCCGAGGTAGGTGTCGCCGGGCGAGCCGGGGGCGCCGAGCGAGTCGGCGTAGAGCGAGTCCTCGCCGTCGACGACCTTGACGCCGGCTTCGCGGGCGATGGTCTCGGCGGTCTTGGGCGGCAGCGCGCTCTCCGCGAAGACCGCCTTGGCGCCGGTGGCCTTGATCTTGCCGACGATCTCCTCGATCCGGCTGCCGGACAACTCGGCCTGATCGTCGAAGCTGGGGATGATCGAGCCGACGAACTCCAGGCGGTAGCGGTCGACGTAGTAGCCCAGCGCGTCGTGGTTGGTCACCAGTTTGCGGTCGGCCGCCGGGATGGTGTCCAACTTGGCCCGGATGTCCGCGTCGAGCGCGTCCAACTTGGCGGCGTAGGCGGCCAGGTTGTTCTCGTACACCTTGGTGTTGCTCGTGTCGGCACCGCTCAGTGCCTTGGCGATGTTGGCCGCCATCACCTTGGCGTTCATCGGGTTGTGCCAGATGTGCGGGTCGAACTCCTCGTGCCCGCCGCCCGCGGCCGGTTCGCCCTTGCGCAGCGCCACCCCGACGGCGGAGTCCACGACCGGGCCGGTGAAGCCGGCCGCCTGAACCGCCTTGGGCAGCCAGGCCTTCTCCATGTCGACGCCGTTGCGCACGACCAGCTTCGCACCGCGGATCGCGTTCAGGTCCGCGGGTGTCGCCTCGTATTCGTGCGCACTGGCATTGGCCTTGATCAGCTGGGTCACCTCGACCCGGTCGCCGCCGACGTTGCGGACGAAGTCCGCGACCTGCGTGGTGGTCGCCACCACCTTGACCTTGGGCCCCGAACCGGCGGCGGTGCCACCGGCGTTCGCCACCGGGCCGGCGCCGACCTGCTTCTTGGTGTCCTTGCCGTCCGAGCCGCACGCGGTGAGAACCCCGGTGCTCAGGAAGGTGGCGGCGGCGAGGGCGAAGCCCGCGCGGGCGGATATATGCATGAGAACTCTCTCCAGGCAGGGGTGTATCGACGCGTCGATCGGCGGACACCGACCCGAGCACTCGATAATGAAAACCATAATCATCTGAGCGTCGAGTGTCCAGACCGGCCGAATCCAGACGGTCCGAATCCAGACGGTCCCAATCGAGCCGGCCCCAATCCAGACGCTCCGAATCCGGTGCCCCTCGGCATGGACCCGCCGAGGGGCACCGGACCGGAGCAGGACGCGGGTGCTATCGCCGCGTCATCGGCTCCGCCTCCGGCGCGGCACCCGGCTCGGCACCCGGGTCGGGGTCGGGCTCGGCGGTCGGCGGCGGGGTCTGTGCGGCGGACCCGGTCGCAGCGGAGCGGGCGGCTTCGGCCCGGACCAGGGCGCTCAGGAGCAGGTAGACGTCGTGGGGCATGGCGGAATCTCCCGTGTTCGCGGGGGCTGGGGAATCGAACGCGGCACGCCGCCGGCCGGCCGTCGGCCCGGCGACGGGGACCCCTCAGCAGCGCAGTACCACGCTCCGCGACGGCGTCCCCTGGGATCCGCCGACCCTCGAACCCCCCGACACCCGGACGGCCGGCGGCGATTCGTCGGCGAGCGGGGATCCGCCGCCGCGGACCGACGCGGCGGAAACCCGCGGTCGCATCCGCACACCGGCCGCCGAGCCGCCCGTCCCGACCACCGATCCGGGGGCCCGCCCGCCGGGATCCTCCACCGGGGCGTCGTCGCGCGCGGAGTCCGAGTCGTCCACGTCGCCCGGTCGAGCGGCGCCGGCGGTACACCGATCCGATTCCGAGAGCACGAGCCGCCCGACCCCGGGGCCGTGCGCGGCACCGAGGAGCGCACCCAGGGCGACGACCACGATCACCATCCGGAGCACGCCGCGGCGCGGAAAACCACCGCCGGCCGCCACGCGCCCCATCCCGACCTCCTCCGGAACCGCCCTCCGAGACAACCCCCAATTCCACTCGACAACCCGCCGGCAAGCCCGAAAACCCCACCGAATTCACCCGATCCGGCGAATCCACGCCCGAATCGGACAGACAATCGGATTGATCATCCGAATGGACCATCCATCCGTTTTGTCGATAACGTCGGCGCATGGACGACACGGCCTCCCCGCACCGACCCACGATGCGTCGGGACGCGGCCCGCAACCGGCGGCGGATCATGGACGCGGCGCGGGACCTGGCCCGCGGCGGCAGGCCGCCGCAGCTCAACGCGGTCGCGCTGGCCGCCGATGTCGGAGTGGGCACCGTCTACCGGCACTTCCCCACCCCGGAGGCCCTGCTCCAGGCGCTCGCCGCCGACCGCTGGGCGACCCTGGTCGAGCAGGCCCACCGGGCCGCCGAATTGCCGGACCCCGCCCGGGCGTTGCGCACATTCCTGGCGGATGTACTGACCGCCTACGTCCAGGACGAGCCGTTCGCCGCAGCCGCCTCCGACCCCGACGTCGCCACCCCGGAAACCCTCGAACTGCGCGAGCAACTCCTGCTGGCCACCGGCGTCCTGCTGACCCGCACCGCCGGCACCCGCAGCCTGCGCCCCCCGCTGCGCCCCGCCGACCTGCTCCTCCTGCTGGGCGGACTGGGCCTGGCCATCCGCCACTCCCCCGACCGCGCCGACCCGAAGCTGGCCGACCACTACCTCGACGCCCTCCTCGACGGCGCCCTCGTCCCCACCCGGGACCTCCCGACCAACTGATAAGCGGGACCGCACTGTGCCAGGGTCGGACGATGCCCTTCGATCACAACGACCACTACCACCGGCTCCTGCTGCGCCACCTACCGCGCGACGCCCGCACCGCCCTGGACGTGGGCTGCGGCACCGGCCGCTTCGCCCGCCGCCTGGCCGAACGCGGCCTCACCGTCGACGCGATCGACCCGTCCGCAGCGGTGATCGCCGAGGCCCGCGCCCGCACCGCCCCCTCCCCCGACGCCCCGCACTTCCACCACGCGGACCTCGCCGAGTCGGCACCGCCCGACGGCCACTACGACTTCATCGTGTGCCTGGCGAGCCTGCACCACATGCCCTTCGAGACCGTCACCACCCTGCGCACCGCGCTCGCCCCCGGCGGCGTGCTGGTGGTCCTGGGCTGCTACCCGGAACGAACCGCGGCGGACTGGGCCTACGGCCTGGTCGCGGCCCCCACCAACGCCGCCGCCCGACTGGCCGTCGCCGCCAAGGAACGCCTACGCAACACCCCCGCCACCGACCACCCCACCAAGCCCCCGGTAAGCCAACCCACGATGCCCCTCCCAGACATCCGCCGCGAGGCCGCCCGCCTGCTCCCCGGCAGCCGAATCCGCCGCCTCCTCTTCTGGCGCTACCTACTCGTCTTCCACAACGCGCCCACCCCACCGGCCCGATCGTTCCCCCGCCAACCACCACGACCACTACCGTGAACCCGTGAGCGACCACACCATCGAGTTCACCACCGCCGAACTCGCGGCCCTGCGTGAGCGCGCCGCGCAACTCGACCTGACCGTCCACGACTACGTCGTGTCCACGGCACTCGCCGAGACCGGCAGCTTCGTCGCCACGGCCCGGAGCCTGTTCGACGCCTGGACGCAGGACCCTGCCTTCGCCGAGGCGGACCGCGTCGTCGACAGCCGGTAGGCCGCGCGCCCGGCGGGCCCGGGCGATGGGCAACCGACCGACGCCGCGAATCGCCGGCCCGGATGTGCCCGAATCGGCTGCCGAGGCGACCTACCTTGTGCTGGTGGATGAACGTTATGTGACGAGTCGGCGGGCCGTACTGCTCGGCGCCGCCGCGGTGCTGACCGGGTGCTCGTCGTCGTCCGGCGACAAGACGCCCGTCGCGCCGACGCCCGCGAGCGGTACGGCGACCAGCACGGCCGGGGCGCCGACCGCGAGCACGACCCCCACGCTGCCCGCCGTCGCCGCCTGGGCGCCCAGTCCCAACGATGTGCAGCCGCAGGTCAAGCAGCGGGCCGTCACCCTCGTCGAGGCACTCGGGGCCTGGCCGGCGGGCGGCTCGGGGATCGCCGCCGCGCGCACCCGGATCGCCGCGCTCGGGTACTCGCCGGCCCTGGCCGATCAGGCCGGGCCGCTGCTGTCCGACGCAGCGCAGGCCGTACTCGAAGTGGTCGACGCGCAGTACGGCGGCATCCTGGACGGCGGCGCCAGCGTCCTGGTCGTCTGCCGCCGATGGACCCGAGCCGCCGACGGGGGCGTCACGGCCGACGGCACCACCGTCGACGTCCGGCTGAGCCGGGCCACCCCCGATTGGCTCGTCACCTCGCTGCACCCCGCCGACCCGGGCCCGCCGGCCGCCACGCCCGACGCCCAAGCCGCCCGCATCCTCGCCGACTCGCGAATCACCCTGCCTCCCGCCGCAGCCGCCGACCTGCGGGCCGGCACCATCCACACGTCGGTGCTCACCGCGCTGGAAACCCTCGCCGCAGCGCACACCATCGACGTCAGCATCCTGCGCTCGGGCCATCCGATCGACGTCTTCGGCACCACCCGCCCCAGCGACCACCCGCTCGGCCGGGCCGTCGACGTATGGCGCGTCGACGGCCGACCGATCGTCGACCCGAACACCCCGCGCGCCCTGGTCGAGAGCTTCATGCGAGAGGGCGCCGACGCCGGTTCGTACAACGTCGGCGGCCCGTACCAGCTCTCCGGCGCGGCCTTCTTCAGCGACGCGACCCACCACGACCACGTACATCTCGGTTTCCGGACCTGACCACCGAAATCCGCACGAAATCCGCACCGAATCCGCACCCTCGGACGGGTCCGCAAGGCCCCTCGGCGAGGCAGAATCAAAGTGTGGGCCGATTTGTTATCTTTCGGTCCCGTCGGAGGAGTCGGAGGAATCGATGCCCAGGACTGCAACCCGGTTCGCGGCCGATCGCGGACTGGTGCACCGCATGCTCGCGACGATGTTTCTGCTCGGCCTGCTCTACGTGGTGTTCATCGGCGTACTCGTGGTGATCCTGGGCCGCGCCTGGCCGCTGGCCGTCGTGCTGATCGGCGGTGTGTTCGTCGCCCAGTTCTGGTTCAGCGACAAGCTCGCGGCGTTCGCCATGGGCGCCCGCGACGTCACCCCCGAGGAACAGCCCGAGCTGCACGGCGCAATCGACCGGCTGTGCGCGCTCGCCGACATGCCCAAACCGAGGGTGGCCATCGCCGACACCGATGTGCCCAACGCGTTCGCCACCGGCCGCAACCGGAACAACACGGTCGTCTGCGCCACCACCGGACTGCTCCGCCGACTCGAACCCGAGGAGTTGGAGGGCGTCCTGGCCCACGAGCTGTCCCACGTCGCGCACAAGGACGTCGCGGTGATGACCATCGCGTCCTTCCTCGGTGTCCTGGCCGGGCTGCTGACCCGACTGGGCGTCCAGTTCGGCATGTTCGGCGGGTTGCGCCGCAACCAGAACGCCGCGGTCGTGGTGCTGGCGGTGACCGCGGTGAGCGTCGCGGTGTACGCGCTGAGCTTCGTGCTGATCCGCACCCTGTCCCGCTACCGCGAGCTGTGCGCCGACCGCTCGGCCGCGCTGCTCACCGGTCGGCCGTCCGCGCTCGCCTCCGCGCTGACCAAGATCTCCGGGCAGATGGCCCGGATCCCCACCCGCGACCTGCGCCGGGCCGAGCCGTTCAACGCGTTCTTCTTCGCACCGGCCATCGCCTCCACGGAGAGCCTGGCCAACCTGTTCGCCACCCACCCGACCCTGGAACGGCGCCTGGAACAGCTCGGCCGGATCAGCGCCGAGCTCGGCGGTGCCGCCTGATGGGGCTGTTCGACTCGGTCTTCGGCCGGAGCAAGCCGGTCAAGCCCGATCTCGATCAGCTGTTCGGTCTGCCGTCGGCGGCGGTCACCCTCCGACTGGCCGCCGGCTTTCGGCCCACCGGCACCGGCTCGGTGTGCTTCGCCGCGGTCGAGGGCGGCGCGTTCGAGCAGGTGCTGCGCGACCTCGACGAGTTGTTGGCCGGTTTGACGACCAGCCGGGACGACTACGGCTACACCTGGCTGCTGGCCCGGCGCACACCCGACGACCTGACCTCCCTGGTCACCGACCTGCACGCGATCAACACGGCGCTCGAAGGCAACGGATTCGGTCCGCAACTCCTGTGCTCCCTGGCCGCGTTCGAACATGCCGACGGCCGCCGACTCGCGCTCGTCTATCTCTACAAACGCGGCACGTTCTACCCCTTCGCACCCGTCCCCGGCACCCGGGAGAAACGCGACACCACCCTCGAACTCCAGGTCAAGGCGGCGACCGCGGACGACCTGCGACTCGAATCCGACCTCTCCCGCTGGTTCCCGGTCTGGGGCGCCCCGGGCCTGTGACCCGGATCCGGGCCACCCGATCCCGACAATCAGCCCACCGGGCGGCGTATTATAGCTCTGGAACGGAAAGCTGCCGACGCCCCGGGATCCCGAGCGGCGACCGCCACATCGTGTCGTGCTCGTGCGACCGACGGCCCTCCGTGTCGACGCGCGGCCCCGAGGGCGGCGCGGAGGTCGGTTCCGGTTGCGTACGGCGACACCGGCCGCCGGTTGTCGTGCACCCGCGGTCGGGCCAGCTGCGGAGGAGTCATGCGGAACAGCGCCGAATTGACGGCCATGGAACCCGAGGCGCTCCAGTGCGCGCTGTTCGGGGTCCGCTTCCCGGCCCGCCCGGAGGCCCTGGTGGCCGCCGCGACGGTCAATGGCGCCGCCGTCTGGGTGACCCGGGCACTGGCGGCGCTCCCGGAACGCCCGTACGAGGGCCCGAATCAGGTATGCATGGCCCTGTGCGGACGCCACGGCGGCATCGACCCCGGCCTGTGACCCGGTAACCCGGCAGCCCCGGCGACCACCGCCATCCAACGGCGACCCGAAGGCTCGGACCGCCGTTTTGGCCTGCCCGCGTTGCCCGCCCTGCCCGGACGAGATTGCCCCGGTCCGGAGCGCCGCCTCGCCTTCGCCGGGGCGTGTCTTCAAGCCCCCAGCGGAAGCCCCCGCCAGGCCGGGAGGAGCCGGGCCGAGCGAACCGGGCCGCCGCCGGGGCCGGGGCCGGAGTTCACCGCCGCACCGTCGCCGGGGCCTCGACCTCGAGGTGGCGACGGCCGCCCTTGCCCCGGTACTCCAACACCACCCAACCGAGCCCGCCCAGCACCCGCGCACAATCGCCGAGCGCCCCCGCCGCCGCGTGACTCGCCCCGCTGCCCCGGGGCCCCACCCACTCGACCCGCACCACCCGCGGCTGCTCCGTCGCGCTGACCAGATATCCGGTGGCGGCCCGCTCGCCGCGCGCGTCGACCGCCGAGGGCGGCATCCCGGCGGCCTCCAACGACAGAGCGACCGATCGCACCATCCGGACCAACTCCCACTCCGCCGGCGCCGCGACGGAGGGACTCACCAGCGCCCGAATCCGCAACAGCGCGTCGAACGCGTCGCGCACCGCCGCTGCGCGCTGCTCGGCCGTACCCCACACGGGTACGGCTTCCGCACCCGTCGCCGGCTCGAAGCCACCCGCCGCGTCGGACCCGCTCCCCATCCCGACCCCCGTCACCCGCCTACCACCGACCACGTTCCACCGCGTAGCGCGCCGCGGCGTGCCGGCCGGCCCCGGCTCGGCTCGCCCACCTCGGTCATCGCCGAGGACAGGTAGTCGCGCACCGTCCCACCCGCCGGATGCGCCCGACCCGCTGTCTCGCGCACACTCAACCCCTCCCGGGCCGGCCACAAAACGTCCGACTCGCGTTCGGTCAGCAGGCAGTCCAGGACCGGCACCGACGCCGCGATCTCCGGATCCACACCTCGGCGGCCCGCGCGCACCTCGCGGTTCGCCTGGGCAGGCCGCGACTCGGGCACGAAGCCCGGTACACCCACCCGCGGCGCCCGGGTCGGCAGACCGCGCCGGGCATACCGGATGACCGGACTCGCGCACCGCAGCGGGGGAGAAACCATGCCCCACAGCGTAGGCGCGCCCATCGACCCACCCACCGACCACTGGGTCACCTCCGAACCTGACCAGTGTCGGGTCGACCGTCGACACCGGGCCACTACTCGGCGGCCGGGTGGTCGACCGGCAGCCCGGCGGCGGTGCCGATCAGGACCAACACCCGTAGCCGGCGGGCGAATCGGCGGCTCATCCGGCATTCGCCCCCGCCGCGCCGGGCGCCTGCGGCTCGCCGAGTGCGCGCCGAGCCGGTGTCACCCGGACGACGTCGGCCGGCGCGATCGCCGCGAGGGCCCCGAGTACGCCGGACATCCGGCCGGGCACGACCACGTTGCCGTCGGTACGCAGCGTGCCGACATCGCCCGTGCGCAGCCAACCGCCGCGTGGTACGCGGTCTCGGTCCCGGCCGTCGCCGGCGAGCCGGTCTGCCCCGGACCGAAGTCCGGTGCCGCGCCCGCCCGTTCGCCCGCCCATTCGCCCCGCGCGGCGGGCGCGGCAGGCCATCGGCGGGCGAACTACGCCTGGACTGCCGGGATTTCGCCAGTATTTGCCGGCCCGCGCCGCACCCCTTCGCGCCGCCCCGGGACCGTGTGAGTGTTTCGCTCGCTCGGGCACGAACCCGGCGGGCACGGTCGGCCGCGGCGCTCACGAGGCGCCTCCGGTCCATGCCGGATTCGTGGTCGAGGTCTGCCTTCCACTCGAGGAGCCTCGATGAATCGAAGAATGACCACGGCCGGGACCGTCCTGGCCATGCTCACCGGTCTCATGGTAGGGGTGGCGTCCCAACCGGCCTCGGCCGACCCGCCGTCCGCCACCGGCTCACAGGCACAGGCCGTGGCCGCCGCCGACCGCGCCGTCGGCAGCGGCATGGACTCGCTGGCCAAGGGCCCCGACGAACGTTATGAACGGCAGGCGGTGACCCCCTGGGTCAACGACCTGTACTCGGTCGCCTATCAGCGCACCTACCGCGGCCTGCCCGTGGTCGGCGGCGACGCGGTCGTCCTCGCCGACGGCCACGGCCGGGTCCGGGCCACCCAGGCCGCCACCGATGCCCGGATCGATGTACAGATCCAACCCACCGTCGCGGCCGGCGCCGCCGAGGCGACGTCCAGGACCAGGCTGGCCGCAGTGGACCGGGTCGAGTCGCACCGCCTGGTCGTCCGGGTCAGGGACGGGCACAGCAACCTGGCCTGGGAAACGGTGCTGGTCGGCCGTACCGCGAAGGCGCCCAGCCGGATGCACGTCTTCGTCGACGCGAGCACCGGCACGGTGCTCGACACCGTCGACGACGTCAAGGCCGGCACCGGCAACAGCCAGTGGAACGGCCCCAATCCGCTGGCCATCCAGACCGGCGGCTCGGCGGGTTCCTACCAGTTGAGCGACCCCACCCGGCCCGGCCTGACCTGTTCGGACTACGACACCGGCCAGGTCTTCACCAAGTCCACCGACTCGTGGGGCAACGGCCAGGCGGCCGGCAAGGAGACCGGCTGCGTCGACGTGATGTGGGCGGCCCAGCACGAGTGGAACATGCTGCGCGACTGGCTCGGCCGCAACGGCCACGACGGCAACGGCGGCAGCTGGCCGGTCAAGGTCGGCCTGAACGACGTCAACGCCTACTGGGACGGCTCGTCCGTGTCCATCGGCCACAACCAGGCGAACCAGTGGATCGGTTCGATGGACGTGGTCGGCCACGAATTCGGGCACGGCATCGACCAGTTCACCCCGGGCAGCACGAGCGGCGAGGCGGGTCTGGGCGAGGGCACCGGCGACATCATGGGTGCGCTGACCGAGGCGTACACCAACGAGCCGGCGCCGTACGACACCCCCGACTACACCGTCGGCGAGACGGTCAACCTGGTCGGCAACGGCCCGATCCGCTACATGTACAAGCCGTCCACCAACGGCGACCCGGACTGCTATAGCTCCTCCATCCCGAGCACCGAGGAGCACGCGGCGGCCGGGCCGCTCAACCACTGGTTCTACCTGCTCGCCGAGGGCACCAACCCCGGCGGCGGCAAGCCGACCAGCCCGACCTGCAACAGCAGTTCGCTCACCGGCGTCGGCATCCAGCAGGCCGGCAAGGTGTTCTACGGCGGCATGCTGCTCAAGACCAGCGGGATGACCTACAAGCGCTACCGCACCGCCACGCTGAGCGCGGCCAAGTCCCTCGACTCGACCTGCGGTCTGTTCAACAAGACCAAGGCCGCGTGGGACGCGATCAGCGTCGGTGCCCAGTCCGGTGACCCGACCTGCACCGCCGGTCCGGGACAGAACGACTTCTCGATCGCGCTCAACCCGACCGCCGGCACGCTGACCCCGGGCGCCGCCACCACGACCACGGTGAGCACGGCCGTGACCACCGGTGTCGCGCAGTCGGTCACCCTGTCCGCCGGCAATCTGCCCGCGGGCGTCACCGCGCAGTTCAACCCGGCGACCGTGCAGTCCGGGGGCAGCGCCGCGCTGACCCTGTCGGCGAGTTCCACGGCCGCGGCGGGCACCTACTCGGTGACCGTCACCGGCACCGGCTCCGGTGCCACGCACACCGCGCAGTACACGCTGACCGTGACCGGTCCGGGCAACCCGGGCGGTGACCCGCCGAACATCGACGTGGCCAACGTCCAGGCACACCTGGCCCAGCTCAACTCGATCGCCAACCAGAACGGCGGCAACCGCCGCGCGGGCAGCGCGGGGCACAGCGCGTCGGTGGCGTACATCAAGGGCAAGCTCCAGGCGGCGGGCTTCACCGTCGCGGAGCAGACCTGCACCTCGTGCAGCTACCAGTCCAACAACCTGATCGCCGACTGGCCCGGCGGCCCGACCGACTCGGTCGTGATGTTCGGTGCCCACCTGGACAGCGTCCAGGCCGGCCCCGGCATCAACGACAACGGCTCCGGCTCCGCGACCATCCTGGAGAACGCCCTCGCGCTGGCCAAGGCCAACCCGACGCTGACCAAGCACGTCCGGTTCGGCTGGTGGACGGGTGAGGAACAGGGCCTGGAGGGCTCCCAGTTCTACGTCGGCCAGCTCGGCTCGACGCAGCGCGCGGCGATCAAGAGCTACTACAACTTCGACATGGTGGCCTCGCCCAACGCGGGCTACTTCATCAACAACATCACCTCCCCCGCCGCCGCGCCGATGAAGGCGTACTGGGACACGCTGAACCTGCAGCCCGAGGAGAACGTCGAGGGCCAAGGGCGCTCCGACGACTACTCGTTCCAGCAGGGCGGCATCCCGACGTCCGGCTACGCGGCCGGCGCCGACGCCACCAAGTCCTCGACCCAGGCGGCCAAGTGGGGCGGCAACGCCAACCAGTCCTACGACTCCTGCTACCACCAGTCGTGTGACACGACCACCAACATCAACCCCACCGTGCTCTCCCGCAGCGCCAACGGCGTCGCGTACACCATCTGGAAGATCGCGGTCGGCGGCACCACGCCCACCAACGACTTCTCCGTCTCGGTCGCGCCCGGCTCGGGTACCGTCCAGCCCGGTGGCAGCACCACCACGACGGTGAACACCGCGACCACGAGCGGCGCGGCGCAGACGGTGTCGCTGACCTCGGGCGGCGCCCCCACCGGCGTCGGCGTGACCTTCAACCCGGGCTCCGTGCAGTCCGGGGCGTCCTCGACCGCCACCATCACGGTCGCGGCCAACACCACGCCCGGTACCTACCCGATCACCATCACCGGGACCGGTTCGGTCGCCCACTCGACCACCTACACACTCACCGTGGGCGGCACCGGTCCGGGTAGCTCGCTCAAGAACGGCGGCTTCGAACAGGGCACCGCCAACTGGACGCAGAGCGCCAACGACATCACCAACAGCACCCAGGCAACTGCGCACAGTGGCAGCTGGTACGCCTGGATGATGGGTTACGGCACCGCGAACACCGAAACCCTGAGCCAGTCCAACGTGACCGTCCCGGCGGGCGCGAAGCTGCGCCTGTGGGTGAAGATCACCACCGAGGAGGTCGGCAACACGGCCTACGACACCCTCGCCGTCCAGGTCGACGGCACCACGCTGGCCACCTACTCCAACGCCGACGCCACCGGCGCCTACGTGCAGAAGACGGTCGACCTGAGCGCCTACGCGGGCCGGACCATCACCCTGCAGTTCAAGGGCACCGAGGACCAGTCGGCGGCGACCACGTTCTTCCTGGACGACATCTCCATCTCCTGACCACGCCCCCGACCCCGAGTCGCGCCCCGCTTCCGGCCCTCGCCGGAGCGGGGCGCGGCCTCGTTCCGGGCGGTACCAAACCGGGACGGGCCGCCGCTCAGTCGCGGTCGTGCGCGCGCAGCCGCCGGCCGACCGTACCCAGTGCCTCGGCCAGCACCGCAAGCTGCTCGCGATCCAACACGTCGATCAGCACCTCCCGCACCCGAGCCACATGCGCCGGCGCCGCCGCCCGCAACCGCTCGGCGCCCTCGTCGGTGAGCACCGCGAAGACGCCGCGCGGCTGGTCGGGGCACGCCCGCCGGCGGACCAGGCCGAGCTTCTCCAGTTGGGCGACCTGGTAGGTGATCCCACTCTTCGAGGTGATCAGCCGCTCGGCCAACTCGGCCATCCGCAGCTCGCCTTCGGGTACGGCGGACAGGTGCACCAGGATCTCGTACTGCGGATGCGACAGGCCCGCCTCGTCCTTGAGCTGACGCTCCAGCGCCCGATCCACCCGGTGTCCGGCCTCGACGAAGCCCGACCACGCGGCCATCTCCAGATCGTCCAGCCAACGCGGTTCGGTCATGCGCCCAAGCCTACTGAGCTTGTCGAAGCCCGAATCGGACGGTAGCGTCGAAGACCGAGTTCAAATTTGAACTCATGATCTTGACACCCACCGCCCCCGCATCGCATCGCATCGCATCGCATCGCATCGACAGGAGACACCCGCATGTACTCCCCCGCCGAGACGACCCGGCGCACCCCCGACCAACCGCTCGCGCCCGGCCCGGCGCCGCACGGAACCGACCTCGGACTGGTGCTGCTGCGCATCGTGGTCGGCCTGACCATGGCCGGACACGGCACGCAGAAGTTGTTCGGCTGGTTCGACGGCGGCGGCCTGGACGGCACCGGGCAGTTCTTCACCGCGAGCGGCTACCCCTCCGGCAAGGCGATGGCGACGGTGGCCGGGCTCACCGAGACCTTCGGCGGCCTGGCCCTGGTGCTCGGCCTGTGCACCCCGTTGGCCGCCGCGGGGATCATCGGCACCATGATCAACGCCATCGCGGTCAAATGGGACGGCGGCTTCTTCGCCCCCGACGGCGTCGAGTACGAACTCCTGCTCACCGCGGCCGCCGCCACCCTCGCCCTGACCGGCCCGGGCCGCCTGGCCGCCGACCGCTTCCTGCCGTTCCTGCGCACCCACCGCATCGCCTACGGCATCGCCGCCATCGCGATCGGCGCGCTCACGGCCGGCATCGTCCTGCTGTTCCGCGACTGACCCCGCCACACGGCCCGCCGGCGCGGCGACCCGACTCAGGCCGGGGTCGGCGCAGCCGGCGCGGCGGGCGTCTCGCCATCCAGCGTCGCCGGGTCGATCACCTGGTCTGCGGGCGGCACGGCAGGCGTGCACTTCTTCCCGGACCGGGAGAACTTCATCGTCAGGTTGGTCTTCCCCGTCACCTTGACCAGCGTCGGGAATGGCCGACCCCGCTCCGGAACATGCACGGTCACCAGATTCCCGCTCTTGTTGGTCTTGCTCAGCGGAATCAGCTTCTTGCCGTCGATCGTGACGACCTCGCCCTTGCTGACACCGTCCGGGGAGCCCTCGAAAAGGCTGCCCAGAGTGCTGCCGGGTCCGCTCTCCGGGTCGTCGTCGTAGCTGATCTTCACATACTTGCCCTCGATCAACTTCCCCATCGCATTCGCATTGGGAGCCGGCGGCATGGTCTTGATCCAGAACGCGGCATTGCCCTTCATGTACATCACCGGGCCGATCTCGATGACGTCGACCGCCGAACCGTCGATCTTCATCGTGCCCTGACTGTCGGCGCCGCGCAGACAGAGGTCCACATCCTGCTTCTTGCCCTCGTTGTCGCCGCCACCGATTACCCGGACGTCGTCGGCCTTGCGCAACAAATCCAGAGCATCGCCGGCCAACGCCTTGGCGTCCTTGCTCGCGTTGGACTTCTCCGAGTCGTCGTTGCAGCCGGCCAACCCGCCGACGGCGAGCGCGACAACCGCCGAGACGACGACGGTGGAACGAATGATGCGCATGGTGGTGCTCCTTGGCACAGGTGAAGCGGGAACGCACTTGGTGTGCCTCAACGATCGATCAGCCACCACGCGGGAACAACGACTCCTTGATCAACTATCGTTGAGAAGCAGTCAACGATGAGGGGGCCGGTTCGGCGACAGCCGAACCGGCCCCCTCACGGAAGCCGGATTCACAGGTGCGGTCGGTCGGCCGGCAGCCACGTTCTCGGCATGATCACGACCCCAGGTTGCCGAACATCGGCAATGTCCGTCGGGCCGTCACGCCGGTCGACCCGAACCCGCCGTCCGTGCGCCCCTATTCGGCGATCACGAGATCATACGTCCAGCGATAGATCGACAGTTCGCGGCCGTCCACCGTGGCGATCTCGCCGGTGCGCTCGAAGTTCGCCCGCCGACCCGCGCGGTCGGCGGTGATCCGATCGGGTTCGGCCCCCTCGGCGGTACGCGGGACCCGGCACGGCCGGCCGTGGTCGCCGGGTCCGGTCAAGAGCACGACTTCGGTCATCATCCGATCACTGCTCCGCTCCTCCCGGGGCCCGGGGCGTACGCACCGCAGCCGACCGTTCGGCCCGCGCGAACGCCCGCGCCCGAGGTACGGAAGTCCCCTGCCGGGACCCCCGATTGGTGGTTGTCCGGGCAGTGAACTACCGGTCCGCGCCCGCGTACAGGGCCCGGGGGCGACCCTTGTGTAGCAGCCCGGATCCACACCGTGCGCCCGACCTGCTCAGCGCCCGTGCCCGGCCCCGAACCAACCTCGGGGAATCACCCGAATGGCGTAGCGTCAGCCGGCGTGCGGGGCGCCCAGATACGGAAACCCGGCCAGCAGGTCGGTGTGCGGCCCGATGTGGTCGCTGGTGATCCTGCCGTTGGACAACATGGTCAGCCGGGCCGAGGTGACATCGTCGGTGAGCGTGCGGCCGTTGGGGTAGCCCGCCGGCCGGTCCCGGTCGAAGCGCAGTACGTCCGGCAGGATCGTGCGCAACGCCCCCTCGGCGGCGGCCGTGTCGTAATTGCCGAAGTGTTCCAGCGCCGCGGTCCAGGGCTCGCGGTAGGTGTCCCAGTCCTGCGCCGGCTCGCCCGCGTTGTACGCCTCCTTGGCGTCCTCGGCGTTGAAGTATGCGGTCAACGACGGATGCGCGCCCCGGTCGACGGACCTGAGTTCGCCGTCCCGACGCAGGCTCACCCGGGCCCAGACGCCGATCACCGGATGGGCGGACAGTTCGGCGTTCGGCATCTCCAGGACCATGCCGAGGATGTTCTTGTCCGCGCCCCAGTCCACGCCGGTCCACTGGAAGTCCTTGACGATGCCGTCCAGATCGGCGAAGAACGGGTCACTGCGCAGCCCGGCGGCGAACCGGTACGGCCCGGCCTCGACCACGATCGGCTCGGCGCCCGTGCCCACCGGCGCGTCCGTGACGATCGGCTCGCCCGCCGCCTCGTGCGCACGCGCCTGGGCGCCGGTGGCCCGATACACGGTGACGGTCTGCCGTCCGTCGCGCGGCGCCGAGAAGACCATGCTGAACGCCACGTCGGCACGATGGTCGCCGTCGGTGTCCACGTCGATCCGATAGACCGCGTCCGGATGGAAGGCGGCGCCGGCCTTGGCGATCGGGTAGGCGTTCATGATCAGCACGGTGCGCTCGCCCGGCACGGTGAAGGCGAACAGGTCGGTGAGGTCCAGTCGGGCATCGTCCATGGGGGACCGCAGGTCGGGTCCGCTGAGGTGGTGAGACATGCGCCCAGCGTCGGGTACGGCCGGGCCGGTGCGTCGGTGCCGGCGAGCGACGCGCGCCGGGGATCACCCGTGCGGGCGCATACCGTCCGGCTCCGCATCAGGTGCCGCCGCACCGGACGCGGCGCCGGACGGCGGCCGCAGTGCCCCCGGCGGTGCCGGGGACGTCACCTCATGCACCCCTCCCTCGACGGTGACCACCACGAGCGGACATGTTCGGGAGCGCGAACACGTCCGAGCCCGACCCACGATGCCGCTCGGTGGATCGGCGCGGGACCCGCGAAGGTTGCCTTTCCTCTTACGAAAGTCGACCGCCCCGCCCACGAAAGTTGTCGGGCGGGCCCATCGGCGCATTCCGCCACCCCCACCCGCGCCCTTTCGGCCCGCCCGGCGGGCCATACGAAACGCCCGGCGTCCACGTGGGGACGCCGGGCGTTCGGCAGGAGTACGGCGAGGTCAGGAGGGTGCGGGCGCGGTCGCGTTGATCACCGCGAAGGCACCGCCCTGCGGGTCGGTGACCACGGCCATCCGACCGGCCATCATGTCGAACGGCGGCATGAGCACATTGCCGCCGGCCCGGACCAGTGCGTCGACCGTGCTGTCCGTGTCGTCCACGGAGAAGTAGGTCAGCCAGTGCGAGGGCGTCCCGGGCGGCAGTTGGTCGAGCCCCTGCATACCGCCGATCACCCGCCCACCCGCGCTGAGCGAGTAGTACTTGCCGTCGGTGCCCTCCATCGGCGCGGCCGACAGACCGAGAGCGGCGGCGCCGAACGTCGACGCGGCGCCGGTGTCACTCGTGTTGAGTTCGCTCCAGATCACCGCCCCCGGCTCGTTGACCACCTGCGCGCCGAAGAAGTCCCGGGCCTGCCACACCCCGAACACCGCACCGGTGGGATCGGCGGCGATGAACATCCGACCGAGCGTCATCACATCCATCACCGGCGCCAGCACCGTGCCGCCCGCCTTGGTGACCGCCGCCTCGGTGGCGTCGGCGTCGGCGGCGGCGAGATAGGTGGTCCACGCGGTCGGCGGCGTCGGTCCCCCGTCCTGGGACATCGCCTTCATGATGCCCGCGACGGGCTTGCCGTTGAGCGAGCAGACCGCGTAACCGCCCGTCTCCGGTGGCCCGACCTCGCCCTGCCAGCCGAACAGGTCGCGATAGAAGTCGAGGGCCGCCTGCTGATCGGGGACCATCAGGTCGACCCAACAGGGCGTACCGGGAAGGTAGGGCTTGGTGACGACGGGCATGACGAGACCTCCAGAGAAGAACGACGCCCCCGTGCCATCATCCTGAGTGCCCCCGCCCGGGGCCGCCACCGACCGCGCGACGGCGTACCGTCGGGGGGCAACTCGACTGCCGGCGCCCCCGCCACAACTGCCGCCGGTGCCGCACCGGATGACCGAGGCCGGCCGGACCATGGGATCGGCCGGCCCCATACACCCAGACAGGCGACCGGGACCGACCCCACACCCGTCGGGGCACACTCCGCCCGGATCCACCGCGCGGACCGAACCGGATCGACCGGCGCATCCACGCCCGCGGCCCGAGTCCCCGCCGAGGCACGCTCGAGCACCCGCCGGGCCTGCGCACGAGCCGGATGTCCGTACTCCCCACGCCGGACCGAACCGATCCATCGCGACGGCCAGCCGCCGCCACACCTCGTCCACCGGCCTCGTCCGCGCTACCGCGAACAGGCCCACGCCGCCCGCCCGGAACACCGATCCAACCCACCCCGACCGAACGCCGATTCGCCCCCCGAACCTGCCCCCGCGCCGCGTGCGTTCCCCGCGCCGGCGTAGCGTTCCCAGGTCAATTCCGCACGCGGAAACGTGTTTTGGTGCAAGTCATGCGTCGGACGGGCGATCATGGACACAGCGCGGGTGGGACGACCCCGCCCGCCAAAGGGGAACCGCGCGCTCCGGTCCACCGGATCGCGGTTACTCTTCCCTGATCCTCGAGGCACGAAAAGGAGTCGCCGGATGGTCGCATCATCGGTGCAGGAATTGAGAGTTTCATTGGAACAGGAGGCTGCCGAACTGGCCGGGCGACGGGACCGGCTGCAAGGCGAACTGGCTGATGTGGAACGGCAGTTGGCCGCCCGCCTGAGCGCGGTGGAGCACCTCGCGCTGATTCGTCCGCTCACCTCGGAGCCCGCCTCGTCGGCGGAGCCCGAAGCCCCGGCGGAAGCGGCTCCGGCCGCGCCGGCCGTCGAGTCCGAGGCGACCGCCTCGGCCGAACCGGCCATCGCCGAGATCGCCGAACCGGCCGCCCCGGAGACCCCGGTGGCGACCGTTCCGGCACCGCGCCGGAGCCGCAAGGCGGTCGCGGCGGTCGCTGCGGTCACGGAACAGCCGCGGATACAAGCCGATTCCGCGCGCAAGGCCGCGCCGGCCAAGCCCGCCACGAAGAAGAAGGCCGCACGCGCCAAGGCGGGCCCCGCCGGCAAGCCGGCCACCGCCAAGGCGAGCAGCACCAAGGCCGGTACCACCAAGTCCGGTACCACCAAGGCCGCCGGCACGAAGGCGTCCACCGTCGTCACGGCGACCGAGGCCGCCCCGGCACCGGCCGCCGCTCGTCCGGTCCGTTCCCACCTGCGCGACGAGATCGCCGCGCTGTTGGCCGGTACCGGCGAACCGATGAACGTCCGCCAACTCACCGAGGCTCTGGGCGAGACCGCCACCAAGAGCCGGATGGAGAGCGTGCGTACCTCGACCGAGGGTCTGGTCAAGGCCGGACGCGCGGTCAAGACCGGACGCGGTCTGTTCACCGGTCCCGCGGCCTGAACCACCCCGGGTCCGCCCGGTTTCGCGGAACGACCGCCGGCCCGACCGCACGCCCACGAACCCGTGGACTGCGGCGGACCGGCGGTCTCCGCCCATCCCGCCCCAACCGCACCCGGCCCGGCCCGTCATGCCCGCCCCGGCCGGCAACCGCACCCCGCGCGGCCCGCCCAAGGGACCGCCCACGCCCGACCCATCCCGACCCGGCAGTTACCCGACTCGGCCCGCGCCGCCGCGCCCCGCTCGGCCCGCCCGCGCCGGCGCCCGGCTCACCCCGGTCCCGCTCAGCCCGGTCCGGCCAGTGCGAGCGTGGCCTCGATCAGCCGGTCCATGTCCGCCGCGATCGCCTCGTCGTCCATGATCAGATGCCGTTGCGAGAGGCCGTCGAAGCAAGCCAGGAAGAACCGGGCGAGCGGCAGCGCCGATACCGCCAACGGCCGTTCGGCACGCGCGGCCACCTCCGCGAGGAGTTCCGCGGCGGTCTCCTCCAACACCCGCTGATGCGCCGCGAGCACCTCGCGCAGATCCGGCTGCCGCAGTGAGTGCGTGGTCAGCTCGGTGAGCAGCAGATAGCGCCCCGGTTGCGCGCGCAGCCCCTGGACCAGCGCCTCGGCCATCCGCCGTACCGATTCCTCGAAGTCGCGATCCACCGGGATCGCCGCGCGCACCTGCTCGACCAGTTCGGCGGTCAACTGTTCGATCACCGCGCGGTAGAGGTCGCGCTTGGTACCGAAGGTGTAGTGCACCGTGGCCTGCGCGACGCCCAGTTCGGCGGCGATCGCCCGGGTGCTGCCGGCATCGGCCCCCTCGCGCGCCATCAAGGTGATCGCGGCCTGGACGAGTTGCGGACGCCGTTCGGCGGCGGGGACGTGAGCCATGCGTGAAGGGTAGCGAGTGCTCGCGCCGACCCCGCCGACCACGCCGAGCCGGATCGACGACCGGCGGAGACCACTCGTTCGAAATGCTCGACCAGGCAACTTGATCTCTCGACTTTGTCAGCTGACCAAGTCGTGCGTATGGTGAATCCGCGCAGCCGGCACCATGCCGTCGCGCCGATCCGCGGGCCCATCTCCGTACTTGGAGGCACCCTGATGGCCACTCACCTCTACCGGCTGGCCCGGTTCTGCTACCGGCGCCGAGCGGCCGTACTGGCCATCTGGCTGGCCGTATTGCTCGCGCTCGGCGGTCTGGCCGCGGCGTTCTCCGGGAAGACCGGCGACGAGTTCCGGGTGCCCGGGACGGAGGCCCAGCGCACCCTGGACCGGATCTCGAAAAGCCTGCCGGACTACGCGAACGCCTCTGCGCAGGTGGTGTTCGCGGCCGATCCCGGGAAATCCGTCACCGCGCCCGACCAACGGCGGGCGATCGACGCCGCCACCGGCGCCATCGCGGCAACCCGCGGCGTCGCCTCGGTCGTCGAACCGTTCGCCGCGAACGCGGTCTCGCCGGACGGGCGGATCGCCCTCGCCCGGGTGGTCTTCGACGACAAGCTCAAGGACCTCGCCGACGGGCCGCGCGACACGGTCCGCGACGCCGCGAACGCCGCGCGACCGGCGGGCCTGCGGGTCGAGTTGGGCGGCGACGCGTACACCCCCACGGTCGAGGTCGAGGGCGGTGAGGCGATCGGCGTCGCGGTCGCCGTACTGGTCCTGCTGATCACCTTCGGGTCCGTGGTCGCGGCCGGCCTGCCGATCGTGACCGCCCTGGTGGGGGTCGGCGTCGGGATGGCCGGACTGCTGGTGCTGACCGGTCCCTTCGAGGTGATCTCCACGGCCCCGGTGCTCGCGTTGATGATCGGCATGGCGGTGGGCATCGACTACGCGCTGTTCATCGTCTCCCGGCATCGGCAGAACCTGGCCGAGGGGATGGCTCCGGAGGAGGCCGCCGCCCGGGCCAACGGCACCGCCGGCAGCGCGGTGTTGTTCGCCGGCTCCACGGTGGTGGTCGCCCTGGCCGGACTGGCCGTGGCCGGGGTCCCGTTCCTGACCGTGATGGGTCTGGCCGCCGCCGGCGCGGTGATCGTCGCGATGCTCGTCGCGATCACCCTGCTCCCCGCGTTGCTCGGGTACGCGGGGCGCTCCATCGAGCGGCTGCGGGTCCCGGGCCTGCGGGACGCCCGGCGCGGGCCCGGCGCGGGCGAGCGCTGGGTACGTCTGGTCGTCCGCCGCCCGATCCTGGTCCTGGTCGCCTGCCTGGTCGGGATCGGGGTGTTGGCGATCCCCGCCAAGGATCTGCGCCTGGGCCTGCCGAGCGCCGGCTCCTATCCGCAGGGCAGTTCCGCGCGCAATGCCTACGACCTGGTCAGCGACGGCTTCGGGGCGGGCTACAACGGACCGCTGGTGGCCGTCGTGGAGGTGCGCGCCGGTACCGACCCGGGCCCGGCGGTGGAGCACGCGGCCCGGCGACTGGCCGCCCTGCCCGGCGTGGCCGACGTGCTGCCGCCGTCCTTCGACGCGAGCGGACGCCTGGCCGCAATCACGGTGATCCCCACCGCCGGGCCGGATGCCAAGACGACCCAGGACCTGGTCACCAGGATCCGCGACCAACGCGCCGACCTGCGTCGGACCGGCACCGAACTCACCGTCACCGGCAGCACGGCGGGCAACATCGACGTATCCGCGAAGCTCGGCGCCGCGCTGCCCGCCTTCCTCCTGGTCATCGTCGGCATCTCGCTGCTCCTGCTGACGCTGGCCTTCCGCTCGCTGCTGGTACCGCTCAAGGCCGTACTGGGGTTCCTGTTCAGTACGGCGGCCACCTGCGGGGTGGTGGTCGCGGTGTACCAGTGGGGGTGGTTCACCGACGTGATCCCGGTGCCGCAGGTGGGACCGGTGGTCAGCTTCCTGCCGATCCTGCTGATCGGCGTGCTGTTCGGCCTGGCGATGGACTACGAACTGTTCCTGGTCTCCCGGATGAAGGAGGAACGTACGCACGGCGCCTCGGCATCCGACGCCGTGATCGCCGGATTCGCGGGCGGCGCGCGGGTGGTGACGGCCGCCGCGCTGATCATGATCTCGGTCTTCGGAAGCTTCGCCTTCGCCCACGACCCGATCGTGCAGCCGATCGGCTTCGCCCTCGCGGTCGGCGTCACGATCGACGCGTTCGTGATCCGGATGGCCCTGGTCCCGGCCGTGATGGCCCTGCTCGGCCGGCTCGCGTGGTGGTTCCCCAAGTCCTGGGAACGGCACATCCCCCGCGTCGACATGGAGGGCGAGGCCCTGGCCGGCCGACCGGCCCACCGCGAACCCCTCCGGACGTAGCCGACCCGGCCCCGGCCCGAACGGGCCGGGGCAGGCGCGTCCCGGTCGGCGGTACGCCTCCGGCCCCGTCGTAGGGTGATCCCGGCCGCGGCGCCTCGCCGGTGTCGCGGGTCGGTCATGTCTTCGGTGTCTTTCGGGGGTCAAGAATGTCGGTCGCGATTCGGGTGGCGGTGGCCACGTCGTCCATCGGGCTCGAACTGGACCCGGATCTGTCGCCGTTGGTGGCGGCGCTGCGGGCGCGTGGGATCGAGGCCGAGGCGGTGGCCTGGGATCGGGTCGACTACGACTGGGCGGCGTGCGCGGCCGTGGTGATCCGGTCCACGTGGGGCTATCCGGAGCGGCTCGACGAATACCTGGCGTGGGTGGACGCCGTGGCGGCGGTGACCCGGCTCGACAATCCGGCCGGGCTGGTGCGGTGGAACACCGACAAGCGCTATCTGGGCGAACTCGCCGAGCGCGGCGTCCCGGTGGTGCCGACCCGGTTCGTCGCCCCCGGCGAGGCGCCGGTCCTGCCCGAGCGCGGCCATTTTGTGGTCAAGCCCGCCGTCTCGGCCGGCGCCCGGGACAGCGCCCGCTACGCGGCGCACCAACACGACGCGGCGCTACGGCACATCGCCGCACTGCACGCGGCCGGCGCGACCGTACTGGTCCAGCCGTACCTGTCCCGGATCGACGAGGGCGAACGGGCCTTGGTCTTCCTCGGCGGAACGTTCAGCCACGCGATCCGCAAGGGCCCGGTGCTCACCGAGGTCGGGGTGGTCGACAACGAGCGGTCGCCCCACCCGAACCTGGCCCCGCACCACCCCTCCCGGGCCGAACTCGCCCTGGCCGACGCCGCATTGGCCGCCGCCCCAAAGGCCCGGGAACTGCTCTACGCCCGGGTCGACGTGGCCCTGGACGACGCGGGATCCCCGGTACTGATGGAACTGGAACTGGTCGAACCCCACCTCTTCCTCGCCGGCAACACCTGCGCCGTGCTCCGCTTCGCCGACCTGATCCGGGAGCGGGTCACGGCCGGCCGACCCGATCGCGGTCAGGAGCCGCCCAGTTCCGCGTCGTAGGCCAGCCGCGCGGCCTGGGTGCGGTTGGCGCAGTCGAGTTTGGTGAGCATCCGCGAGACGTAGGTCTTCACGGTGGCCTCGCTGAAGTTCAGCAGTGCGGCGATCTCCGCGTTGGACCGGCCCGCGCCGATGCCCGCCAGGATCTCCGTCTCCCCGGGCGACAGGATCGAGATCCGGGCCAGCGCGCGCTGCCGGTCGGCGCGGCGCCGGGCCGAGTCGGCGGCCAGCCGGGATGCCGGTCCGGGCGAGAGCACGGTGTGGCCGTCGGCGGCGACGCGGATCAGGCCGAGCAGGTCCTCCGGCGGGGTGTCCTTGAGCAGGAATCCGGCCGCACCGCCGGCCAGCACCCGGACCACATAGGCGTCCAGATCGAACGTGGTCAGCGCGATCACCCGGGGCGGGTCCGGGAGTCGCCCGATCCGGTCGATCGCGGTCAGGCCGTCGACGCCGGGCATGTGCAGGTCCATCAGCACCACGTGCGGCGCGAGCCGGATCACCGACTCGACCGCCTCGGCGCCGTCGTGCGCGACGCCGACCACCTCGACGTCGGCGGCGGCATCGACGATGATCCGCAGATGGGCACAGACGAGCCGATCGTCGTCGACGACCAGGACGCGGATCACCGGGCGTCCTTACCGACGGATCCTGCGGAGCCCGGAGACCGCACAGAGTCAGCAGATCCGGCGGATCCCACAGAGTCCACAGATCCCGCAGATCCCGCAGAGTCCGCAGATCCGAAGGAGTCCGCAGAGTCCGCAGATCCGGCAGAGTCCACAGGTGCGACAGATCTCGCGGAGCCCACCGACCCTGAAGGCACCGGACGCCCCAGCGACGATCCCGCCGATCCCGCGGCCCCCAGCGGCAGTTCGGCGGCCAACTCGAAACCCCCGTCCGGGCACGGCCCCGCCCGAAGCGTCCCGCCGACCAGGTCGACCCGCTCGCGCAGGCCGATCAGGCCGGTGCCCGCCGAGTCCGCGGGCGCGACCGGATCACCCGCCGTATTGCGCACGCAGACGTGGACCAGCCCCGGGTCGTAACGGAGTTCGACCCGAACCCGACCCCCCGGCGCGTGCTTGTGCGTATTGGTGAGGGCCTCCTGGACCACCCGGAACCCGGTGCGCGCCACCGCCGGCTCCGCCGCGACCGGCTCGCCCTCGGTGACCAGTTCGATCGACACACCGGCGGCGGCGGACTGGGCGATCAGCTCGGACACGTCCAGGATCGCCGGCTTCGCGGTCTGCGCGGCGGTGCCCAGGTGCTGCTCCGAGCGCAGGATACCGACGAGTTCGCGCAACTCGCGCAGCGTGCCACGCCCCACCTCGACCATCTCCTGGGCGGCGTCGCGCAGTTCCGGGTCGGCCAGCCGGGTGCGCAGCGAGTTGGCCTGGAGCACCATCAGGCTGACCCGGTGGGTGACCACGTCGTGCATCTCGCCCGCCAACCGGCTGCGCTCGGCCGACCGGGCCTGTTCGGCGCGCAGTTCCTGGTCGGCCTCGGCCCGCTCGGCGCGTTCGGCCAGCGCCTGGATCAGCCGCCTGCGCGAGCCCAGGTAGAGGCCGAGCAGCGCGGGGGCGAGCACCGCCGAGCCGAGCAGGGCCACGGTCGCGCCCGCCGTGAGGCCCGGGTCGTGCCCGGACATCCGCCACCCCGCGGCCCCGCTGCCGGCCGCCACCGGGACCACGATCGGGATCCACCGCCAGGCCGTGGGTCGCCGCTCGTACACGGTGAGCGCGTAGCACGCGAACGGCAGGGCCAGCGGCAACGCGACCACGGTGGCCGCCGCGCAGCCCAGGGTCACCGGGTAGGGTGCCCGGCGACGGAGTACCAGGGCCAGCCCACACCCGATCTGGACGCCGACGAACACCCCTTCCGTCCACCCGGAACCTCCGGTACGCGGCGACTCGACCAGGCCGGAGCCGAAGTACATCGGGGCCCCGAACACCGCCACCACCACGGCGAGCGCGATATCCAGGCCCGGTCCGGCCGAGCGAGGTCGGGGCATCCGCATGCGGCTCACCGTATCCCGCTCACGCCGCCGCGACGGCAGCGAGCACCGGCAACCGCGCCGCCCGCCGAGCCGGCCACACCGCCGCGCCGACCCCGATCAGCACCGCCAGGGCCGCACACAACGCGAGCGGCACCGCCGGGACGCGCAACACGTCGAATCCCTGGCTCGCGAAGGCGTGTTGCACCGCCACGCCCAACCCCGTGCCCAGGGCCAGTCCCAGGGCCGCCCCGAACGTGGTGATCAGGATCGCCTCGAGGCGAATCATCCGGCGAATCTGCCGGCGATGCGCGCCGACCGCGCGCAACAGCCCGATCTCCCGGGTGCGTTCGAGCACGGACAGCGCCACGGTGTTGATCACCCCGACCGCGGCGACCACGATGGACAGCGCGAGCAGCAGGGTGAACTGGCGGACCAACCGGTCGATGCCACGCGTACGTTCGGCGATGTATTGGGTGCGATCCCAGATGCCCAGGTCCGGATAGGCCCGCAGAGCCTGCTCCAGTGCCGCCCGGGCGGCGGGACCGGGGTGGGCGACGGTGACCAGCGCGGCGTTGACCGCGAGTACCCGGGTATGTGCGCGGTGGATCGCCTCGGGCAGGATCATCGATCCGCTCATGCCGACCGGATAGACCCCGACGATCCGCAGGGTCTGTCGGGCGCCGTCGGGGAACCGCGCCTGGACCACGCTGCCGGTATGCCACCCCTTCGAGTTCGCCAGATCCTCGTCGACCAGTACGCCGTCGGCGCCGAGTGTGGCGGTGCCCGAGATCATCCGGTCGGCGATGCCCGCCACGGTCGCCGGCATCCCGCCCGCGGTGTACTGGACGTCGGTGCCGCCCACATTCGCGCTGCCCTGGTAGGTGGCGGTGGCATCGTGGACGCCGGGTGCGGCGCCGAGCAGTGCGACGGCCGCCGGGTCGAAACCCGCCGACTGCCGGGGCCGAACCAGGTAGTCCTCGGTGAACTCGCGGTCCATGGTGCGATGTACGGAGGCGCTCATCGAAGCGCCGAGCACGTTGACCGCGGCGACCAGGGCAAGGCCGATCATCAGCGCGGCGGCGGTGGCGGCGGTCCGCCGCGGATTGCGCAGCGCGTTCTCCCGGGCGAGTCGCCCGGACATGCCGAACAGGCGGGGCAGTACCGCGCCGAGCCCGCCGATCACCGGGCGGGCCAGGATCGGGGTGAGCACCACGACCCCCACGAACGCGACGAACGCCCCGGCCACCGGCAGCAGTACGCCGCTCACCCCACCGGGCGCGACCGAACCGACGCCGGCCAGCGCCGCGCCGAGCCCGACGATCCCGCCGCCGATGCCGGCACGGCGCCGGGTCGAACGCCGGCCGGCGGGCGGCTCGTCCTCGCGCAGGGCCGCGATCGGCGCGATCCGGGCGGCCCGCCGGGCGGGTCCGTGCGCGGCGACGAGGGTGACCCCGATCCCGACGGCAAACCCGGTGGCGACCGTCGGCGCGCTCACCGCGAGGCCCCCGGCCGGGCCCGCGTCGAAGACCACGCGCAACCCGGCGGCCAGGCCGACGCCCGCCCCGATCCCCAGGACCGAGGCGATCGCGCCGACCGCGCCGGCCTCGGCCCGGATCAGTCGGGCAAGTTGTCGTGGACCCGCGCCCAGGACCCGCAGCAGGGCGAGTTCGCGCGTGCGCCGGGCGACCAGCATCGCAAACGTGTTGACGATGATGAAGGCACCGACCAGGACCGAGATCGCGGCGAACACGAGCAGGGACAGCCGAATCGGCTCCAACGCACTCGCCAGGTCGCTCGCGGTACGGGCGCGCAACGCGGTCCCGGTGTCCGCGCGCAGGTCCGCCGGCAGCACCCGGGCAACCCGGTCGCGCAACGTGCGCTCGTCCACCGCGCCGGCCGCGCCCGCCCGGATCTCGGTGAACAGCCCCGGGCCGAGCAGCAGGCGCTGTGCGGTGGGCGTGTCGAAGGCGGTCAGCGTCGCGCCTTGGAGGTCGGCGGCGGCGATCAGGCCGACCAGCCGCATCGGCTGGGCCGCGCCCTTGAGTTGCACGGTCACGGTGTCGCCGAGCCGGACCCGCGCCCGGTGCGCGGTGTCCGCGTCCACCGCGACCTCGTCGGCGCCGCGCGGTGCCCGACCGGCGGTCAGGTCGTGGTCGCCGCCGGGGATCCAGTTGATCCCGGACTGCGCGGCGGCGCCCCGGCTCTGCGGCCCCTGTCCACTGATCGCCCGGCCGGCGCGGCCGAGCACGGCGGCGTAGCCGGTGACCACGCCGTAGGGGTCGCGGACCCCGTCCACGGCGCGGACGGTCTCCAGCACCTCGGCCGGCACCGGGGCACCCGCCCCACCGGCGCCGCGCCCGCCGAGCGACGCGGCGCGCACGTCGACGGCAACCCCACGACCGCTGCGCCCGGCCACCGCGCCCGCCTGGCGGTCGATCGTGTCGGTGAAGATCAGCGTGCCGGTGACGAACGCGACGCCGCACATGATCGACACCACGGTCAGCAGGAGGCGGGTGTGCTGCGCGCGCAGCGCGCGCATGGTGAGGGTGAACGTCATCGGCGTGCTCCGGTCTCGGGGGTCCGCGCGGGGCCGGGCAACGTCCGTCGCCGGTGGTCGAATCGCATACCCTCACCCTGCGCCGGGCCGATGGGCGCCCGCAGGCGCCGTTGTACGTCGATGCGATCAACGAAAGTTGTCGGGTACGAACGACGAAGGGCCCGGGTCGCCATCACTGCGACCCGGGCCCGATGGGCGAACCCGTCAGCTACTGCTCACGATCGGGCACTCATGGCGTCTGCCCGAGTCGGCGCCACGGCCGCCCACCGTTGGACTCCGGCAGACCCGGTTCGACGGTGGTGTACCACTGGGCGTACCAGTAGTAGCCCTTCCAGGCCACATACGCCGCCGACGACCCGGCCGGGTCGCCGGCCAACACATGCGTCCCGCGAGCCGCGCTGCCGCCGGCCGCCTCGGCGTCGAACCCGGTCGCCGAGCGCAGCTTGACCGCCTTGCCGTGCACCGGCCCGCCGGGTGTGCCTTCCGCGCCACTGGCCGGGTCGACCGGGACGAATCGCCACTTCTGCCGATCCGAGCCGTCACATCCGGTGGTGGACAGATCCTTGCCCGGCGCGACGGCGGTCAGGCATCGACCGCCGTTGCCGATCGTGTACCAGCCGCCGGCCACGCCGGAAACCCGCCAGTACTGGTTGGTGTTGCTCTCGATCGGCTCGATCAGGTGCACCCGGTTCTGGTCCGGGTAGTGGTCGATCAGCATGCCCTGGTACTCGAACTGCCAGCCCTTGGCCCCCTTGTCCCAGCCGGTCCACAGCCGCCCGCCGGTCGGGCTGTACGCGGTGCCGGACTTCCATTCGCCGGCCGAGCAGGTGCCGCCGCCGGGTGCGGGCGGTTCGACCGTGGTGACACCCCGGCGGTTCTCGGTCGAGACGCCGAACTCCTTGCCGCCGACCTTGATCGTGACGTTGGCCGGGCCGGTGATCGGCAGGTAGTACTTGAGCGGGATGTCCAGTGCCTTGCCCGGTGGGATGTCCTGGCACTTGTCCAGCTTGATGGTGACCCGATGGAAGTCGGCGCCGAGCCCGCCGCGATTGGGTCCGGTGCGCCCGGGTGTGACGATCGGCATCTCCTTGTAGTTGTCGTCCTTGAGCAACGGCGGGGTGGAGGTGGGGATGTCGAACGCGATCTCGGTGCCCTGGGCCAGCGTGGTCGCCGAGTCGTTGCTGATGCGCAACTTCGGCTGCATCGGCCACATCTGCCCGACGTCGGTGGGATAGTCGACCAGTTGCGTCCGCACCTTCAGGCTCTCCGTGGGCAGGTTCCGCCCCGCGCGCGTGTCACCGTACGCCGATGCCCCGCGCAGCGCCCCGTCGATCCGGCTGGTCAGGTCGTAGCCCATGCCGTATTCGCCGTTGTCCCGCTTGGCATAGTCGCCGGCCATCTCCCACAACATCACCCCGCCGATGCCGTTGTCCTTGACATAGCGGAGCTTGGTGTCGATGGACTGTTCGTCCTCGGTGGACAGGAACACCTTCTTGTCGGCGTTCCACAACCACGTGGCCTTGAGCGTGTCGTCCCACTTGCGGGCGTACGTGCCGGTCATCCGGTCGTCCGCGTCGCGGTCGGGGGTGAGCCCATAACGACCCATGTAGCGCGGCTGGATGCCGTTCTCCAGGTTCTTCGCGTGCCACAGCGGGTTGGAGCCGGCCGCCACCTCGCGGCCCCGGTCGGTGTCGTGCCACAGGTTGTCGATCCCGATGGCTCCCGAACCGCAGTCGCTGCGCCCGCCGTTGTTGCCGGTGCCCGGTGCGCAGGCGCCCTGGTCGGTCATCCTGGAGGTGCCCCAGAGCCCGTCCGTGCCGCCCTGTACGTCCTTCCAGCCGCGCGTGTAGTACGGCAAGCCGAGGTTGATCCGGCCGGGTTGGAGGGCGCCCCGATAATAGTGATAGGCCCAGTCGACGTTGAAGTAGCCGTTCTTCTGGTAGTCCTTCGTATCCGGATTCTTGTCGTCGTAGATCCCGGCGGCCGTCAACTCCGCATCCCGGCCGTCGTCGTAGAGCGGGGCCTGCGGGCCGACGTAGGAGTTCCACGAGCCGTGCAGGTCGTAGGACATCACGTTGATGAAGTCCTGGTACTGGAGCGCGGGTTGGTTCTCCTGGCCGCGTACCAGATAGCCCGAGGAGGAAGCCGCGGAGGTGAGTTGCAGATACCGACCGCGGTCCGCGCCCGCCTTGTCGAGCCGTTCCCGCAGGGTCTTCATCAGCGCGTTGTAGCCGTTGCCGAGTCCCTTGCGCAGCGGGTCGGA